>DATBFW010000178.1:0-25045 GCA_036558285.1 Mycobacteriales bacterium | reverse complement strand
TAGTGGGTGGTCCCGTCGATCCGCACGTCCGAGCTGGCCGCACCCGAGCAGGCAAGGCTGATCCTGTTCTGGATGCCGGGGATTGCGGTCTGCTGGATCAGCGCCCGGGTCGAGCGGTGGCAGAAGTCGCCGCCGGTGCCGTTGGTGCCCGGCTCGTACGCACCGGCGCCCTCGCCGGAGATCGCCGAGTCGCCCAGCGCGACCACCGCTGTCGGACCGGATCCCGGCGCCGCCGCGGCGGGGGAGGCGGAGCCGGCGACGACGAGCAGACCGGCCGTGAGCAACGTCCCGCCGGCCAGCGCGACCATCCGGCGGATCGGAGAAAGAGCAGCGGCCACGTTGCCACCTGCCTTTCGGGTGAGGGATCTTCAGTCTTGCCGGGAGTTACCGGCGAGTACAGGTCCGGTCGTGTCATAAACCGCGCTGTCGCCGGACACACTCGGGCGTCAGACTGTCGGCGATGGCGACCGACACCGGCTTCCCGCAGCAGGACGCCCGCGACGACTTCCTCCGCGCGCGGCGGCGCGCCGCCATGTCCGCGGTCCGCCGCCGGCTGCACGGCCGCTCCGCGACGTACGACGTGCTGCTGCCGTTCGACGAGGTGGTCGCGGCGCTCGGCCGGCGCGGCGAGCGCGACCTCGGCGAGCAGGTCATCGACATCGACTCGGTGGTCGGCTCGGTAGACCGCAACACCGGCTTCGACCGGCTGTTCCGGCCGACCTCCGACGAGGTGGAGCGGCGGTTCGCGCGCATCGACGCGGCCCTGCGCCGGGGTGAGGAGGTGCCGCCCATCGACGTCTACCGGATCGGCGACGTGCACTTCGTCATCGACGGCCACCACCGGGTGGCGGTCGGTCGGGCACTCGGCTGGACCACGATCAACGCGCACGTGATCGAGGTGCTCACCGCGGTCGGCGCCGGGCGCAACCTGCGGCTGGAGGACCTGCCGACGAAGGGGCACGAGCGGGTGTTCGCCGAGCGGGTGCCGCTGCCGCCGCGGATGCGGGCCAGGATCGAGCTGCACCGCGGCGAGGACTTCGGCACCCTCGCGGAGATGGTCGAGGCCTGGAGCTTCCGCTACATGCAGCAGCGCGGCCGGATGCTCGACCGCCGGGAGGCCGCCGAGACCTGGTTCACCGAGGAGTTCGAGCCGGCGGTCGAGGTGCTGCGGCGCACCGGGCTGCTCACCGACGGCACCGACGCCGAGGGCTACCTGCGGCTGTCCTGCGAGCGCTACCAGCTGATGCGCAGCCACTCCTGGGACGACGAGACGATCGGCCGCCTGCTCGGCGCCCACACCGGCTAGAGCGCGGCCCCGGTGTCCGGGTCGAACAGGAGCACCCGGGCGGGATCCAGCACGACCGGCACCGCCCGGCGGCCGGCCGGGTCGACCCTGGCGAGCACCTCTGCCGAGACCGCCGGGTTCTCCTCGGCCGCCCGGGCCAGCGCGGGGTGCCGCAACCGTACGGTCCCGTCCGGCTCGACCCCGTCGTCGCCGGCCAGCAGGGTGAGCCGCACCCCGTCGCCGTCCGGCCGCAGGTCGGCCGGCCGGATCCCGACCAGCACCGGGTCCCGGTCCGGCCGGTCGGTCGGCAGCGTGCCGATCGGCAGCCGCAGCGACCCGTCCGCGATCGAGCCGGGCAGCACGGTCAGCGGAGCCAGCGCGGCGACCTCCAAGCTGGCCGGCCGCTCGGCCAGGTCCTGCGGGGTGCCCAGCTGTTCCAGCCGGCCGTCCCGGAGCACCGCGACCCGGTCGCCGACGGCGGCCGCCTCGGCCACGTCCGGGGTGACCCAGACCGTCGTGGTCCCGGCGATCATCGCCCGCAGCCGGCCGCGCAGCGCCGGGTCCGCCGACAGCGGCTCGTCCAGCAGGTACGCCGCCGGCCGCGGCCGGCCCAGCACCCGTCCGAGCGCGACCCGCTGCCGCTGCCCGCCGGAGAGCTGGCTCGGCCAGCGGTCGAGATGCACGGTCAGCTGCAGCCGGTCGGCGACCTCCCGCACCCGCTCGGCCACCTCGCCCGGGGGCAGCCCGGCCAGCCGCAGCGGCAGCGCGAGGTTGTCCCGCACCCGCAGGTGCGGGTACGGCGCGTGGTCCTGGAAGACCATCGCCATGTCCCGCTCGGCCGGCGCCCAGTCGGTGGCGTCCTCGCCGTCCAGCCGGACCGCGCCGGCCGGGGTGTCGGCCAGCCCGATCAGCGCGCGCAGCAGCGTGGTCTTGCCGGACCCGGACGGCCCGACGACGGACAGCAGCTCGCCGTCCTCGACCGCCAGCGAGATCGCGTGCAGCACCGGGGCGGTGCCGTCCGGCGCGCAGGCGGACAGCTCGTCCAGCTCGATCCTGCTCACGGGCGCACCACGCCGGCGGTGAGGCCGGCGACCAGCCGGCGCTGGAACACCAGCGTCGCCACCAGCACCGGCACCGTCACCACGACGGCCGCGGCGGCGATGCTGCCGACCGGCTGGGCGAACTGCTCGTCGCCGGGGAAGAACGCCAGCGCCGCCGGCACCGTGCGGGACCGGTCGGAGGAGGTCAGCGAGATCGCGAACACGACGTCGTTCCAGGCGAAGAAGAAGACCAGGATCGCCGCGGTGAGCACGCCCGGCCGGGCCAGTGGCACCAGCACCCGGCGGAACGCCTGCCACGGCGTCGCCCCGTCGGCCTGCGCGGCCTCCTCCATCTCCCACGGCAGCCCGCGGAAGAACGCGGTCAGCGTCCACATCGCCAGCGGCAACGCGAACGAAAGGTACGGGATGACCAGTCCCGGCCAGGTGTCGTAGAGCCCCAATGCCCGCCACAGGTCGAACAGCGACCCGACCAGCGCCATCGGCGGGAACACCGCCACCGCCAGGGTCAGCGGCAGCACCAGCGCCTTGCCCCGGAACCGCAGCCGGGCCAGCGCGTACGCGGCCGGGGTCGCCAGGCCGACCGCGAGCACGGTGGTGATCAGCCCGATGCCGACCGAGTTGAGCAGCGCCCGGGTGAACAGCGCCGAACCGAAGATGCTGCGGTAGTTCTCCAGCGTCGGCTCGACCGGCCAGAGCCGCTTGTCGGTGATCGTGGCCGGCGACTTCAACGATAGCGAGACGATCCACAGCACCGGCAGCACCGCGACCACGAGAACGGCGACCGTGCCGGCATACCAGCCGGCGCGTCTCATCCCGGCCCCCGGGACAGCTCCCGCAGGTCGGCCCGGAACACCCAGACGAAGCCGACCGCGATCGCCGCGGCGAGCAGGAACAGCAGCATCGAGACGGCCGAGCCGAGGCCGAGGTTGAGCCGCCCGGCCAGCTGGTTGTAGGCGAGCAGCGAGACGGTCTCGGTGCCGTTGGCGCCGTTGGTCTGGATGAACACGGTGTCGAAGACCCGCACCGTGTCCAGCGTCCGGTAGAGCAGCACGACCAGCAGCACCGGCCGGATCGCCGGCAGCAGCACCCCACCGAGCCGCTGCCACCCGCTGGCCCCGTCCAGCCTCGCCGTCTCCATCAGCTCCTCGGGCACCGCGGCCAGCCCGGCGAGCAGCAGCAGCGCGACGAGCGGGGTCGCCTTCCACACCTCGGTCGCGATGATCACCGCGAACGACGACCACCGCTCGCCCAGCCAGGCCCGGTCGGTGAGGAACGACAGGCTCGGCGTGGCCAGGTACTGCCAGGCGAACGCGGCGACCACCGTGATGATCCCGTACGGCAGCAGCAGCGCGGCGTTGAGCGCCCGCCGGCCGGCCAGCCTGCGGCGGAGGATCAGCGCGATGCCGAGCCCGAGCACCAGTTCGAGGCCGACCGCGATCACGGTGATCACCGCGGTGGCGGCGAGGTCGTTCCAGAACACCGGCGCGGACAGCACGGCGGCGTAGTTGTCCAGCCCGACGAATCCGCGCTGGGCCGGGAAGCGCAGGTCGTAGCGCTGCAGCGAGAGCCAGACGCCGTACCCGACCGGGTAGCCGGACACGGCCAGCATGACGACGACGGCCGGGGCGGTGAGCAGCCACGCCCGGCGCCGGCCGGCTCCCGGGCGCCGCTTGCGCCGGACCCGGCCGGGGTGGCGCGCGGCCGGCGGACCGGGCTCCTCGGGTCTGGGCTCCGCCGCGGCGCCGGGGGCGGCCGGGTGCTGCTCGCTCACCTGCCGCCTCACAGCAGCGCCTTGGAGGCGAGCGCGTCGTCGATCGTGCGGCGCAACGCGGGCACGTCCCGGGTCGGGTCGACGGACGCCGGCGGGTGCAGCACCTGCTGCACCGCGAGCGACACGTCGGCGTACGCCGGGGTGGCCGGTCGCGGCGCCGCGGCCGCGATCGACTCCCGCAGCAGCCGGCCGAACGGGAACTGCCGCACCACCGCCGGGTCGTCGTACACGGCGGCGATCGTCGGCGGCAGGCTGCCGCGGGCGGCGCCGAGCTCCTGGTTGGCGGCGCTGCGCAGGCAGGCGGCGGCGTCGAAGGCCTGCTCGGGATGCGGCGAGTATGCGCTCACGCCGAGGTTGATGCCGCCCAGCGGCGGGCGGGACGGGCGGCCGGCGACGACCGCCGGGTAGCGGGCCCAGCCGAGGTCGTCGACCAGGCCGGGTTCCTCGGCCCGGGCGGCGGCGTAGACCGCTGGGTAGTTCAGCGAGTACGACGCGGCGCCGGACAGCATCGCCTGTCGGGTGTCCTGCTCGGTCGCCACCGACAGGCCGGGATCGGCCGTCGGCGACGTGGCCAGCCGGCGGATCACGCCGAGCGCCTGCTGGGTCGGTCCGGGAGCGAGGCCGGCCCTGGCCCGGTCCGGCCGGTCGGCGTCGGCGACCAGCTCGGTGCCGGCCGAGGCGAGCAGGGAGTTGACCCAGACCGTGTAGCCCTCGTACCGGGCGCCCTGCACGGCGACCACCCGCTGCCCGCGCGGCAGCGCCTCGGCCGCGGTGATCAGCTCGTCCCAGGTGGTCGGGACGGTGCTGGTGCGGGACTTGCGATACCAGAGCAGCTGGCTGTTGCTGGTGAACGGGGCGGCCCAGAGCACGCCGCGGTAGCGGGCGGTCGCCAGCGGCCCGGCCAGCACGCCGGCCGAGACCTGCGCGGCCCGGGCGCCGGTCCACGGCCGCAGCCAGCCGGCCTCGGCGAACTCGGCGGTCCAGATGACGTCCATGCCGATGAGGTCGACGGTGCGGTCCCGGGCGGCCAGCCGGCGCACCACCAGCTGGCGCTGGGCGTCCGCGTTGCTCGGCAGCGCCTCCAACGCGATCCGGTAGCGCCCGTTCGAAAAGTCGGTGCACCGCTGTGCGGCTTCCCGGTAGGAGCCGGAGCTCTCCTGGCCCACGTACCAGTGCAGCGTCACGCCGCCGCCCCCGCCGCCGCAGCCGGCGACCAGCGGCGCAGTCACCGCAGCTACCGCCACCGCCGCCAGCACGGCACGCACCCTCTGCATGGCGCAGCTGCACCCCCGGCATCGGCGTCGGCTGACCAGTGGTGGTCCAGCCTGCCGTGCCGGTTCGCCCCGGTAAAGCGCGGTCAGCCCCGTGTCGGGGGGCCGCTCAGGCCGGCGTGGCGGCGAGCTCCGGCTCGCGCACCTGGGCCCGCCACCACTCCTGGCCGGCGAGCGGCAGGGTGCGGATCGGGTCGTGGTACGCGTACCGCCTGTGCAGGGCTCCTGGATCCTCGGCGTCGTGCGCGGTCGTGTAGTTCTTCGTCCAGTACGAGATGCCCTGCGTCCGGTCGTACTCGTCGACCTGGTGGACCCAGCGCTTGCCCACGTACGGGACGTCGCAGACCAGTCGAGGTGTCGCGAAACCCGGCAGGTAGCCCATGACCGCGTGCTGCAGCTGCTGCGCCTGCCAGACCGCCAGCCGCCAGTGCTCCGAGTTGGGGATCATGTCGCAGAGGTAGAAGTAGTACGGCATGATCTGCGCCTCGTCGAGCAGCGCGAAGCACAGGTCAAGCAGCGCCTCGGACGAGTCGTTGGTGCCGCGCAGCAGCACGCCCTGGTTGCGGACGTCCCGCACGCCCGCCTCGAGCATCGCCCCGGCCGCCTCCGCCACCAGCGGCGTGACCTGCTGGGCGGCGTTGACGTGGGTGTGGATCGCCAGGCTGATCCCGCGGCCCCGGGCGATGGCGGCCAGCCGGGCCATGCCGTCGCGGACCTCGGGCTGCAGCCAGTGCTGCGGCATCCCCATCAGCGCCTTGGTCGCCAGCCGGATGTCGCGGATGGTGTCGACCTCCATCAGCCGGGAGACGAACGACTCCAGCCGCGGGAACGGCATGTTCGCCACGTCACCGCCGGAGACGACGACGTCGCGCACGCCCGGCGTGCGGTGCAGGTAGTCGATCATCGCGTCCAGCCGGTCGACCGGCTTCGCCACGAACTTCAGCTTCGCGACCTGCGGCGTCGAGTTGCCGACCAGGTCCATCCTGGTGCAGTGCCCGCAGTATTGCGGGCAGGTGGGCAGGATCTCGGCCAGCACCTTGGTGGGGTAGCGGTGGGTCAGCCCCTCGACCGCCCACATCTCCTGCTCGTGCAGCGAGTCACGGGCGGCAAGCGGGTGCGACGGCCACTCGGGGTCGCGATCGGAGTGCACCGGCAGCATGTAGCGGCGGACCGGGTCGGCGTACACCGCATCGGTGCTGGGCGCCTCGGTCGGCACCATCGTGTTGAGCATCTGCGGGGGGACCAGCAGCGACATCGTGGCCCGCTCGGCCTGGTCGCGCTCGAGGTCGGCATAGAACTCGTCGCCGACCAGATCGCCCCAGACGGCGCGCAGCTGCCGCACGTTCTTGACGCAGTGTGACCGTTGCCACTGAACGTCGCGCCACTCGGCGTCGGTCACGTCCGTGAACCCTGGCAGCCTGCGGTGATCGGGCTCGACCAAGGGTCGGCGGTCGTACCGGTACGGCTGTTCCACGGCCCCTCCTCGGCTTCCCGTACGCGTCTGACCCTGGCAGGATAGATGGAAAGTGTCCCGCCGTGCAGCTGCCGCACCGCAAGACCTTCGGTTGTATACCCCATTCTCAGGAAGAGGTACCGTCGTGAGCGCCATCGGGTTGGAGCGCGTGGTCTCCCCGGCCGGGGTGCTGCCGCAGGCAGCCGAGCGGCTGGACGCCTCGGCCCGGATCGCGCCGGACGAGGTGCGGATACGGGTCGAGCGGCTCAACCTTGACGCGGCGTCGTACCGGCAGCTGTGGGTTGCGCACGGTGGCGACGGGGACGCGATCAGGGCCGCGGTGCTCGAGATCGTCGCAGCGCGGGGCAAGATGCAGAACCCGGTGACCGGGTCGGGCGGGATGCTGGTCGGGGTGGTCGACGAGGTCGGGCCGTCCTCGCCGCTCGGGCTCCGGGTCGGCGACCGGATCGCCACCCTCGTGTCGCTGACGCTGACGCCGCTCCTGATCACCGACGGGCTCGTGCGGTGGGACGGGCGCTCGGAGCAGGTGCCGTGCGACGGGCACGCGATCCTGTTCGCCCGCTCGATCGCCGCCGTCCTGCCGGACGACCTCCCGCCCGAGCTCTCCCTGGCCGTCCTCGACGTCTGCGGCGCCCCCGCCCTCACCGCGCGCGTCGTCACCGCCGCCGCCTCCGTCCCCCCCGGCCACCCAGCCCTCGCTGCCGGTGGCGGGGGCGGGCGCCCGGACGTGAGCGTGGCCGTGTTGGGTGGGGGTGGGAAGTCGGGGTCCCTCTCGCTGGCGGCGGCACGGCGGGCCGGCGCGACCCGGCTCGTCGGCGTGGTGCCGACGGAGACCGAGGCGGCCGCGCTCAAGAGCGCCGGCCTCGCGACCGAGATCGCCGTCGCCGACGCCCGCGACCCGGTCGCGCTCGCCGCCGCGGTCGGCGAGCCGGTCGACGTGACCGTTGTCTGCGTCGACGTCCCCGGCTGCGAGCACGGCGCCATCCTCGCCACCCGCGCCGGCGGCACCGTCGTGTTCTTCTCGATGGCGACCTCGTTCCCGGGCGCCGCCCTCGGCGCCGAGGGCCTGGCCGCCGACGTGACCATGCTCATCGGCAACGGCTACGTCCCCGGCCACGCCCAGCTCGCCCTCGACCTGGTCCGGACCGATCCCGGCGTGCGGATGCTGTTCAGTGCCCGCGTCGATGCCGGACTGGACGCAGACTGATCCGATGGGCACCACCCTCTACCGCGGCCGGCTGTACGCACCCGGCGACCCGACCGCGCTGCTCGTCCGGGACGGCGAGATCGCCTGGGTCGGCGCCGCCGCCGACGCCGGCCCGGCCGACGAGACCGTCGACGTCGGCGACCGGCTGATCACCCCGGCCTTCGTGGACGCGCACGTGCACGCCACCTCCACCGGCCTTGCCCTGGTCGGTCTCGACCTCACCGGCGCCGCCTCGCTCGGCGACGCGCTCGACCGGGTCGAGCGGGCCACCCGCGCCGCCGGCGGCCGGCCGCTGCTCGGCCACGGCTGGGACGAGTCCCGCTGGCCCGAGCGCCGCCCGCCGACCAGCGCCGAGCTCGACCGGGCCTCGTACGGGTCGGTGGTCTACCTGTCCCGGGTCGACGTGCACTCCGCGGTCGTCTCCTCGGCCCTGGTGGCCGCGGTGCCCGAGGCGCGCGGTCTGGCCGGCTGGGCCGACTCCGGCCACCTGACCCGCGACGCCCACCACGCCGCCCGCCGCGCCGCCCGGGACACGATGACCCCGGCCCAGCGCCGCGACCTCCAGCGGGCCACACTGACCCGCGCCGCGCAGCTCGGCATCGGCGCCGTGCACGAGCTCGCCGGTCCCGACCTGTCCGGCACCGACGACCTGCTCGGCCTGCTGGAGCTGGCCCGGGACGAGCCGGCGCCGTCGGTCTTCCCGTACTGGGGGGAGCCCGGACCGTCCGGTGTGGACACGGCCCGCGAGCTCGGCGCGCTCGGTGCGGCCGGCGACCTGTTCGCCGACGGCTCGATCGGCTCGCACACCGCGTGCTTCAGCGAGTCCTATGTGGACGCGCCGGGCGAGCACGGCCACGCGTACCTGTCGAGCGAGCAGATCCGCGATCACGTCGTGCTGTGCACCCGGGCCGGCCTGCAGGCCGGCTTCCACGCGATCGGCGATGCCGCGGTCGCGGCGGTCGCGGCCGGGATGGCCGCCGCGGCCGAGGAGGTCGGCGCGGGCGCGTTCCGGGCCGCCGGGCACCGCGTCGAGCACCTCGAGCTCGTCCCCGAACAGGCGGGCGGGACGCTGGGCCGGCTCGGCGTCGTGGCCAGCGTGCAGCCCGCGTTCGACGCGCTCTGGGGCGGCGATCACGGCCTCTACACCGACCGGCTCGGAGCGCACCGGTCACTGGCGTCCAACCCGTTCGCCCGGCTGGCCGTGGCCGGCATGCCGCTCGCGTTCGGCTCGGACGCGCCGGTGACCCCGCTGGCGCCATGGGAGGGCGTTCGGGCGGCGGTGCACCACCATTCACCGGAGTCGCGTGTGGACACGGCGAGCGCGTTCGCCGCGCACACCGCCGGCGGCTGGGCGGCCGCGCACCGCCCGGGCGGCACGCTCACCCCCGGCGCTCCGGCGCACCTGGCGGTCTGGGACACGACGGGGTTCCCCGACCTGACCGCGCCGCCGCCCCGGTGCCTGCGCACGGTCGCGAGTGGACGGACGATCTGGGAGGTGTCATGAGCACGCGCGAGAGCAAGCTGAACCTCGACCCGCGGGTGGTCGCCGAGGCGCGCCGGCTGGCCGCGCTGGCGGCCGAGCCGGTGATCGAGATGGCCCGCACTCGCACGACCGTGTCGGTGGAGCGGGCAACGCTGCGGCTGGCCGGCCTGTCCGGCGCGGACCCGGCCAGCTTCTCGGCCGGCGAGGGCGCCGGCACGCAGCCTTGGGTGAACACGGTCGTCGACGCCGTCCGCGAGCAGGTCGGCCTGCAGCACGGGGTCGCGCTGCCGGTGTGGCACGCGCTGGGCTCGGGGGAGTACGCCGACCTGCACGAGCTGGCCGCGAAGACCGCCGCCGGCTCGGTGCGTTACGCGCTGCCCGAGGGCAAGGACGCCGACCGGGCCGGCCGCGCCGCCCGCCGCGCCGTCGCGAGTGGACTGTCCCAGGTGGACC
The DNA here is from genome assembly GCA_036558285.1 of Mycobacteriales bacterium. Lineage (GTDB taxonomy): Bacteria > Actinomycetota > Actinomycetes > Mycobacteriales > CADCTP01 > CADCTP01. The sequence goes on along the minus strand of DATBFW010000178.1, from coordinate 15,040 downwards.
GCCGGCGCAAGGAGCGCGATCGCCTGGTGAAGAAGCACGGCGACCCGCCACATCCGTGGATTTACCTCATCGTCGCCACCGGCGACATCCACGAGGACATCCCGCAGGCGCAGGCCGCCGCCCGCGAGGGCGCCGACGTGGTCGCGGTGATCCGCTCCACCGGCCAGTCGCTGCTCGACTACGTCCCGGAGGGCGCCACCCGCACCGGCTACGCCGGCACGTACGCGACGCAGGAGAACTTCCGGCTCATGCGCGCCGCCCTCGACGAGGTCTCGGCCGAGGTCGGCCGCTACGTCCGGCTCACCAACTACGCGTCCGGGCTCTGCATGCCCGAGATCGCCGCGCTGGCCGGCCTCGAGCGGCTGGACATGATGCTCAACGACTGCATGTACGGGATCATCTTCCGAGACATCAACCCGCAGCGGACGTTCGTCGACCAGCGGTTCTCCCGGATGGTGCACGCGCGGGCCGGCATCGTCATCAACACCGGCGAGGACAACTACCTCACCACCGCCGACGCGGTCGACGCCGCGCACACGGTGGTCGTCTCGCAGCTGCTCAACGAGCGGTTCGCACACGAGGCCGGGCTCGCCGACGGGCAGCTCGGGCTCGGCCACGCGTTCGAGATCAACCCGGCGCTGCCGGACTCGCTGCGGCTGGAGCTGGCGCACGCGCAGCTGGTCCGGGAGCTGTTCCCGGACGCGCCGCTGAAGTACATGCCGCCGACCAAGCACATGACCGGCAACGTGTTCGCCGGCTACCTGCTGGACGGGTTCTTCAACCTGGTCGGCACGATGACCGGGCAGGGCATCCTGCTGGTCGGGATGATGACCGAGGGCATCGTGACCCCGTTCCTGTCCGACCGCGACCTCGCGCTGGAGAACGTCCGCTACGTGCTGGGCGCGGCCGGCGGGTTGGCCGAGGACTTCCGGCCGGCGCCGGACGGGTTCGTCGCGACCAGGGCTCGGCAGGTGCTGTCCGAGGCCGTCGAGCTGCTCGGGAAGATCGCCGACGACGGGCTGCTGCCGGCGATCGCCTCCGGCACGTTCGGCATCACCAAGCGACCCTCCGACGGCGGCAAGGGCCTGGACGGGGTCGTCCCGCACGCCGACGGCTACTACAACCCGGCCGTGCAGCTGCTGGAGGAAGGGATGGGCCGATGACGACCGTCGACGACCGCCCCGCGGCGCCGAACCCCGCCGCCCCGCCCGCCGACCGGGCAAGGACCGGCGGCCCGGCCGACAGCCCGGCGAAGACCGGCGGCCCGGCCGAGGGCCCGGCGAGGACCGGGGCGGGGGACAAGCGGCTCGTCCGGCCGTACGGGGACACGACCGGGGACGGCATGGTGCAGCTGTCGTTCACGCTGCCGATCCCGCACGACGCCAGGGCCGAGGGCGCCGCGCTGCAGCTGGCCGCGAAGATGGGCATGGACCCGGCGATGGTCGTGCACGCCAAGGGGATGGGCCCGGCGTTCACGTTCTTCGTCGTGTACGGCCGGATCAACCACCTCGTCGACCTCTCCGCGGTCGAGGTGATCGAGCGGGAATACCCGCTGCTGGCGGCCAAGGAGGTCAACCTCGCGATCCGGGAGACCCTGCGCCGCAAGCTGGTCGTGCTCGGCGCCTGCATCGGCACCGACGCCCACACGGTCGGGATCGACGCGATCCTCAACGTCAAGGGCTTCGCCGGCGAGAAGGGCCTCGAGTACTACCGCGAGATCAAGGTGGTCAACCTCGGCGCCCAGGTGCTCGTCCCGGAGCTGGTGGCCAGGGCCAAGGCGGAGAAGGCGGACGCGATCCTGGTCTCCCAGGTCGTCACGCAGAAGGACGCGCACCTGCGCAACACCCGGGAGCTGGCCGAAGCGGTCCGGGCCGCGTCCTGGTCGAAGCCGGGCCGGCCGCTGGTTGTGATCGGCGGGCCGCGCTTCGACGTGACCGCGACCGGGACGCTCGGCGTCGACCGGATCTTCGGCAAGGGCACCACGCCCGGCGAGGTCGCGTCCTACCTGGCTCACATGCTGCGAACGGGCTGGGACCGGTGAGCCGCGAGGTCGGCTTCACGGTCACCCACCGCCGGTACGTGCCGTACTCGCACGCCCACTACGGCGGCTCGCTCGTCGACGGCGCGTACGTGCTGGGCATGTTCGGCGACGTCGCGACCGAGCTGTGCATCCGTACGGACGGGGACGAGGGGCTGTTCGCGGGGTACGCGTCGGTGTCGTTCGAGGCGCCGGTCCGGGCCGGCGACGTGCTGGAGGCGACCGCCGAACTGGTCCGGGTCGGCACCCGGTCGCGGGAGGTCGAATTCACCGCGCGGGTGCTGTGCCGGGCCGCCCCGGAGCGGTCCGCGTCGGCCGCCGATGTGCTGGCCGAACCGGTCGTGGTGGTGCGCGCCCGCGGCACTGTCGTGATCCCCTGACCGGGTGAGAAACATTCTGCGGCGTGTCGCCGATTGACACGCCGTTGACCGGTTCGGGCCGGTGATCGCCGACCACGGTCCTGGCCTGGGAATTCGACAATAACTGCAGGTCACGGGGGCGTTGACAGCGGCCGAACAGGGGTCGCTATCGTCTGCGGGTCACATGTCGGGGAGCGTCCGATCCTGCGTCCAGCGTCGGTGCTCGCCGCCGCAGCGGGCCCTCGGGAGACGTTCCGGGAGCCAGGTCCGTGCGGGGCGGCGAACGCGGGGCGTGCGTCGGTCGATCGCTGCAGGCACGGTGGTGGGGGGACCGCCACCGAGGAGCGTGGGGGTCGCACGGGGGGTCACTAGACAACGGTTGAGGTGGTCGCAGCCTGCGGCGATCCGGCCGGCCCGAAGGTTTTCCCGCCAACCACCGCGCTTGCCTGACGCCCCGGTGACATGGGCGCTGGGCGCGGGAGTCCGCCGTCGGCGGACTCCCGGCCCTCGCAGCCCAGTCCCGCCCCAGCCCCCACCGATCCCGGCCCCCGCGGGCCCCGCCGCCCCCGCTGCCGAGCCCGACCGGCCTGGGTCGTGTCGGGCGCCGGCCGCGCCCGTTCCGCCGAGCGTCGCTCGCCCGGCTTCTGCCTCCCGCGGCCCCTGCCGCGCCGCTGCCGAGCGCGACCGGGCCGGGTCGTGTCGGGCTCCGGCCGCCCGTTCCGCGGAGCGTCGCTCGCCCGGCTTCTGCCGGGCGCCGGTTCTGTCGGAGGATGCTGGAAGAGTGCTCGCATGGAGATCGGCGAGCATCTCGCTGCGCTGAAGAACGAAGGGGCCCTGCTCGCGGTCGCCGCGGAGCGGGTCGACCACGAGGCGCCGGTGCCGGGCTGCCCGGCCTGGCAGGTCGGCGACGTCGTGCGGCACACCGGGCTGGTGCACCGGTGGGCGACCGCGGCGGTGCGTCACGGGCAGGACCGCTCGCGCTATCCGGACGACGACGGCGCCGACCTGGCCGGCGCCGAGCTGGTCGAGTGGTTCCGGGTCGGGCACGCGGCGCTGCTGGACACGCTCTCGTCGGCCGCCCCCGACGTGTCCGCGTTCACGTTCCTGCCGGCGCCGTCACCGCTGGCGTTCTGGGCCCGGCGGCAGACCCACGAGACCGGCATCCACCGCGCCGACGTCGAGTCCGGCGGCGGGCCGATCACCCCGTTCGACCGGGCCGAGGCGCTGGACGGGATCGACGAGCTGGTGGGCGGGTTCGCGGCCCGCCGGTCGAAGGACGGCGACCCGGTGTCGACGCTCGGGGTGGTGCCGACCGACGCCGACCAGGGCTGGTTGGTGCGGCCGGGCGCCGAGCCGGTGCGTGACGCGGCCGCGGCGGCCGGCGCGGACCTCGTGCTCCGCGGCTCCGCGTCCGATCTCCACCTGCTGCTCTGGAACCGTCCCGCCGGCGAGATCGAGACCACCGGCGATCCCGCCGTCCTCGCCGACTGGCGCACACGCATCCGCGTCCGCTGGGGCGGCCCCGCCCCCCGCCGCAACCGCCCCTAGACCCCTCGCCGTCGGCCCGAGCCGGCACCGCACCGGCCGGCGACAACACCGCGCCACCGTCGGCGCCGGCTGGCTGGCGCACGCGGCGGGTCCGCGGGCAGCCGCCGCGACCCCTGAACCCGCCGGCGGCGACGGCCGACGGCGACGGCCGGTGGCGACGGCCGAGGGTGACGGCCGGTGGCGACGGCCGAGGGCGACGGCCAGTGGGACGGCCGAGGGCGACGGCCGGTGGGACGGCCGAGGGCGACGGCCGAGGGTGACGGCCGAGGATCGGCCGGTGGCCCGGCGCCGGAACGGCCGTGCTCCCGGGGGCTTGGCCGGGTGGCCGATGGTCCGGGGTGGCCGACCCCGAGGCGCCCGCTGGTCCGGGGCGGCCAGTGGCGACGGCGGGCGGCGGGGGACTTGGGGTTAGTCGGCGGAGGGGGTGCGGAGGGACCAGGCGAGGGCGACGGTGGCGACGGCGAGGCGGACGGGGTAGCCGGCGCCGGCGAGGATGAGCCCGGCGAGCAGGAGGGCGACGTCGGCGCCGCGGAGCACCTGGGAGATCAGGCCGACCGGGGTGGCGCCGAAGCCGACGTCCGGGACGACGACAGAGCCGTAGTTCAGCGGCGGTCGAGTCGCGGCCCGGACCGCTGCCGCCAGCGCCCCGACGGCCGCCGCCACCGCGGCCCCGAGCGCCGGGTCACCGGCCGCCGGGGTGCCGGCCAGCGCGGGGTCGCCGGCGGCGACCAGTGCCGGCGCCGTCACCGCCATCCACAGCACCGCCCCGGCCGCCGGAAGCGCGGTGTGCAGCACGTGCAGGCTCCGGTCGTCGACCCGAAGCATCCGCCGCAGCCCGGGCTGGTCGGAGACCGTACGCAGTCCGGCGGTGAGCCGGCCGACCGCAAGCGCCCCGGCCAGCACCTGTGCCACCGCGACCCAGATCGGGTCGGCGACCGCGGCGACCACGTACGGCACGACGGCCAGGGCGGCGTAGCCGACGACCCGGTCCGGCTGCCGGCCCAGCCGCCGCAGGTCGGCCCGCAGCAGCGTGCCCGGTCCGGTGCCGCGCAACCGTCGGGTGTGGACGGTCGCGCGGTCCCGCCACCGCCGCTCGTCCGCGATGCCGCGCAGCAGGCTGGTGTCCATCCACGTGACGGACGTGGCCACGCCGAGCACGAGCGTCCCGCCGGACGCGAGTGTGCCGCGGTCGAGCCCGCCGAGCCCGGCCCGCGCGCGCCAGCCGCCGACCGCGGCGACCACGACCGCCGCGACGGCAACCACGGCGAGCACCGGCCCGGCGGGCACCGCCGGCAGCGGGTGCCCGGCGAGCCCGGCGACGGCGACGGCCAACCCACCCACCGCCGCCACGACCAGCAGCCCGGTGCCGACCCACCGCGGGCCGCCGAACCCGAAGGACCGGCCGGGCGGTTGCTGGGCCACGGCGGCCGATGCGAAGGCGGCCGCCGCGACCGCGGCGCCGGCGACCGCGGCGGTGAGGACGACCGCGAGGGTCGGCGACGTGGGCACCGGCAGCAGCGCGCCGACCGCGGCGCCGACCGCGCTCGCCCCGGCCGCGGACAGCCAGAACCGCGGCGCGAGCACGCCGGCCCGGTCCACCGGCCCGGTCAGGATCCAGCTGGCCGCGGCCGGCTGGGCCGACACCGGCCCGGCGGCCACCAACCCGCGCAGCGCCGCACCGGCCAGCGCCACGGCCGCGGCGGCCAGCAGCCAGCTCGCGGTCTGCGCGGACACCGCGGTCCCGTGCGACGGCACCCCGTGCACCAGCCGCCGCCCGGCCTGCGCGCCGAGCGCGCCGAGCACCGCGGCGCCGACGACCACGTCCCAGGTCGCCCCGAGCGCGGTCCGCAGCACGCCGCGGCCGTGCTCCCGCCGGACCGACCGCCGGTACGCCCGCACCACCCGCGGCGGCGGGATCACGCCGGTCGCCGGAGCCGCGGTCACAGCTCGAGCACCCAGTCGGCGACGGCCTCCACCAGCGACGGGTCGTGGCAGGACAGCAGCACCCCGACCCCGGCCGCCTTCTCGGCCACCAGCCGCTGCGCCAACCACGCCCGGCCGGGCACGTCGAGGCGCTGCTCCGGCTCGTCCAGCACCAGCACCTGCCGGGGCCGGACGAAGCAGGAGCCGAGCAGCAGGCGCTGCCGCTGGCCGGACGAGAGCGTGGCCGGCAGCTGGTCGGCCGCCCCGGTCAGGCCCACGTCGGCGAGCACCTCGTCGACCACCGCGTCCGGATCGGCCACGCCGTGCACCCGGGCCAGCAGGTCGAGGTGCTCGGCCACGGACATCTCCGGGAACAGCCCGACGTCGTCGAGCAGCACGGCCAGCGCGGCCCGGACGGCCGGGTCGCTCTCCCGCAGCTCCCGCCCGTCCCAGCTGATCCGGCCGGCGTCCGGCTTGTCGATGCCGGCGACGCAGCGCAGCAGGGTGGACTTGCCGGCCCCGTTCGGGCCGGTGACGACGACCGCCTCGCCCGACGGCAGGTCCAGCGACACGTCCGCGAACACGGTGTGCTCGCCGAACCTGCGGGTGAGCCCGGAGACCTCCAGCACGCCGACGATCTCAGCACGCCGGCCGCACATGGCGTCATGGGACCATGGGCGAATGACCTCGACCGCCGACCCGCGCCCGGTCGGGACGGCGGTCGACCGGCCCGATCCGCCGGCTGCGGCGGATCGGAGCAGGGCCGGCTGGGTGCGCCGGCACGCGGACGTGCTCGCCCGGCTGCTCGGCGCGGCCGCGGCCGGCGGGCTGCTCGTCGCCGCCTTCCCGCCGTACGGGATCTCGCCGCTGGCGATCGTCTCGGTCGCCGCGTTCTCGCTGGTCACGCGCGGCGTCCGGGCGCGGCGTGGGGCGTGGGTCGGGCTCGTGTTCGGGCTGGCGTTCTTCGTGCCGCTGCTGAGCTGGACCGGGATCTACGTCGGGCCGGCGCCGTGGTTGCTGCTCGCCGCCGCCCAGGCCGCGTTCATGGCCGCGCTCGGCGCCGGGCTGGCGGTGAGCGCGCGGCTGCCGGGCTGGCCGCTGTGGGGCGCGGCGCTCTGGGTGGCGCAGGAGGCGGCGCGGGACCGCGGGCCGTTCGGCGGGTTCCCGTGGGGACGGCTGGCGTTCGCGCAGGCGGAGTCGCCGCTGGCCTGGCTGTCCGCGTACGGCGGGGCGCCGCTGGTGACCTTCGCGGTCGCGCTGGCCGGCACCCTGCTGGCCGCGCTCGCGCTGGCCCTCGCCGGCGACATCGCCACCCGACGCGGCGCTCCGGCCCCGGAACCCGCGGCGTCCGAGGCCGCCGGCACCACCGCGAGCCGCGAACGCGCCGGAGACGCGCGGGGACGGCGGCGGGTGCGGGCGGCGGGGCCGGCCGTGGCGGGGTTGGTCGCGCTGGTGGCGGTGACCGGGGCGGCGGTGGCGGCGGGGGACTGGCAGACCACCCAGACCAGCCCGTACACGGTCGCGGTCGTGCAGGGCAACGTGCCGCGACTCGGCCTCGACTTCAACGCCCAGCGCGAGGCCGTGCTGCGCAACCACGTGAAGGCGACGCTCGCGCTCGCCGCCGATGCGCGTGCCGGCCGGGTCGCCAAGCCGGACCTGGTGCTGTGGCCGGAGAACGCCTCGGACATCGACCCGATGCGCAACCCGGACGCGTACGCGCTGATCGACGGGGCGGCCAAGGCGGTCGGCGTGCCGATCCTGGTCGGCACGCTGGCCGACGGCCCCGATCCGGCCACGACGATCCGCAACATCGCCTACGTCTGGGATCCCCGCACCGGCCCGGGGGAGACCTACGTCAAGCGGCACCCGGTGCCGTTCGCCGAATACATCCCGTTCCGCTCGGTGGCCCGGCTGGTCAGCAAGGACGTCGACCGGGTCCAGCGCGACTTCGTCTCGGGTGACCGCCCCGGCAACCTCACCGTCGGCCCGGCCAGGATCGGCGACGTGATCTGCTTCGAGGTCGCGTACGACAACCTGATCGACGACGTCGCGCACGACTCGGAGATGCTCGTCGTACAGACCAACAATGCGACGTTCGGCCGGAGCAACGAGACCTGGCAGCAGCTGGCGATGGGCCGGCTGCGCGCGATCGAGCACGGCCGGCCGGTGCTGGTCGCCGCGACGAGCGGGGTCAGCGCGGTCATCGACCCCGACGGGCACCTTCAGGCCCGCTCGGACGTCTTCACTGCAGACGTGCTCGTCCGTGTGGTGTCCGGTCGCACGGGGGATACCCTCGCTGGACGCGTGGGGGCCGGCCCCGAGTGGGCCGTGGTGGCGATCGGGCTGGCCGGGCTGGTGCTGGCGGCCGTCGCGCGCCGCCGTCGGGAACGCGACCGGACCGTGTTGGTGACGAAGGAGAACGGATGAGCGTGGCGGACCTCGGACGGGTCCTGGTGGTGATCCCGACGTACAACGAGGCCGAAACCCTGGAGCCGGTCGTGACCCGGCTGCGGGCGTCGGTGCCCGAGGCAAACGTGCTGGTCGTCGACGACGGCAGCCCGGACGGCACCGGCGCCATCGCCGACCGGCTGGCCGCGGCCGACCCGTCCGCGCACGTGCTGCACCGGACCCGGAAGGCCGGCCTCGGCGCCGCGTACATCGCCGGGTTCCGCTGGGCCCTGGCCGAGGGCTACGACGTGGTGGTCGAGATGGACTCCGACGGCTCGCACGCGCCGGAGGAGCTGCCCCGGCTGCTCACCGCGCTGCGCGAGGCCGACCTGGTCATCGGCTCCCGCTGGGTGCCGGGCGGGCAGATCCGCAACTGGCCGCTCTACCGGCAGATCATCTCGATCGGCGGTTCCACGTACGCGCGGCTGCTGCTGCGGTTCCCGGTGCGCGACTCGACCTCCGGCTACCGCGCGTTCCGCCGGCAGGTGCTGGAGGAGCTGAAGCTGGACGAGGTCGCCTCGCAGGGCTACTGCTTCCAGATCGACCTGGCCTGGAAGACCTGGCGCTCCGGCTTCCGGGTCCGCGAGGTGCCGATCACGTTCACCGAGCGGGAGGTCGGCCGGAGCAAGATGAGCCGGGCCATCGTGATCGAGGCGCTGTGGCGGGTGGCGGCATGGGGCCTGACCTCGCGCAGCCGCAGTGCCCGGGCGCGGGCCCTGGCGGCCAGGCGATAGGACGGCGCGCCGTGCCCATCCTGCTGGGGATCGTCCTGTACGTGGTGGTGGAGATCGCCGCTGTGGTGGCGGTCGCCTCCTGGCTGGGCATCGGCTGGACGCTGCTGCTACTGCTCGGCCTGTCCCTGCTCGGCCTGGTGCTGCTGCGCCGGGAGGGCAGCCGGGCCTGGCGCTCGTTCCAGCTCGCGGTCGCCGACGGCCGGCCGCCCGGCCGCGAGGTGCTCAACGGCATGCTCGTGCTGCTCGGTGCGGTGCTCGTGGTGCTGCCCGGGTTCGTGACCGACGTGCTGGCGCTGCTGTGCCTGCTGCCGTTCTCCCGCCGGCTGATCGGTCGGGTGCTGGTCGCGTGGGCGTTGACCCGAGGCCGGACGACCGTGCTGCGGGTCAGCTCGACCCGCGGTCCGGGCACGGTCCCGCCGGGCCGGAGCGGACCGGTCCCGCCCGGCACCGGGCGGGTCATCGAGGGCGAGGTCGAGCCGCCGCGCGAGGCGTGACCGTCACACTGTGTGGTGGTCGTACACCGATGTGATTTTGATCACACGAGCACGAGGCCCGCGATCCGGATCGGATCGCGGGCCTCGACGTTGCGTGTCGGACGAGCTAAGAGGCGCGCGTGCGGCGGCCGCGGAGCACCTCGAGCCGCTCGGCCAGGACCTCCTCGAGGTCGGCGACCGTGCGCCGCTCCATCAGCATGTCCCAGTGTGTCCGGGCCGGCTTGGCCTTCTTGGACTCCGGCTCCTCACCGTCGATGAGGCGGGCGACCGAGCCGTCGAACTTGCACTCCCAGACCAGCGGGATCTCGGCGTCGTCGGCGAAGGGCACGCCGAAGACGTGGCCCTTGGGGCACTGGTATTCGGCGGGCTTGCGCGGGGCGAGCTCGGCGTTCCTATCGGTCTCGTAGCTCACGGCCCCGAGCCGGCTGCCGCGCAGAGTGCGCTCGGCCATGTGAATCCCTCCTCGGGGTTGTGACGTCGCTGCCAACAGGTTCGACTGGCGAACCTCGTTCGGTTCCCTAACGACCGGTGGACCCGGAGGATTCCCCGTGTCCGCCGTGGTGTACGTTCCCGGGTCACCCCGCGTGCACACCTGCCCTGAAGGACGGACGGCGGGCCCAAGTGGTTGCGGTTCTCAGCGAACTCTTAACCGATCGTGAGTTGGCCGGGCGCGTCCCGGGACAGGCCGAGCCGGCTGGTGATCCGGGCCGGACCGGAGCGGTCGTGCCGGACCAGCAACAGCCCCCGGCGGCCCTGCCGGGCCTGGTTGTGGTCGATCTGCAGGGCGAGCGTGGACTCGCCGCAGTCCATCGGCCCGTGGAAGAACGTGAGAGTCACAGCAGCACCGCCTGCTCGCCGCGGGCCTCGGCCGCGGCCTCGCGGACGTCGACACGGGCCAGCAGCGCGAACCCGATCACGAAGAAGACCACCAGCGACACGATCGCCACCCGGTACGAGCCGGTCAGCTGCACGGCCAGCCCGAACGACAGCGTGCCGAGCCAGCTCGTGCCCTTGTCGCTGATCTCGTACAGGCCGTAGTACTCGGCCTCCTTGCCGACCGGGGTCATCTGCCCGAACAGCGACCGGGTCAGCGCCTGGGTGCCGCCGAGGACGACCCCGATCGCGACGCCGAGCACGTAGAACTGCACCGCGCTGCCCTTCTGCAGGCCGAACGCCAGGCACAGCACGGCCACCCAGACGACCAGGCTGCCGAGCACGGTGCGCTTCGCCCCGACGTGCGCGGCGATCCGGCCGAGCAGCAACGCCCCGCCGAACGCGACGAACTGCACCAGCAGGATCGTCGAGATCAGCACCGTCTGGGACAGCTCGAGCTCGCGGTCGCCGTACTGGGCGGCCAGCCCGATGACCGACTGGATCCCGTCGTTGAACAGCAGGTACGCGAGCAGGAACCGCCAGGTCTGCGGATAGCCGCGCAGCTCCCGCAGGGTCTGGACCAGCTGCCGGAAACTGCTGGCCGCGCTCGGGCCGGCCGCACCCGCCGGCGCCGGCCGGTCAAGCAGCCGGCGCAGCGGGATCACCGTGAACGCCGCCCACCAGGCCGCCACCGACAGGAAGCAGATCCGGACGGCGTCGCCCTCGGACAGCCCGAACCCGTCGGAGTTGAGGAACAGCACCAGGTTGAGCGCCAGCAGCAGGCCGCCGCCGAGGTAGCCCCAGGCCCAGCCGCGGGACGAGACCGTGTCCCGCTCGTTCGGGCCGGCGATCTCCGGCAGCCAGGAGTAGTAGACGACGATCGAGGCGCCGTAGCAGACGTTGGCGACCAGGAACAGCACGACGCCGAGCCCGTACCGGCCGTCCGCGACGAAGAACAGCCCAGCCGTGGCCAGCGCGCCCAGGTAGGCGAAGATCGCCAGCAACCGCCGCTTGCGCCGGGTCCGGTCGGCCAGCGCGCCGACCACCGGCAGCACCGGCACCTGCACCAATGTCCCGACCGAGAGCAGGTACGGGAACAGCGAGTCCGGCGCGACCGGAATGCCCAGCGGGTGCAGCGTGCCGTCGGCACCGCCGGCCGCCTTCTCCGCCACGTCGGTCAGGTACGGGCCGAGGAAGACGGTGACGACGCTGGTGGTGAAGACCGAGTTGGCCCAGTCGTACCAGTACCAGCCGCGCTGCTCGCGGGTGCTCCTCATGCCGTCCAGGCCTGCCGGGCGACCAGCACGTCGCGCAGTGCCGGCGCGTCGTCGGACATGATCCCGTCCACTCCGAGGTCGAGCAGCCGGTGCATCTCGGCCGGGTCGTTGACCGTCCAGGCGTGCACGGGCAGGCCGCGCCGGTGCGCGGCGGCCACCAACCTCGGGTCGATCACCCGGATCCGCAGCAGCCCGGGCGGCACCTGGGCACAGCCGGCATCGGTCCGCCGCAGCGCGCCCAGCCGCAGCGCGAGCACCTCCCGCGGGCCGAGCGAGGTGCACAGCCGCTCGCCGAGCCGGTCCCGGACCATCGGGATGAGCCGGTCGTGGAACGAGCCGATGCAGACCCGGTCGACCGCGCCGGCCCGGCGGATCACCTCGACCAGCGGGTCGACCGCGGCCGGCGTCTTGACGTCGATGTTCACCCGCAGCGCCGGGTACGAGGCGAGCAGCTCGTCCAGCCGCGGCACCGGCGCCCGGCCGCCGACCCTGGCCCTGGCCACCTCCGCCCACGGCAACGCCCGGACCACGCCGGTGCGGTCGGTGGTCCGGTCGAGGCTCGCGTCGTGCAGCAGCACCGCGACCCCGTCCCGGGTGACCCGCACGTCGGTCTCCAGGTAGCCGAAGCCGAGCGCGACGATGCGGTCGACGGCGGCCAGGGTGTTCTCCAGCCCCGGCGCGGCGCCGCGGTGTGCGAACGCGATCGGCCCGCCTGCATCGAGGAACGGGAATCGCGTCGGCACGGGCGACAGCATGCCCGACCGCGATGTGAGTGCGGACCGGGACCCGTCAGGGCAGCTCGTCGGCCGGGGAGAGCAGCCCGGCGGCGACGGGCAGCGTCTCCGGCTGCACCAGCGGACTGCCGGTGTTGAGCACGACGACCCGGTCCGCCGGGGTGACCCAGCCCTGCGCGGTCAACGTCCGGACGGCGTGCAGCGCGACCGCGCCCTCCGGGGACAGCAGCACCCCCTCGGCAGCCGCGCACTCGGCCCGGGTGGCCAGCGCGTCCGCGTCGTCCACCGCGACCGCGGCGCCGCCCGAGCCGCGCAGGATCCGCAGCAGCTGCGGCCCGCCGAGCGGCGCCGCGACCGTGATCCCGTACGCGACCGTCCGCGGGTCCGGCCACGGCTCGGTCGTTTCCGCGCCGGCCTGGAACGCGCGGACCACCGGGGCGCAGCCGGACGACTGCGCCGCCACGAACCGGGTCGCCGGCCCGGTCAGCCAGCCCAGCTCGCGCAGCTCGGCGAACGCCTTGGCGATGCCGATCAGCCCGACCCCGCCGCCGGTCGGGTAGACGACCACGTCCGGCGCTCGCCAGCCCAGCTGCTCGGCGATCTCCAGGCCCATCGTCTTCTTGCCCTCGACCCGGTACGGCTCCTTGAGGGTGGACACGTCGAACCAGCCGTTCCGGGCGGCGACGGCCCGCGCGACCATCGCGCCGGCGTCCCCGATCAGGCCGGCGACGACGGCGGTGGCGGCGCCGGTGGCCAGCGCCTCGGACCGGGTCACCGCCGGCGCGCCGGCCGGCACGGCGACGGTCACAGTCAGCCCGGCCCGCCGCCCGTACGCCGACCAGGCGGCGCCGGCGTTGCCGTTCGTCGGCAGCGCGACGTGCCGGGCGCCGAGCTCGCGGGCCCGGGACGCGCCGACGGCGGCCCCGCGGGCCTTGAAGCTGCCGGTCGGGTTCAGCCCTTCGTCCTTGACGAACACGCCGCCGCCGAGGTCGAGCAGCGCGGTGTCGCCCTCGCCGAGGCTGATCCGATGACCGGGGTCGCGTACCGGCAGCAGCTCGGCCCACCGCCACAGCCCGGGCCGGCGGGCGGCGATCTCGGCCGGCGTCACCGCGACCGCGGTCAGGTCGTAGCGGGCCAGCAGCGGATGCCCGCACCGGCACAGGTTCTGCAGCCGGTCCGCCTCGTACCGGTCCCCGCAGGCCGAGCACTCCAGGTGGGTCAGCGTGCTGTCCACCGGATCACCCGGCTCGCAGCTCGTCGAGGACGAGCTCGGCCACCGTGCCCGGCGCCTCCCGCGGCACGAAGTGGCCGGCGCCGGGCACCACCACCCGCCGGTAGCCGGCGGTGAAGAAGCCGGCCAGGTCTTCGGTCTGGTCCGGGGCGATGCAGGTGTCCGAGCCGCCGTGGATCAGCAGCGTCGGCACCGACAGCTCGCCGACCTGCGCCAGCTTCTCCTCGAGCCGCTCGTACGCGGGATCGTGCGGGGAGGCGCCCCAGCGCACCCGGTAGTAGTGCAGCGTCGTCGGCACGAAGTCGGGCTCGGCGAACGCCTCCGCGGTCGCGGCGAACTCGGTCTCCTCGTACCAGCCGGCCGGGCTCCAGGTGTCCCACTGCACCCGGGCGAAGCCGACCGGGTCCCTGGCCACCGCGGCCGCGCCGGCGTCGAGGGTCTGGAACCACTGGTACCACCACAGCCGGGCCTGCTCGAAGCCCGGCAGCGCGCCGGCGCCGCCCGGGGTGAAGCCGACCGAGACCGCCACCAGCCGGGACAGCCGCTCCGGTGCCAGCGCGGCCAGCGCGTAGCCGGCCCGGGCACCCCAGTCGTGCCCGACCACGGCGACCCGGTCGAGGCGGAGCCCGTCGATCAGGTCGAGCGCGTCCTGTGCCAGTGCGACGACCTGCCCGGTGCGCGGCGCGTCCGGGTCGCGGAACCGGGTCGGCCCGAACCCGCGCAGCGCCGGCACGACCGTCCGGTAGCCCGCCGCGGTGAGCCGGGCGGCCACCTCGCGCCAGGTCCGCGGGCTGTCCGGCCAGCCGTGCAGCAGCAGCACCGGCCGGCCGTCGCGCGGCCCGTCGTCGGCGTAGTCGATCTCGAGCAAGTCGGTCGTCAGCGTCGGCACGAGCCGAGTCCTTCCCGATCACGCCCGCAGGTACGCGGGCGGAATGCAGGCGGTCCATGGCGCCGGCAATGGCTGCCAGCTCGGCGTCGGTGAGGCGGCCGGCCGCCGAGCGACCCGCCGGGCGGGCGGCTCATCGTCACGGTGGGCGGGATGGCGGTGAGGGCGGCGGACAGTGGTCGGGGCGAGGCGGGGGAGTGCCGGTGCAGCAGGCGGAGCCCGCGCCACTCGCGGCGGCGATCGCCGCGGTCGTACGCGCGGACGCGCTTGACGACGACGTCCGAGAAGTCGAGCAGATGGTGGTCACGGACAGTAACGGGCAAGGAGATGGCAGCGTTGCGCTGACTCGGAGGGGAGTGGGTCGCGGACGAGGGTGGCGTGGATGATCGAGTAGAAGGCGACGATCCCGCCGAGACTCCCGGATGTTATGTCAAGCTGCGTCATGTCGCCCTGGGAGAACGAGACGGCCGGATACGCCCTCCTGGCCACCGCGAC
>DATBFW010000177.1:0-2980 GCA_036558285.1 Mycobacteriales bacterium | reverse complement strand
GCCGATCGGCCGGACCCCGCGGTCCAATCCGGCGACGTACACGGGCGTGTTCGACCACATGCGGCGGCTGTTCGCGGAGACCACCGAGGCGAAGATCCGCGGCTACCAGCCGGGCCGGTTCTCGTTCAACGTCAAGGGCGGGCGCTGCGAGGCGTGCGCCGGCGACGGCACGATCAAGATCGAGATGAACTTCCTGCCGGACGTGTACGTCCCGTGCGAGGTCTGCGGCGGCGCCCGCTACAACCGCGAGACGCTCGAGGTGCACTACAAGGGCAAGACCATCGCCGAGGTGCTGGACATGCCGATCGAGGAGGCGAACGAGTTCTTCGCCGCCGTCCCGGCGATCTCCCGCCACCTGCAGACGCTGGTCGACGTCGGCCTCGGCTACGTGCGGCTGGGCCAGCCGGCGCCGACCCTGTCCGGCGGCGAGGCGCAGCGGGTCAAGCTCGCGTCCGAGCTGCAGAAGCGGCAGACCGGCCGGACGGTCTACGTGCTGGACGAGCCGACCACCGGGCTGCACTTCGAGGACGTACGCAAGCTGCTCGGGGTGCTCGGCAAGCTGGTCGACGCCGGCAACACGGTGATCGTCATCGAGCACAACCTCGACGTGATCAAGACCGCCGACTGGGTCATCGACATGGGCCCGGAGGGCGGCAACGGGGGCGGGACGGTCGTCGCGACCGGCACGCCGGAGGACATCGCGGCGGTGCCGGGCAGCCACACCGGCCGGTTCCTGGCCGAGGCGCTCGGCCCGCGGGCGGTGCCGGCGTCCGCCCCGCGGAAGAAGCCGGCGGCCCGGAAGCCGCGGGCGAAGGTGTCCGCCTGATCCGTCCGCCGTGGTCTCCTTGGACCCATGGCGGACTGGTGGCAGCACGACATCGTCGAGGCGGGCAAGCTGCCGCTGCTGCTGTGCTCGGCCGCCTTCGTCGTCACGTTCCTGGTCACCCGGCTCATCACGCGGATGATCCGGGCCGGCCGGGGCCCGTTCCACGACAACGTGAGTCCGAGCGGGACGCACGTGCACCACGCGGTCTACGGCATCGTGCTGCTCATCCTCGGTGCGCTGGTCGCGGTCGGGTCGTCCGGATCGCCGTACCAGGAGCTGGCCGCGGTCGCGGTCGGCGCCGGCACCTCACTGGTGCTGGACGAGTTCGCGCTGATCCTGCACCTGCAGGACGTGTACTGGACGCAGGAGGGCCGGCTGTCCGTCGAGATGGTCAGCCTCACCGCCGGCTGCCTGATGTTCGCGCTGGTCGGCGTGCTTCCGTTCGGGATCGCCGACGTGGAGCCGGCCGAGCTGACCCTGCGCGGCGGGCTGGCGACCGTCACGGTGCTGCACGCCGTCGTGGTGCTGGCCTGCGCGGCCAAGGGCAAATACCGCACCGCCCTGTTCGGCTGGTTCGTCCCCGGGATCGCCTGGTTCGGCGCGTTCCGGCTGGCCCGGCCGGACTCGCTGTGGGCGCGGCACCGGTACCGCGGGCGGAGGCTGGCCAGGGCCGAGCGGCGGGCGCAGCGGTTCGACGCGCGCTGGGACCCGATCGGCGACCGGCTGGCCAACCTCATCGGCGGCGCCCCCAGCGTGCAGGCCCCGCGCAGCCACTAGCAGACACGAACGACCCCCGCACCGCGGCGCAAGGCAGCTGCGGTACGGGGGTCGGTCGTCTCGTCCCGGGCTCGGCCGAGGGCGCGTGGGCCGGGCGGGCAGGCGAAGGAGCACGGCGGTCACCCGCGCCGCGACGCGGCAGGCTGCGCTGCGGCCGTGACCCGGGAGCCGCGTCGGGAGAGGCGGTGCCGCGTTGGGGACGCCGGGTGCGGGCGCGCCGTGCGGGGTGGCCGTGCCGGTGCGGGACGTGGGACTGGCCGTGCGACAGCCGCGTCGTCCGCGGCGGGTGGTGCTGCCGTGCAAGGTCGGTCGCCGGCGGGGTCACCCGGGGACACCGTCCGCGTGGGGGAGGCGAGCCGCGTGGGAGGGCGCCGGGGGCGCTGCCGTGCGGGGGAGCCGTGCCGTGCGGGGAGGCTGGGCCGAGCGAGGAACGTCGGGACCGGAAGCTGCGGCAGAGCGTAGCGGCGCGGAGAGATCGACTACAGGTACGACACGGCGGGGGTTGCCGGCGTCACTCTCCGCCCAGCATCCGGGCGATCTCGGCGTCGAGCGCCGGCGCCCACGGCTCCCCGCCGGGCGGCACGACGGCGTCGGTCTCGGCCAGGAACTCGCGCATCGGGCCGGCCGGCACGGTCACGACGCACGGCAGCGACGCCGACCGCAGCGTGAGCGTGATGTGCTCGTCCTGCCGGGACATCGACACGTGGCCGGCCGGGCGGGCCGGCACCTGGGCGCCGCCGTCCGGCGCCAGCACCGCGCGCAGCGCGTCCCGGAGCACGACCCAGCGGCCGCGCAGCAGCGCCGGGTGCGGCGGCCGGGCCCCGACCACCACGACCACCGCGAGCGGGTCACTGTCCACCCAGGACAATCGCAGCACCGGCAGGTGCCCCCGCCACGGCCGACCGTCGCCCAGGACGATCTCGCAGCTGACGGTCTCGGTCATCGGGTTCCCGGGTGCTCCGGTGCGGTGGCGTGTCCCCGCAGCCTCGCACTCCGGGCCGGCGGTCGCCAGTCGGCCCGCCGCCGTCCCGGCCGGCGGGCCCGGCACCCCGCGCGCGCGTACCCTCGGGCCGTGCCCGACCCGTCGACGTACCGCCCGGCGCCGGGCACGATCCCCGAGGACCCGGGCGTCTACAAGTTCCGGGACGAGCGCGGCCGGGTCATCTACGTCGGCAAGGCGAAGAACCTGCGGCAGCGGCTGAACAGCTACTTCTCCGACCTGCACGCGATGCACGCCCGGACCAGGCAGATGGTCACGACCGCGGCCGGCGTCGAGTGGACGGTGGTGTCGACCGAGGTCGAGGCGCTGCAGCTGGAGTACACCTGGATCCAGCAGTTCGACCCGCGGTTCAACGTCCGCTACCGGGACGACAAGTC
>DATBFW010000176.1:0-20813 GCA_036558285.1 Mycobacteriales bacterium | reverse complement strand
GACACGCCGTCCGGGGTCAGCACGTCCGTCGCCTTCGGCGCCGTGTTCGGGTCGATCGAGCAGATCGGGCTGGTGCCACCCGGCGCGCAGAGCCCGAACAGGAACGGCTGTGCGGTGGGCGCGAAGCCGCGGGCCTGGTCGGCGGAGAACCCGTCCTGGCCGTGCAGCACGACGGTGAACTTCCAGCCCGGACCGGGGGTGCCGAACGCGGCGACCGGGACGATCATCGTGATGAACCCGGACGTCTGGCTGGCCTGCACCGACACGGTGCCGAGCGACGTGCCGGCGGCGTCGACGAACACCGGGTCGGCGAAGCCTTGCACCTCGATCCGCCGGGTCCAGGCGGAGTCCGCCGAGATCGAGTAGTTCCGGGACGCGAACGCCGCCGCCGTGGACGTGGCCCCGGTCGGCGTGTGCACGTAGAGGTCCAGCAGCTGGGCGCCGATCGGCGAGCCGAACGTCGGCGACAGGTCCCTGACCTTCGCCCGCAGCAGCACGTTGTCGCCGTCCACGATCACCTGGAACCGCTGCAGGTCGAACGCGCCCGGGTGGAAGTCGGCCGAGGTCGGGTACGCGTACGTGCCCGGCCCGTTGTCGTCCCCGTCCGGGTCGGTCACGTCGAGCACCGTGGTGCCGGTGATGAACTCGCTGATCACCGTGCGCCGGGCGTACCCGGTCGCGTTGCCCTTCGTCGCCGCGACCGTGATCACCGACGTGCCGAACGGAGCGGGCACGGTCGCCGAGAACGCCCCGGACGCACCCGCCCGTACGGTCGTGACCGTGGTCGCGCCGCCGGTGTCCGTCGCGGTCGACTGGATGTCGACCGTCGCGCCCGGCGTGGTCGTGCCGGTCACGTCGACGGTCGGGGTGGTGACGGTGGTCCCGTCGGCCGGCGCGGTGACGGTCACCGGCAGCGTCCCGGGCGGCCCGGACCGCACGTACCGGTCCCGGACGATCGCGGGCTGCTCCAGCGGCCGGCCGGCGCCGAGCGCCAGGATCAGCCGCGCCTGCTGGGCCTGCGCCCAGGTCAGCGGCGACGACGAGCCGGCAGGCTTGCCGTTGACGAAGCCGATCGACGCGGTCGCCGGGTCGGAGCCGAACGGCGACGCGGCCAGGTCCGGGTTCTCCCAGGACTGCTCGGGCATCATCCCGATGCCCGAGGTCGACTTGTTCATCGCCAGCAGCAGCGCGGTCGCGGTGGACCGGTCGCCGTTCTGCAGCTGCTGCTCGGCCCGCTCGCCGGACAGCACCGGCCAGTAGTGGCCCGAGCCGACGTTGCCGGTCGGCCACGGCTTGCCGTCCGGGCTGCAGTTCGTCGGGTCGGCCACGAAGCAGTCGCCGTACCCGTCCTCGGTGCCCGGCGTCGACGTGCCGTACCGGTAGAAGCCGGCGCCGGAGTTCGTCTGCACCCGGATGGTCTGGTCCACGACCGGCAGCGACGCCAGCACGTCAGGGTCGTTCGCCGGCAGCGCGCCGAGCCGGGTCAGCTCCTGGAAGCCGGCATCGACGACAGCGCGCTGGTCCGCCTCCGGCCCGCCGTTGCCGAGGTTGTAGGTGATGGCCGCGTTCGGGTCGCCGGTCTTGGACAGCCGGATGAAGTACCGCGGCGCGTACGGACCGGTGGTGGTGACGGTCCAGCCCTTGATCGAGCGCTGGAAGAAGTCGGCGGTCGCCCGGTAGACCCGCGCGGACGCGGCGTCGTGGTTGACGTCGGCGATCCGGCCGGCGGCGACCAGCCCGGCGATCTCGGCTGCGATCGTGGACGGCGAGAACCCGCCCTGCTCCTCCCACCGCTCGGAGCCGAACGACGGGCCGTGCGCGACGACGAAGTCGGCGGCCTTCTTGATGTGGTCGCGGTAGAGCGCGCGGTCCCCGGCCAGGCCGGCCTGCCACGCCATCAGGATCGGGTACGACGACTCGTCGAGCTGGTCGCCGCCGGTGTCCGGTGCCTTCTTCCCGTTGGGCAGCGAGTTGCGCGGCATCCGGCCGTCGGCCAGCTGCTGGCGCTCGAACAGGAACCGGGTCGCCGCCTGCGCGGTCGCGGTGTCGCCGGCGACGAGCAGGCCGGTGAACGCCTCGTACAGGTCGCGGGCGAAGACCTCGCGGTACGAGCCGAAGTAGTTGGGCTTGCCGTCGGGCAGGCTGCCGGCGCTGACCGCCTGGCCCCACGGGCTGCCGAGGCCGGCCGCGATCGCGCCCGGGAACGTCTTGTCCTCGCTGGCCTTCACCACGTTGACGGACAGGTAGTACTGCTGGGCCAGCTTCAGGGTCTGCGCGGCGGACAGGCCGGCCAGCCGCAGCGGCGGGTGCTTCAGCCGCGCGTCGTACGCGATCCAGCCGACCGCGTACCGGGCCAGCGTGCCGTCGAACGACGCGCGGGCCGAGGCGCCGGCGGTGCCGATCGCGGCCGCGGCGGTCTGGCCGTAGCCGAGCGCGAGGGTGATCGGCGAGTTGCCGCGCCGGTCGAGCTGGGCGGTCTGGACGACGTTGCCCTGCGGCGCGTTCGGCGTGATCGGGCCGAGCGTGTGGTTGGCGTCGAGCTGGGTCAGCCCGTCGGACGGGGTGCCGGCGTAGCCGCTGCTCGCGGCCACGAACGGGCGGTCCGCCCGGAGCGCGCCGAACAGCGGCACGCCGTAGTCCCGGTTGACCGCGTTGGTCACCGTGTTGGTGTCCGAGCTGACCAGCGCGGTGGTGGCCGGGTCGACCGTCGCGTCGTCGGCGCCGCCGTTCAGGTCCCCGCCGCCGCCGTTGCCGTTCACCGTCGCGTCGTAGCGCACGTACAGCTTGAGCGACCCGGCCCCCTGCAGCCGGGTCCGCATCACCACGGAGTCCCGCTGCGGGTCGGTCAGGTAGTCGGTGACCAGCGTGTAGCCGCCGCGGCGGGGGGTGCTGGTGACCCGGCAGGACATGCCGGTCGGGTCGAGCGCCGAGACCGTGTAGGTCATGTCGCGCGCCTGCAGGTCGGTGAACGTCGACCCGTCGGTCACCGCGTACTGCAGGGTCTCGACGTTGGTGTTGTCGATCGTCGGCGAGTAGACGTCGGACAGCACGCCGTTCGCGACCGTGAACCACACTTTCGACGTGCTGTTGCGGGCGGTGCCGACGCAGTCCTTGCGGGCCAGGTCGTAGTGCGACAGCGCGCCGGGCGCGCCGGCGGCCGTCGGTGGGGGCGCCGCCTGGGCGGGCGCCGCGGCCACCACCGGCACCGCGAGCAGAG
The DNA here is from genome assembly GCA_036558285.1 of Mycobacteriales bacterium. Classification (GTDB taxonomy): domain Bacteria; phylum Actinomycetota; class Actinomycetes; order Mycobacteriales; family CADCTP01; genus CADCTP01. The sequence continues at coordinate 17,596 of DATBFW010000176.1, read as the reverse complement.
CAGCCAGACTCGTCACGACAGCGCGCATCCTGGTCACGCGCGCATCACACACCCGTGAGCCCGCGCGCACAACCGGTAGCGGGCGTGTCGTCCTACTTCGAATTGTCCTGCACCCAGAGGGACAGCAGGCCGCGGAAGTGGGCGATGAAGTGGTCCTGCTCGTGCGCCGGGTACGTCGACTTCACGGTCTCCACCAGCAGCGCGTCGAACTCGGGCGAGGCGACCCAGTCCCGCACGATCTCGTCCAGCGACCCCAGGGAGGTCGCGCAGAACTCGTCGTACCGGTCCTTCTCGAAGTATGCGTCGGCCAGCCGGGCATACTCGGCCAGCTTGTCCCCGTAGGACCGGCCGGAGTCGGCCACGTCGAAGTAGTCCCTGGTGTTGGTGTCCAGCCGCGGCCGCCGCCCGCTGACCGTGCAGAACGCCGACCACTTGAGCAGCGCGCTGATCGCCCACGGGAAGTAGTAGTGCAGCGAGGTGATCGCGATGTCCGGGCAGGCGTTCGCGTAGTCGATCGGGTGGACGTCGTCGCCGACCACGAGCGACTCGCAGGAGTTGAACTCCCACCGGAAGAACGCGTTGATCAGCTTCGAGATCGCCAGCACCTCGAGCCCGGCCGACGGCGGCAGGAAGTCGTACGCCACCTCGTACCGGTCGTGCATGGGCAGCTCGGGCCGGAACTTCATCACCATCGTCTCGGCGCCGATGGTCAGCGACCGGGCGAACGAGTCGTAGCCCTCGACCGAGGCCTGCAGGTGCATCAGCCGCTGCCCGGACTCGTCGTACGCCTTGTGCAGCGCGGTCGCGTCGGTGATCCGGGAGACCCCGACCCAGGCGCCGCCGTCGAACGGCTTCATGAACATCGGGTAGCCCACCCGCTCGGCGATCCCGTCCAGGTCGAAGGCGCGGTTGTACTTCGACGACGTGTACGCCCAGCGCGCGTTGTCCAGCGGCTCCTTCGGCGGCACCAGCCAGGTGTCGGGCACCTTGAGCCCGAGCCGGATCATCGCGCAGTAGGCCGCGTGCTTCTCCATGGACTGGAACGTGAACGGGCTGTTGAGCAGGTAGACGTCGTCCATCAGCGCGACCTTCTTCAGCCACTCGCGCGGGTGGTAGTACCAGTACGCGAGGCGGTCGATCACCAGGTCGTAGCGCGGCCGGTCGCGCAGCTCGAACGGCTCGATCGTGATCCGCTCGGTCCGCAGCGTGTGCGGGGTGCCGTCGGGATGGCGGACCGCCCCGAGCCGGTGGACCAGCTCCTCGAACGCGCGGGGCCAGTCCTCCTCGGTGCCGAGCAGCAGGCCGATGAGGTGCTCGGTGCGGTCGCCTCGGGGCATGGGGCCTCCTCCACTCAGCAGAACCTGGGCAGGTGGTGAGCCAGCTGGCGTCGCCAGGACGGCCAGTCGTGTGGGACGTCGTACCCCCATTGGTCCAGCTCGCAGCGGATCCCCTTCTCCTGCAGCAGGCAGGCCATCCGCCGGGTCGAGTCCAGCGACCCGGTGGTGTCCTCCCACATCCCCTGCCCGACGACGAGCAGCACCGACAGCCGGGACCGCAGCCAGTCGAGGTGGTCGCCGCCGAGGCCGGGCACGAAGTGGGTGGGGTTGGCGAAGTAGGCCGCCTCGCCCTGCTCGCCCCAGCCGTGCCAGGACGACGGGTCGTAGTTGCCGGACAAGCTGATCGACAGCGGGAACAGGTCGGCCCGGCGCAGCGCGAACGTCAGCGCGTGGTAGGCCCCCATCGAGGCGCCGATCGTGCCGACCTCCGTGACGCCGCCGCAGTCGTCCCAGAGGAACGGCAGCACCGAGTCGACGATCCACTGCTCGTATTCGGCGTGCCGGCGGGCCCGGTCCTCGATCGACAGTGACCGGTTGGACCAGGAGACCGCGTCGTGCGAGGTGACGCAGTAGAGCTTGCAGCGGCCGTCGTCGATCAGCGGGCGGACCGCGTCGACCATGCCGTTGTCCTCGAAGTCCCAGGCGCGGCCCTGCTCGGACGGGAACACCAGGAACGGGCGGCCGTAGTGGCCGTGCACGACCACGGTGCCGGCGCCGCCCAGCGCCGGCGCGGGGACGTCGACGTGCAGGCGGCGGGTCATGGCCAGAACCTAGTCAGCCGGTCCAGATCTCCGCGAGCAGCCCGGTCAGGTGAGGGTCGAACGCGTCCCGCCACGCCACGTAGTTGTGTACGTCGGGCAGCTCGGCCAGGCCGGCCCGGTAGCCCTGGCCGCGCAGCACCTCGGCCATCGCCCGGTTGTTGGGGAGGTTCTCCTCCAGCGCGCCGCAGGTCAGCGTCGCCGGCACCGGCTCGGCCCTGAGGGTCGTGCCGCGGCGGGTCTCGCCGACGAACCGGGTGATCCGTGCGTACCGGCCGAAGCCGCGCTCCTGCGGGTCGAGCCGGCGGGTGAAGAACGAGCCGGACTGCAGGAACAGCCCGCCGAACAGGCCAGGATGCCGGCGCTGGGTGTGCAGCGCCGCCAGCGCGCCCAGGCTGGCGCCCATGCAGACCACCGGCCCGGCGACCTCGAACCGGCGCCGGATAGCCGGCAGGACGGCCAGCGCGAGCGCCTTCGCGTAGCTGACGTTCGCGCTGTACCACTCGTCCCGGTCGCCCGGACCCAGCAGCGCGAGCCGGTGCCGGGGCAGCCGCCCGGCCGCGGTCAGCGCCGCCACGTACGTGGTCAGGCCGGACAGCGCGGCGTACTCGGGACCGTCGTGCGCGACCAGCAGCGGCAGCGGTTCGGCCGGGCCGGCGTCCGCCGGGGCCCAGACCCGGACGTCGACCTCGGCCCGCAGGTAGCGCGACGGCACCGCCAGGCCGGTCTCCGTGCCGGGCAGCACCGGCGCGTCCAGCCAGGCCGGCGCCCGGTAGCCGGCGAACTCCAGCACCGACTTGTCCCCGAACGCGCCCGGCGCGCGCAGCGGGTTGGCCGGGTCGCAGACCTCCTCGACCCCGCCGACCACGTGCCGTAGCTCGAACCGGTACTCCATCCGCTGGACCTGCGGCCGCGGCAGCGTGAGCTGCCAGCTCCCGCCGCGGCGGGTGAACTCGAGCCGGTCGCCGGGGATCCGGACCTGCTGGGCCAGCCGTACGCCGGACAGCCTCGCCTCGGGGTCCGGGAGGCGGAAGGTGACCTCGGTCGAGGTCACCACCGGGCCGCTCGGCGCGGCGCTGGTCCGTAACGTCACCGGGCCACTCTAGGATTTGCGCTGTTCGGGTGAACCGGGACACGGCTGTCACTCGTGTCGTGATCGTCACCGAGATTTCTCGGCGATCTTGCAACAATGGGGTCGGCCACCCGCGTCGAGATCCAGGGGGACCGCGAGCGGGACGGCTGTTGGGGAGGCAGGGAGATGCGGGGTTTCTGTCGGGGGAACGCCGTGGTACGTGTGGCAGCGGTGGCCGGCGCGCTGGTCGCGCTCGTCGCGGGCTGCACGAGCGGCGGTGGCTCGACGAGCGACGCACAGGCGGCCGGGACCGGCGGGGCGGCGGCCGAGCCGTCCGCCGCGGCCGCGACGACGCCGCCGGTGGCGCTGGCCCGGCTGACGATCACGCCGCGCAACGGCAGCGAAGGCCAGTCGGTGACCACGCCGGTCACCGTGCGGGCGGCCGGCGGCACGGTGAGCACGGTGAGCCTGCGCAACGCCGACGGCAAGCTGGTCGCCGGCACGTTCAACGCCGACCGGACCGCCTGGACCTCGACCGAGCCGCTCGGCTACGACAAGAGCTACTCGCTGGCCGCGGTGGCGGCCAACGCCGACGGCAAGGACACCCACGCCACCAGCGCGTTCTCCACCGTCACACCGCGCACGTTCACCCTGCCGTCCGTGTTCCCCGGCGGCCCCGACGGCCCGAAGACCGTCGGCGTCGGCCAGCCGATCCAGGTCCGCTTCGACGAGGACATCACCGACAAGGCGGCGGCGGAGAAGGCGCTGGTCGTCACGACCACCCCGCCGGTCGCCGGGGGCTGGCACTGGTTCAGCGACCGTGAGGTGCACTGGCGCCCGCAGCACTACTGGAAGCCCGGCACCAAGGTCACCGTCAAGGCCAACGTCTACGGCGTCGGCGTCGGCAACGGCATCTACGGCCAGCAGGACGTGACCTCGTCGTTCACGATCGGCGCGGCGAAGATCTTCACGATCAACGACAAGACCCACACCGGCGTGATCACGGTCAACGGCAAGAAGACCCGCACCGTGCCGGTGAGCATGGGCCGCGGCGGGTCGGTCACGATCGACGGCCAGACGATCTACTTCACGACCCAGAGCGGGCCGCACATCGTCAAGGAGAAATACCCGGTCAAGCGGATGACCTCGGCGTCGTACGGGCTGCCCAAGGACACCCCGCTCGGCTACGACGAGAACATCTCGCTGGCCGTGCGGATCAGCGAGGACGGCGAGTTCGTGCACTCGGCGCCGTGGTCGGTGTGGGCCCAGGGCAAGCAGAACGTCTCGCACGGCTGCGTCAACGTGTCCCCGGCCAACGCGCAATACTTCTACAGCACCTTCTCCTGGGGCGACATCGTCAACATCGTGAACACCGGGGTCACGCTGCCGTTCGCGGCCGAGGCCAACGAGTGGGGCGTCACCTGGGCGAAGTGGGCCGCCGGCAGCGCGCTGAGCTAGCCCGCCGGCCGGCCGGCGCCGGTCGCCTCCCGGCTGCGCGTCCACCGCTGCGGCGTGGGTAACGTCGGCGAAACGTGGTCGGCGGAGACTTGCGCCAGCGGGGGTCGAGGGGAGCGACGGTGGACAGGCAGCAGGAGTTCGTGCTCCGCACGCTGGAGGAGCGGGAGATCCGGTTCGTCCGGCTGTGGTTCACCGACGTGCTCGGCTTCCTCAAGTCGGTCGCGGTCGCCCCGGCCGAGCTGGAGGGTGCCTTCGCCGAGGGCATCGGCTTCGACGGCTCGGCGATCGAGGGCTTCGCGCGGGCCTCGGAGAGCGACATGATCGCCAAGCCCGACCCGGGCACGTTCCAGGTGCTGCCGTGGAAGAACGGCGCCGGAGACTCGGCCCGGATGTTCTGCGACATCCTCATGCCGGACGGCTCGCCGTCCTGGGCGGACCCGCGGTTCGTGCTGCGCCGGGCGCTGGCCAAGGCCAAGGACATGGGCTTCACCTTCTACACCCACCCCGAGATCGAGTTCTTCCTGCTCAAGGACCAGCCTGAGGACGGGCGGGAGCCGCGGCCGGTCGACAACGGCGGCTACTTCGACCTCACCAGCCACGACGTCGCGCACGACTTCCGGCGGATGGCCGTCGACGCGCTGGAGGCGCTGGGCATCTCGGTCGAGTTCAGCCACCACGAGGTCGCGCCGGGCCAGCAGGAGATCGACCTGCGGTACGCGGACGCGCTCACCACCGCCGACAACATCATGACGTTCCGGCACGTGGTGAAAGAGGTCGCGATGGCCGAGGGGGTCTACGCGACGTTCATGCCGAAGCCGTTCACCGACCAGCCCGGCTCCGGCATGCACACCCACCTGTCCCTGTTCGAGGGCGACCGCAACGCGTTCCACGACCCGTCCGACGAGCTCAACCTGTCCAAGACCGCGCGGGCGTTCATCGCCGGGCTGCTGCGGCACGCGCGGGAGACGACCGCAGTCACCAACCAGTGGGTGAACTCGTACAAGCGGCTGTTCGGCAGCCCGACGGCGGCCGTGGCGGAGGCGCCGGCGTACGTGTGCTGGGGGCACGCGAACCGGTCGGCGCTGGTCCGGGTGCCGATGTACAAGCCGGGCAAGGCCAACTCGACCCGGGTCGAGGTGCGCGCGCCCGACCCGGCCTGCAACCCCTACCTGGCCTTCGCGCTCATGCTGTCCGCCGGGCTGCGCGGGGTGGAGAACGAGTACGAGCTGCCGCCGGGGGCGGAGGACGACGTCTCGCTGCTGACCGAGGACGAGCGGCGGGCACTCGGCTACACCGACCTGCCGCACAACCTGTCCGAAGCGGTGCGGGCGATGGAGAGCTCGGAGCTGGTCGCGGAGACCCTCGGCGAGGGCGTGTTCGACTACTTCCTGCGCAACAAGCGCGCCGAGTGGGCCGATTACCGCGCGAAGGTCACCCCCTTCGAACTCGCCCGCTACCTGCCGACGCTCTGACACTCCGGGGGCGGCCCCTGGACCCCCCGGGGCGCGGACCGGGCTGCCCGAGCGCGCCGGCATCGCGCGGTCGCCCACGATGCTGCCGGGTTTCCCTTCCCGAGCTCAGCGATCCCCGGCCGGCGTCGCATCCGGGCGGGCGCGGGTGGGAGTGGCTAGCTAGCTCAGGTGGCGGACGTCTTCCCAGGTGTCGGCCCAGGGGCGGGGTGGCTGGCCGCAGACCCAGACGGGCACGCCCTGCTCCTGCGTGTCCAGGCCGAGCCCGTTGTCCAGGGTGGCCTGCTGCTCGCACGCGCCGAACAGCCGGCCGCGCACCGAGTCGTCCGCGTACCCGACGACCACGACCGGCCCCGCCTGCCCGAACGGCTGCGCCCAGTCGGCGAACCCGTTGTGCCCGCTGTACGCCGGCGGCAGCCCGACGGCCGGCCCGTACCGGTCGATGGCGCCGGCCTCGCCGTAGTTCTGGGTGAGCACCACCCCGGTCGCCCGCTGCGAGCCGGGCAGCCGGTTCCAGACCGCGGCGATCTGGTCGACGTACCGCGGCCAGGCGACCTGCTCGCCGGCGTCCGGGTTGACTGCGAGCACCGGGCCGAGCGCCCGGGCCGGCAGCACGGCCAACCCGATGACCGCGCCGACGACCAGCGAGAGCGCCAGTGCGCCGGCCAGCAGCCGGGTCCGTCCGCGCAGGTCGCGCACCCAGCCGTCGGTGGCGATCGCGCCGGCCGCGAGCAGCGCCGGGTACATCCCGGCGAGGTAGTAGGCCTTGCCGCCGGCGAGCAGGTAGACGACCGCGAGCAGCAGGTAGCCGATGCCGAGGAAACGGAACGGGCGGCCCGGCCCCGCGCGGAAGACGCGCACCAGACCGGCGATCCACACCGGCGCCAGCACCGGGCTGACCAGCAGCAGCTGGAACGGAATGAACCCGACCCGGCCGCCCTGCGCATCGCCGCCGGCGATCGAGCCGGCCATGTGCAACTCCGGCCAGCCGTTGAGGGCCTGCCACACCAGGTAGGGCGCGCCGCAGACGGCGACCACCGCCGCCCCGGCCCACAGCCAGCCCGAGCGCAGCAGCCGGCGCGGCCCGGCCAGCGCGATCCCGACCAGCAGCGCCGCGGCCAGCACGCCGATCAGCGGCTTGTTGAGCAGGCCGAGCCCGAGCGCGAGGCCGGCCGGCAGCAGCAGCCAGCGCTCGCCGGTGCGCACCGACCGGGCCAGCAGCCAGGTCAGCGCCGCCGAGAACATCACGTCGTACGTGGTCGTGCTGACGAAATGGCCGGTGACCAGCGTGGTGGCCGACACCGCGGTGCACGCGGCGGCGATGAGCTGCGCCCGCCGGCCGCCGCCCATCTCGCGGGCGGTCAGCCCGGCCAGCAACACGGTGACGCCGGCCGCGAGCGCGCTCGGCAGCCGTACCACGACGATCGACCCGCCGAGCCCGTCCATCAGCCGGGCCAGGATCGGGGTCATCGGCGGCTGGTCGGGATAACCCCAGTCCGGGTGCCGGCCGGCCACCAGGAAGTAGAGCTCGTCGCGGTGGAAGCCGTAGCGCCAGCTCGTCGCGACCAGCAGCGCGACGACCGCGCCGGCCACCGCGAGCAGCGGTCCCCGGGCGAGACGGGTCCCGCTCGCCGGGGCCACCGCCTGTGTCTCGGGAACCGCCACGTGGGCACGGTACCTAGTCCGGATGACAGTCCCGCCGCGCCCGGGCGGCGGTCCGGTCACGCCACGCCGTCACGGCCGTACCGTCCTGTGCCGATCGGGTGAACACGGTCGAGGCGGGGTTGCGACCTCCGTGCAGCATTGGGCCGAAGGAGGGGCTGTGCTACGCCCGTGCGGAGGTGCAGGATGAGCCCGCCGGTCGACGCGGACCCCTGCGCCGTCCGGTCCATCCGGTTTCCGCCATCCCCGCCCGGAGGACAGTGTGCGAGTGCCCAGACCGTCCGCGATCCGCACCGTGGCCCTGATCGCGGCCGCGGCGGCTGCGACCGTAGGGCTGGTGAGCCCCGCGAGCGCGACCCCGGCCAAGCCGTCGGCCGCCAACAGTGGCCCGGGTGCCATCCGCCCGGTGCTGCACGGCATCGATCTCGAGTCCGCCACGATCCCCGACCTGCAGAAGGCCATGGACCGCGGTCGGCTCTCGTCGGTCGAGCTGACCCGGTTCTACCTGAGCCGGATCCGCGTGCTCGACAAGAAGGTCAACGCGGTTCTCGCGGTCAACCCCGACGCGCTGAAGATCGCCGCGGCCAGTGACCAGCAGCGGCGCAGGCACGGTGCGCGCTCGCCGCTGGAGGGCATCCCGATCCTGCTCAAGGACAACGTCAACACGAAGGACAAGCAGCCGACGACCGCCGGGTCGTTCGCGCTGCTGGGCAGCCCGGTGGGCAAGGACGCGTTCCTGACCCGCAAGCTGCGGCTGGCCGGCGCCGTGATCATCGGCAAGGCCAACCTGTCCGAGTGGGCCAACTTCCGCTCGACGAACTCCAGCAGCGGCTGGTCCGGCGTCGGCGGCCTGACCAACAACCCGTACGTGCTGGACCGCAACCCGTGCGGCTCGTCCTCCGGCTCCGGCGCCGGCGTCGCGGCCAACCTGGCCACCGTCGCCATCGGCACCGAGACCGACGGCTCGATCGTCTGCCCGTCCGGGCAGAACGGCGACGTCGGCATCAAGCCGACGCTCGGGCTGGTCAGCCGGTCCGGCGTGGTGCCGATCTCGGCCGAGCAGGACACCGCCGGACCGATCGCCAAGCACGTCGTGGACGCGGCGCTGGTCCTCGAGGTGATCCGCGGCGTCGACCCGACCGACGCGGCGACCAAGGACGCCAAGCCGTTCCTCGACGTCGACCTGCTCAAGGGCCTGAGCGCGAGTGGCCTGCGGGGCAAGCGGATCGGGCTGTGGATCAACGGCACCGGCGCCGACGGCAGCCCGGAGACGCTGGCCGTGCTCAACCAGGCGCGGGCCGCGATCACCCGGCTCGGCGGCACCGTCGTCGAGATCGACATGCCGTTCCAGGACGAGGCCGGCGCGGACGAGACCCCGGCGCTGGAGAACGAGTTCAAGCACGACATCAACGCCTACCTGGCGGCCCGCCCGGGCACCCACCCGAAGGACCTGGCCGGGCTGATCGCGTTCAACGAGGCGCACGCCGCCGAGGAGCTGCAGTTCTTCGGGCAGGAGATCTTCGAGGAGTCGCAGGCGATGAGCGGCGACCTGACCGACCCGACGTACCTGCAGCAGCGGGCGACCGTGACCGGGCTGCAGCGGCGGGCGATCGACGAGACGCTGGCCGCCAACCACCTCGACGCGATCATGGCCGCGACGAACAGCCCGGCATGGGTGACCACCCTCGGCCAGGGCGACGCGTTCTCGGTCGGCTCGTCGTCGCCGGCAGCGGCGTCCGGCTACCCGAGCATCACGGTGCCGGCGGGCTTCTCCGGCCCGCTGCCGGTCGGGGTGTCGTTCATCGGCTCCCGGTTCGGCGAGGCCAACCTCGTCAAGCTGGCGTTCGCGTTCGAGAAGGGCACCCAGGTCCGCCAGCCGCCCAAGTTCATCCCGACGATCGGTCAGTAATCTCTGGGCGTGCAGCTGCCCACGGTTCTGACGATCACGCACAGCCCCACCGAGTCGGTCGCCCGGCTCGGTGGTTGGCTGTCCGGCGCCGGTGTGCTGCTCGACGTGCGCTCGCCGTACGACGAGAGCCCGCTGCCGTCGCTGCGCGGGTTCGCCGGCCTGCTCGTCATGGGCGGCGCGATGGGCGCGTACGACGACGACGTCGCGCCATGGTTGCCGGCAACGCGGGACCTGCTGCGCGACGCGGTCGCGCAGCAGGTCCCGACGCTCGGCATCTGCCTGGGCGGCCAGCTGCTCGCCGCCGCGCTCGGCGGTCAGGTCAAGCCGGCCGACGAGGGTCCCGAGCTCGGCCCGGCGCTGGTGGCCAAGCGGGACGTCAGCGCTGGCGACCCGCTGTTCGGCCCGGTGCCGTTCACCCCGGACGTGCTGCAGTGGCACTGGGACGAGATCACCACGCTGCCGGCCGGTGCGACACTGCTCGCCTCCTCCAGCCGGTACGCGAACCAGGCCTTCCGGGTCGGCGACACCGCGTGGGGCCTGCAGTTCCACATCGAGACGACCCCGGACATGGTGCGGTCCTGGGCGGAGTACGACCGGGACCGGCTCGCGGCCGAGGGCTGGGACGTCGACGCCGCGCTGGCCCGCTGGGACCTGGACGCGCTGCACGCCGATCTGGAAGAGGTCTGGCAGCCGTTCGCGGCCCGGTTCGCCGAGGTCGTGCGCGTGCACTCCCTCCGCGCCCGCGACGCGTGATTGGCTTGGCCGGTGGAGACGGCCGAGCGGCGGGTGCTGCGGCTGGCCAGGCTCGGCTTCGCCGACGCCGAGCGGGCCGGCACCCTGCTCGGTCCGGCGCCGGACGGCCTCGGCCTGTGGACCGACGGCGACCCGGCCGACGGCGGGGCGGCGGCGGTCGTCTCCGCGCTCGGCCGGGCCGCCGACCCCGACCTCGCGCTGCTGGCGCTGTCCCGGATCGCCGAGCCTGACCTGCTGGCCGCGCTGCGGACCGACCCGGTGCTGCGGCGGCGGCTGGTCGCGGTGCTCGGCGCGAGCGCGGCGCTCGGCGACCACCTGGCCGCGAACCCGGCGGACTGGCGGCTGCTGACCGGCCCGGCCGCGCTGCCCGACCTGCTCCGGGTGGTCGGCGCCGACCCGGCCGACCCGCCGACCGGCACCCGCGGCAGCCCGGCCCGCGGCACCGGCGAGGACGTGGTGGCCGAGCTGCGGCTGGCGTACCGGCGGCACCTGCTGGTGCTGGCCGCGCGCGACCTGGCCGGCGAGATCGGCGTCGACGCGGTCGGCGCGACGCTGGCCGACCTCGCCGACCGCACGCTGTCGGCCGGTCTCGCGATCGCGCTGGCCGGACTGCGGCCGGGCGCCCCCGACGCCAGACTGGCCGTGATCGGCATGGGCAAGTGCGGCGGCCGCGAGCTCAACTACGTCTCCGACGTCGACGTGGTCTTCGTCGCCGAGGGCGACCTCGAGGTGGCGACCCGGCTGGCCAGCGAGATGGTCAAGGTCTGCGGGCAGGTGGCCTGGCCGGTGGACGCGGCACTGCGGCCGGAGGGCAAGCTCGGCCCGCTGGTCCGGACCCTGGCCAGCCACCAGGCGTACTACGCCCGCTGGGCGCGGACCTGGGAGTTCCAGGCGCTGCTCAAGGCCCGACCGGCGGCCGGCGACCTCGCCCTCGGGGCCGCGTACGCGGAGACGCTGGCGCCGCTGGTGTGGACGGCGGCCGAGCGGGAGCACTTCGTCGCCGACGTGCAGGCGATGCGGCGGCGGGTGGAGGACACGCTGCCGCCGGACGTCGCGGCCCGGGAGATCAAGCTGGGCCCTGGTGGGCTGCGCGACGTCGAGTTCGCCGTCCAGCTCTTGCAGCTGGTGCACGGGCGGGCGGACGAGGCGCTGCGGGTCGGCGGCACGGTCGCGGCGATCGAGGCGCTGTCCGCCGGCGGGTACGTCGGGCGCGCCGACGCGGCCACGCTCACCTCGTCGTACCAGCTGCTGCGGTCGGTGGAGCACCGGCTGCAGCTGCAGCGGCTGCGCCGTACCCACCTGGTGCCGGACGACGGCGACGGGGGCGGCGCCGGCCGGCGCTGGCTGGCCCGGGCGATGGGGTTCCGGCCGGACGGCCGCGGCGACGCGGTGGCGGTGTTCGACGCTGAGTGGGCGCTGCACGCCCGCGAGGTACGCCGGCTGCACGAGAAGCTGTTCTACCGACCGCTGCTACATGCGGTGGCCAGGGTGCCGAGCGACCAGCTGCGGCTGTCCCCGGAACAGGCGGCCCGCCGGCTGGGGGCGCTCGGCTTCGCCGACCCGGACGGCGCGCTGCGCCACCTGTCCGCGCTGACCGCCGGGGTATCCCGGCGCGCGGTGATCCAGCGGACGCTGCTGCCGGTGGTGCTGAACGTGCTCGCCGACGCGCCGGACCCGGACGCCGGGCTGCTGGCGTACCGGACGGTGTCCGACGCGCTCGGCGACTCGCCCTGGTATCTGCGGTTCCTGCGGGACGAGGGCCAGGTCACCGAGCGGCTGGCGCAGCTGCTCGGCACCAGCCGGTACGTGGCCGAGCTGCTCAGCCGGGCGCCGGAGGCACTGCGGATCCTCGGCGACGACGCCGAGCTGCGGCCGCGGCCGGCCGACGCGCTGCGGAGCTCGTTCCGGACCGCTGCCGCGCGGCACGAGGACCCGGCCGCGGCGGTCGGCGTCGCCCGCGAGCTGCGCCGGCAGGAGCTGCTCCGGATCGCCGCCGCCGACGTGCTCGGGCTGCTCGACCCGGCGGAGGTCGGGGAGGCGCTCACCGACGTGGTCGCGGCCGCGGTGGAGGCGGCGCTCGCCGCGGCCGTCCGTACGGTCGAGGTCTCCCGCGGGCCGCTGCCGACCCGGGTGGCCGTGATCGCGATGGGCCGGGTCGGCGGCGCGGAGACCGGCTACGGCTCCGACGTCGACGCGCTGTTCGTGCACGACCCGTTGCCCGGGGCCGGCGACGAGGACGCCGCCGCGGCCGCCAGCGCGCTGGTCGCCGAGCTGCGCCGGCTGCTCGCGCTGCCCGCGCCGGACCCGCCGTTGCAGCTGGACGCTGCGCTGCGGCCGGAGGGGCGCAGCGGCCCGCTGGTCCGGTCGCTGGCGTCGTACCGGGCGTACTACCAGCGGTGGTCCTCGCCGTGGGAGGCGCAGGCGCTGCTGCGGGCGGCGCCGCTGGCCGGCGACCCGGCGCTGGGGTCGGCCTTCGTCGAGCTGGTCGACCCGCTGCGCTACCCCGCGGGCGGGCTGACACCGGCCGCGACCACCGAGATCCGCCGGCTCAAGGCGCGGATGGACGCCGAGCGGCTGCCCCGCGGCGCCGATCCCGCCACGCACACCAAGCTCGGCCGCGGCGGGCTGGTCGACGTCGAGTGGACGGTGCAGCTGCTGCAGCTGCGCCACGGCGCCGAGGTGCCCGGGCTGCGGACCACCCGGACGCTGCCGGCGCTGGCAGCGGCCCGGGACGCCGACCTGCTCGCCCCGGACGACACCGCGGCGCTGGAGGCGGCCTGGCGGATCGCGACCCGGGCCCGCAACGCGGTCGTGCTCGTCCGGGGGCGGCCCTCGGACCAGCTGCCCGGGCGGGGCAAGGACCTGGCCGGGGTGATGCGGGTGGTCGGCTACCCACCCGGCCGCGACCCGGGCCAGTTCCTGGACGACTACCGCCGCGCCACCCGCCGCGCCCGCGCCGTCGTCGAACGCGTCTTCTACGACTGACCAACCACCCCTGTCGGGGGTGGGGTGGGCGTGGCAGGCTGTCGCGCTGTGCGGACGCGACCGGTGATCGCCGCGGCATTGGTCCTGCTCGCCGCCGCCGGTTGCTCGACCGGGCAGCGGCCGACGCTGAGCGGGCCGACGACGACCGCGGCGCCGACGCGGGGCGCCGCCGCGACCGCCAGCGCGACGCCAGGCCCCACACCGAGCGGCCCGCCCGCGGTGACGCTCGCGTTCTCCGGCGACATGCTCGTCAGCGACGAACTGCGGGCGCAGGCCGCCCGCGACGCCGGCGGCGACGGCTTCGACTTCACGCCGATGCTCGCGGACGTCGCGCCGATCATCCGCAGGGCCGACTGGGCGATCTGCCACCAGGAGACGCCGATCTCGGCCGACAACGGCGACCTGTCCGGCTACCCGACGTTCTCCGCGCCGTACCAGCTGGCCCAGGCGGAGAAGGCGGCCGGCTACGACTCCTGCACGACCGCGTCCAACCACACCGTCGACAAGGGCCTGGCCGGGATCACGGCGACCCTCGACACGTTCGACAAGGTCGGCATCCGGCACGTCGGCAGCGCCCGGTCGGCCGCCGAGGCCGCCCGCTGGACGATCTACCAGGTGCGCGGAGTCAGGATCGGCCACCTGGCCTACGCGTACGGCCTGAACGGCTTCACCGCGCCGACCCCCTGGTCGGTCAACCTCATCGACCCGGCCCGCATCCGGGCCGACGCCGCCGCCATCCGCCGGGCCGGCGCGCAGTTCGTCGTCGTGAGCCTGCACTTCGGCACGGAGAAGGTGCAGACGCCCTCGGCGTACCAGCGCGAGATGGTGGACGCGGTGATGCGGTCGCCGGACGTCGACCTGATCATCGGCCACCACGCCCACGTGGTGCAGCCGATCCAGCGCCGGCCGGACGGGCGGTGGGTCGTCTTCGGGCTCGGCAACCTGCTCGCGCAGCAGGCGCTGATGCCGGGGGAGGGGACGACGCCGCCGCACCGGGACGGCGTGATCGTCCGCGTCACGATCGCTCCCGGCGCCGGTGGTCGTTACGCGGTGCGCCGGGTTGGTTACGTGCCGACGTTCGTCCAGGCGCCGCAGGACGTGGTCCGGCTGGCCCCGCCGTTCTCCCGGAACCGGACCAGCGCGGTGCTGCGGTCGATGGGTGCGCCGATCACCGACGACACGCCCTGACCCGGCGGCGTACGGGTTAGGCCGGGTACCTAGGCTGCCCGGATGCGTGCCGCTCTCGCCGCCCTCGTCGCCGCCGGGTCGATGCTCGTCCTGGCCGGCTGCTCCGACGTCCAGAACGGCGCCAGCGAGGCCGCAAGCTCGGCCGCGTCGATCGGCGCCGGCATACGGAGCTCGGCCGCGTCGATCGGCGCCGGCCTGCGGTCCACCTGCCAGGCGAGCGACAGCTCGATGACCACTCTCGACGACCTCGCCGGCAAGCTCGCCGACAACGCCGATCAGCGCCAGGCCCTGCTCCCGCAGGTCCGCCAGACCGTCGACGCGCTCGCGAGCGAGGTCGACGACCGCAGCGAACTGCAGCCGGTCGTGTCGGCCGGCCGGGACCTCGTCGACGCGATGGGCGACGCCAGCGAGACCACCGTGGAGCTCGCCGCGCGGCAGACGCAGGTTGCTGTGCGTAGCGGCCAAGCGCTCTGCAAGCTCGCCAAGTGACCCTGGACCGATCCAGCCCTCGAACTTGACGTGCGCGTAGCGTGACGCAGATGACATGAGAACCGGTCGAAAACCGGCGAGACCGACAAATCCATCGTGACGGTGGTCACAGTTCCGCCGCCTGCGTTTGTCACCTCGCGCGATTGCTGCTTACGGTCGGCGCCGTCCTTTCCGAGGACACCCGGGCCGGAACGCCGAGTCCTGCCGCCGCAGCCCGGGACGCGATCACCTGGCAGGAGCGGGGGACCCACGTTCCTCGGCGCGAGAAGAGCGCCTCGGGGTGAAGCCGCCTAGAGATGCGGCCGGGCTACCTCGCCCGAACCCGACAGCTGACTCCGCAGGCGTGGAGGAAATCCAACCATGAGCACTCGCTCTACCGGGCGCCACCGTGCGCCCACGACCGGCTCGAAGCTGCGCCGTCGGGCCGCCACCGTGGCCGCGACGGCCGGCGTCGCCGCGGTCGCCCCGCTGCTGGCGTCCGCGCCGGCGCACGCCGACTCGGTGAACTGGGACGCTATCGCCCAGTGCGAGTCCGGCAACAACTGGTCGATCAACACCGGCAACGGTTTCTACGGCGGTCTGCAGTTCACCCAGGGCACCTGGAACGCCTACGGCGGCGGCAAGTACGCCTCGACGGCCAACCGGGCGTCCCGGTCGCAGCAGATCGCGGTCGCGGAGAAGGTCCTCGCGGGCCAGGGCATCGGTGCCTGGCCGGTGTGCGGCAAGCGGTCCGGCTCGTCCGCGAGCTACACCAGCCGCAACACCGAGGGCAGCTCGTCGCGCTCCTCGAGCCGGTCGGAGTCCTCGACCCGGTCGCAGAGCACCACCCACAAGAAGTACTACCCGAAGAAGCACCGCACCCACCGCAGCGACGCCACCGTGCGCACCAGCACGGTCGGCACGGGCTCGTACGTGGTCAAGGCCGGCGACACGCTGAGCAAGATCGCGGCGACGCACGACGTGAACGGTGGCTGGCGGGCGATCTGGGCCGCCAACCGCAGCTCCATCGCGGACCCCGACCTGATCTTCGTCGGGCAGCGGATCTCGCTGTAGTTCCCCTCGCACCACCCAGTGACCCCCGGGCCATGTCCCCCCGCGCCCGGGGGTCACTGCCTGCCCGCCCCGCCCGACTCAGGTCGGCGGGCGATCCGGGTTCGTCCCTGCCGCTCCGCTGACTCACGTCGGCGGGCGGGTTCGGGTGATCTTCCCCGCCCTACCTGCTGACCTGGCGTCGGCAGGTAGGGCAGGGTAGGGCCATGAGGTTCGGGCTGCTGGGGACGGGTTACTGGGCCGCGGAGACGCACGCGGCGGCGCTGGTCGCGGCACCGGGCACGGAGCTGACCGCTGTCTGGGGCCGCGACCCGGCCAAGGCCACGGCCGTCGCCAGCCGCTACGGCATTCGCTCGTACGACGACGTCGACGAGCTGATCGCCGCGGTGGACGCGGTCGCGATCGCGCTCCCGCCGCAGGTGCAGGCGCCGCTCGCCGCCCGGGCCGCCCGGGCCGGCAAGCACCTGTTCCTGGACAAGCCGCTGGCCCTGACCGTGGCGGGCGCCGACGAGGTCGTCGCCGCGGTCGACGCGACCGGCGTCGACTCGGTGGTCTTCTTCACCAGCAGGTTCAACCCGCCGGCGGCGAGCTTCCTGCGCGAGGCGGCCGCGACCGGCGGCTGGGACGGCGGCCGGGCCACGCTGCTCGGCACCGTCGTCGGCACCCCGTACGACGCCTCGCCGTGGCGGCACGAGTACGGCGGCCTGTGGGACGTCGGCCCGCACGCGCTGTCGCTGCTGATCCCGGTCCTCGGCCCGGTCTCCGGCGTCTCCGCCGCGCTGGGGCCGCACCAGACGGCGACCGCGCTGCTCACCCACGAGTCGGGCGCGGTCAGCACGATGACGCTGAGCCTGGCCTCGCCGGTCACGACGTGGGACGTCTCGTTCTACGGCACGTCCGGCTGGGCCTCGGTGCCGCCGGTGACCGACGCGGTCGCGGCCGCGGTCGTCGCGCTGGAGGCCCTCACCACCGGCGACCGTTCCTGCGACGTCCACTTCGCCCGCGACGTCACCGCCATCCTCGTCCGCGCCGCGGCCGACCTGGTCCCCCACTGACCCCAACCGCACGATCCGGTCGGCGGTCTTGCCGGAGCCCGGCGCTGCGGCGAGGACGGACAGTGCCACGGCCGCAGTCTGCAGGTCAGGGCAGGGGGAGCGTCGCCGCGGTGGTGCCAGCGGACCTCGCTCGGCCGGAAGCCGGGGTTGATCGTGGCGACGCCGGACTCCGGCGGCGCCGACCACAGGGTCCAACCCGGGTCTGCGACGCGGGCCCGGAAGAACGCCGGCCACGAGTGGGCGTCCGGGCCGAGGTAGCGCGCGTACAGAGTGGCGACCCGGGCTGGGTCCGGCTGCTCGACCCGCGCCGGCCCGCGCACCCTGATCTGCCGGATCCGGTCCGGCGGCGCGAATTCGTCGACCAGCACGGCGATCTCGGCACCCCGCGCCGCGGCCGCGCCGAACGGCGTC
>DATBFW010000175.1:0-17421 GCA_036558285.1 Mycobacteriales bacterium | reverse complement strand
CGGGCAGCGCGTCGGCCAGCGTCCGCAGCGTCATCGTGGTCGGCCGGCCGGGCCGGGCCGGCACGACGTCGACGGCGAGGAAGGCGTAGCCGTCATACCGGACCCGCGACCAGGCGACGGTCTCCGGCTGCCTGGTCCCGTCGGCGACCCAGACGTACGAGTCGACCGGGCCGGTGCCGCCGGCGTGGGTCCGGTAGCGCTCGCCGGCCCCGGGCGGGAACGAGTAGTGCGCCCGGCCGCCGGATCCGATACAGAGGTAGGTGACCCCGTCGGTCGCGGGCTCCACGGTGGACCCGTCCGGAGCGGCCCGGGTCGGCCGGCCGGACCGGATCGGGTCGGTCCGCTCCATCACGTGGTTGTGGCCCTGCACGGCGAGGTCGACCTGCCAGCGGGTGAACAGCGCGTCGACCGCGTCGCGCACCCCGCCGTCGGAGGCGTGCTGCGCGGTCGTCGAGTAGGCGCAGTGGTGGAAGAACGCGACCACGAAGTCGATCGCCGGGTCGCGCCGCCAGGCCCGCAGCGTCTCCTCCAGCCAGCGCACCTGGGCGCCGCCGGAGTATCCGGTGTTGGTGCGGATCTCGTGGGACAGGTCGTTCGCGTCGAGCGAGACCACCCCGACGTTGGCGTAGTTGAACGAGTAGACCGACGGGCAGCCGGACGGCCCGTTGCGGGGCAGGTCGAGCCGCGCCGCGTGCCCGGCGTACCCGTGCGAGCCGCCGTGCAGCGGTTCCATGTCGTGGTTGCCGGTCGCGAACAGCCACGGCACGTACGCGGCCTGACGGTCGATCTGGGCCAGGAACACGTCCCAGACGTACGGGTCGAAGTCGTCGGCCGGCAGCCCGGTGCCGCCCGCGTCGGCGTAGCAGATGTCGCCGGCGAGCAGCGTGAACGCGGGCCGCTGGGTGGCCATCAGCGCGGTCTGGGTGCTCGCCGGGTGCGGGTCGGTGCCGCCGGTCCCGGCGACCGGATCGTCGGCCGCGTACGCGTTGCGCAGCGTGCCGTGCGGCGGCGGCGCGTTGGTCCCGACGTCGGCGAACGCGGTGAACGTGAACGGCGCCGGCACCGGTGCGCCGGCACCGAGCGGGCGGGGGCCCGGCGCGGTGGTGAAGTGCGCGTCGCCGGTGACCGTGCCGTCCGACAGCCGCAGCCGGTAGTGGTACGTGGTCGCCGGCCGCAGCCCGACCAGCGCGGCCTTGACGTAGAACTGGCTGGCACCGCCGCCGACGAGGTGCACGATCCGCGCCGGCACCGGCCGCCCGTACGCGCCGGGGGCGTCGCCGAGGTCAGCCACCGCGGTCAGCCCGGCCGGCACCCGCCCGTCCGGGCCGAGCAGCTGCGCGGTGACCCTGACCCCGGTGCTGGGGTCGGCGCCGTCGACGACCCAGGACAGGTGCCGCCCGGACAGCACCAGCCCGTGCCGGCCGACCGTGCCGCCGCCGGCCCCGAACACCGCCCGGGCCAGCGGGTACGCCGCGACCGCTGCGGCGGCCGCGCCGGCCCCGACGAGCAGCCCGCGGCGGGTGACCGCGCGGCGGGCGAGCAGGGCGCCGGTCCACTCGGTGACCTCGTCCACCGTCGCCGGACCCACCGGCCCATCATCCGCTGCCCGCCCGGACGGAACCGGGCGGGCGCGGGTGGCGAAGACGGGGCAGCCAGGCCGCCATCTGTCCTAGGGGGGACATGCGCCATGGAACAGCCGAACCGACGAAAGTTCCTGATCATCGCCGGCGCGGGTGCCGGCGCCGCCGCGGTCGGCGTGGCCGCGGCGAAGACCGGCATCGCCGGCTCGGACGCGCCCGCCGCCGACACGACCGCTGCGGTGCCCGCCGGCGCCAAGCCGCTCGTGGCCTACGTCGAGGACGCCGGCTCCGCCCGCGTCTCGGTGATGACCGGCGACGCCGAGACCGTCGTGCACGACCCCGACCTCGTCGCCCGGCTCACCCGCGCCGCGACCGGGAGGACGGCCTGATGTCCAGCCACCGCGAGGCCCCGGAGATCTCGAAGGACCCGGTCGCCGACAACACCGACGTGTACGCGTTCGTCAGCCCGGACAAGCCCGACACGGTCACGCTCATCGCCAACTTCATCCCGCTGCAGCTGCCGTACGGCGGGCCGAACTTCAACGAGTTCGGCGACGACGTGCGCTACGCGATCCACGTGTCCAACTCGGGCGACGCTCGGGCGGACGTGACATACCAGTTCCGATTCACGACGGTGGTGCGGAACAAGAACACGTTCCTCTACAACACCGGCCCGATCGAGAAGATCTCCAGCAAGAACTGGAACCGTCCCCAGTTCTGCACGGTCACCCGGGTCGACCGCCGCGGCCGTTCGACGGTGCTCGGCCGCAACCTCATGGTGCCGCCGGTCAACGTCGGCATCCGCAGCACGCCGCGCTACGACGCGACGTTCACCGCGGCCGCGACGCACCGGCTGCCCGGCGGGCGGATGTTCTTCGCCGGCGAGCGAGC
Source organism: Mycobacteriales bacterium (assembly GCA_036558285.1). Lineage (GTDB taxonomy): Bacteria > Actinomycetota > Actinomycetes > Mycobacteriales > CADCTP01 > CADCTP01. The sequence goes on along the minus strand of DATBFW010000175.1, from coordinate 14,950 downwards.
GGAGAGCTTCCACGTGGACCTCGGCAGCATCTTCGACCTCGGCGCGCTGCGCCCGTTCCAGGCCGCGCACCTGATCCCGTCGGCGAACGCGGTCGGCGTGAACGGCACGCAGGGCCTGAACGTGCACACGATCGCGATCCAGGTGCCCAAGACCGACCTCACCCGCAACGGGACGGTCCCGACCGACGTGATGGACCCGGCCGCGGTCATCGGCGTGTACGCCTCGGCCAGCCGGCAGAAGAGCCGGGTGCTGAACCCTGACACCGGCACGCCGGCCGGGTTCGGCCCGTACGTACAGGTCTCCCGGCTGGCCAACCCGCTGTTCAACGAGGTCATCGTGCCGATGGCGGCGAAGGACCGGTGGAACGCGACGGACCCGCGCGACGACAAGGAGTTCGCCCGGTACGTGACCAAGCCCGAGCTGGCCGGCCTGCTGCCGGTGCTCTACCCGGGCGTGTTCCCCAAGCTGGCCGCGTACACGAAGCCGCGCGCGGACCTTGCCGCGATCCTGCTCACCGGGATCCCGGCCGGCGTCGTGCCGGGTTTCCAGAACTTCACCGGCCCGGTGCAGGCCGACCTGCTCCGGCTCAACCTCGCGATCCCGCCGACCGCGGCGCCGAAGGTGCTCGGGCTGATCGCCGGCGACCCGGCCGGCTTCCCGAACGGCCGCCGGCTGCTCGACGACGTGGTCACGATCGAGCTGCGGGCGGTCGCCGGGGTGACGATCCCGCTGGTCGACCCCACGTTCACGCCGGACGCCGCGGCCGCCGCGGTGACCGACGGGACCGACAACACCAACGCCGGGTTCACCGACCACTTCCCGTACGTCGGGGCGCCGGCCGGTGGGTTCCAGACCATGCCCGGCACGCCGGCGGCCTGAGATGCACACCCACGGGGAGGACAACGCGCATGCCGGCCGGGGTGCCTCGGTGCTGCTCGACATCGGCGGCGACATCGGGGCGGCGGTCGTCGTGGTCCCGGCCGCGCTGCTCGGTGCCGAGGTCGAGGCCCGCCCGGTCGGTGCCGGCCACCCGTCGGTGCACGCCGGCGTGGTCGCCCGGCCGCTGCCCGGCGGCCAGCCGCAGCCCTCGGTGGTGCTCGGCGAGCTGCCGGCCGGCCGGTACGAGCTCTACGTCCGGCCGGACGGACCGGTCCGGCTGCGGCTGACCGTCACCGGCGGCGCCGTCGCCGATGCCGTCTGGCCGGGCGCGACCTGAGCCGGGCGACGGCCGGCCGTGCCTCCCGGCCGGCCGTCCCCTCACCGGACCGCGTTCGCTGGCATGCTGACAGGCATGACGGACGACCTGCTCGCCCGGCACCGGGCGGTGCTCCCGAACTGGATGACGCTCTACTACGAGCAGCCGCTGGAGATCGTCGGCGGCTCCGGCCGGCGCCTGCGGGGCGGCGACGGACGGGACTACCTCGACTTCTTCGCCGGCATCCTCACCAACATGCTCGGCTACGACGTGCCCGAGGTGCGCGCCGCGATCGACCGCGTGCTCGACCGCGGCGTCGTGCACACCTCGACGCTCTACCTGATCCGGGACCAGGTCGAGCTGGCCGAGCGGATCGCCAAGCTGTCCGGCATCCCGGACGCGAAGGTGTTCTTCTGCTCCTCGGGCACCGAGGCCAACGAGATGGCGCTGCTGCTGGCCACCCAGGCGCGCCGGTCGGCTCAGGTGCTGGCGCTGCGCAACAGCTACCACGGGCGCTCGTTCGCGGCGATGGGCATCACCGGCATCCGCGGCTGGTCGGCGTCCGCGCTGTCCCCGGTCCAGGTCTCGTACGTGCACGGCGGCTACCGCTACCGCTCGCCGTTCCGGGACCTCCCCGACGCCGAGTACAACGCGGCCTGCGCGGCCGACCTGCGGGACGTGATCGAGTCGACCACCGCCGGCGACGTCGCCTGCATGATCGCCGAGCCGGTGCAGGGGGTCGGCGGGTTCATCGTCCCGCCCGACGGCATGTTCGGGGTGATGAAGCCGATCCTCGACGAGTACGGGATCCTGCTGATCTCCGACGAGGTGCAGACGGGCTGGGGCCGCACCGGCGAGCACTTTTGGGGCGTCGAGGCGCACGGCGTGACGCCGGACATCATGACCTTCGCCAAGGGCGTCGGGAACGGCATGGCCATCGGCGGCGTGGTCGCCCGGGCCGAGCTGATGGACAACCTGCCGGCCAACTCGATCTCGACGTTCGGCGGCAACCCGCTGGCCACCGCGGCCGCCGCCGCCACGATCGACTACCTGCTCGAGCACGACCTGCAGGCCAACGCGCTCAAGGTCGGCAACCAGCTGCTGCGCGGGCTGCGCGACCTCGGCGAGGACACCGACGCGGTCGGCGACGTCCGCGGCAAGGGGCTGATGGCGGCGATCGAGCTGGTCCGGCCGGGCACCGACACCCCGGACGTGGCCGCGGCCGCGAAGCTGATGGAGGAGACCAGGGCCCGCGGCCTGCTGATCGGCAAGGGCGGCAAGCACGGCAACGTGATCCGGATCGCCCCGCCGCTCACGCTCACCGAGGCGGAGGCCGACGAGGGTCTCGGCGTCCTGGCCGACTCGCTGCGCACCCTCGACTGAGCTCACCCTCGACCGAGTTCACCCGATCGGCGCATGAACCGATCGCGCCCCGAATCCGAAGTCCTAGATGTCGAGCACGGACTTGGGGGGATCGTGCTAGGCCACCCGCGTCTCGCGGGCTGAGGGAAGTGCGCGAGCAGCGGACCGACCGGCCCCGCCCGCGGTGCGGGCGGGGCCGTTAGGGTGGCCGACCAGTGGATCTGCTCGCGTACGCACTGGTCGCCGTCGTCACGGTGCTGACCGTGCTGGCGCTGGCCGGGGTCGCCCGGCGGCTGCTCGGGCTGCGGTTCGGAGTCGTCCGCACGCTGCTGGCCGGGATCATCGCGTTCGTCCTGTCCGGCCCGCTGTTCTCGGCGATGCACTCGGCCGGCGGCGCCGACACCGGATCGGCCGGCCAGTTCGGCCTGCTGGTGCTGGCGGTCACGATCGCTCTGCTGGCGGCGATGGTCTTCCTGGTGCTGGCCGAGGTGCTGGTCCCGGCCGGCTCGGTGCCGCCGCCGTACGAGTGGTGGCGGCTGGTCAGGGCGCGCGCGGCCCGCACCCGGCGGTACGGCCAGATCGTCCGGATCGCGATGCGGCACGGCCTCGGCCGCGCGCTGCGCGGGCGGTGGCGGGCCGGCGCCGATCCGGCCCGGCGCCAGCAGCTGGCCCGCTCGCTCACCGCCGCGCTCGACGAGGGCGGGGTCACCTTCGTCAAGCTCGGCCAGGTGCTGTCCACCCGGCGCGACCTGCTGCCGGCGGAGTTCCTCGCCGAGCTCGGCCGGCTGCAGGACCGGGCCGCGCCGGCGCCGTGGGCCGAGGTCGAGGCGACCCTGGTGGCCGAGCTCGGCCGACCGGTCGAGGAGGTGTTCGCGACCGTCTCGCCCGAGCCGCTGGCGGCGGCCAGCGTGGCCCAGGTGCACGCCGCGACGCTCGCCTCCGGCGAACAGGTGGTGCTCAAGGTTCAGCGGGCCGGGATCGGCCCGGTCGTCGAGCGCGACCTCGACATCGTCGACCGGCTGGCCGGCACGCTGGCCACGACCACCTCCTGGGCGCACGCGATGGGCGTACGCGAGCTGGCCGACGGGTTCGCGCTGGCGCTGCGGGAGGAGCTGGACTTCCGGGTCGAGGCGGCGAACATGGCCGCGGTCGGCGCAACGGCGCGCGACGTGGTGATCCCGGTGGCGCACCGTGACCTGTGCACCCGCCGGCTGCTGGTCATGCAGCGGCTGGACGGCGTGCCGCTGGCCTCGGCCGGCCCGGAGATCGCGGCCCGCGGCCTCGACCCGTACGCGCTGGCCCGCACGCTGCTGGACACCCTGCTGCGGCAGGTCGTCCTGGACGGCGTCTTCCATGCCGACCCGCACCCGGGCAACGTGTTGCTGCTCGCCGACGGGCGGCTCGGCCTGCTCGACTTCGGCTCGGTCGGCCGGCTCGACCTGGCCGTACGGGCGGCGCTGCAGCAGCTGCTGCTCGCGGTGGACCGGGGCGACCCGGTCGCGGTCAGCGACGCGCTGCTGGAGGTCGTGCCGCGACCGGACGAGATCGACGCGGCGGCGCTGGAGCGGGCGGTCGGCGTGGTGCTGGCCCGCCACCTCGGGCCGGGCGGCTCGGCCGGGATGCGGATGTTCGCCGACCTGGTCCGGATCGTGGCCGGGTTCGGGCTGGCGGTGCCGCCGGCGGTGGCGGCGGTGTTCCGGGCGCTGGCCACCGGGGAGGGCACGCTGACCGCGCTGGCACCCGGCTTCGACGTCGTGGCCGAGGCGCGCCGGTTCGCGACCGAGCGGTTGGCCGAGCAGTGGCGGACGGCGTCGCCGCGCCGGCTGGCCACCGACGAGCTGGTCACGCTGCTGCCGATGCTGCGCCGGATGCCGCGCCGGCTGGACCGGATCCTCGCCGCGGCCGAGGGCGGCCGGCTGGCGGTGAACGTCCGGCTGTTCGCCGACGAGCGGGACCGCCGGTATGCGACCGGGCTGGTGCAGCAGCTGCTGCTGACCGTGCTCGGGGCGACCGCCGGGCTGATGGCGGTGCTGCTGCTCGGCACCACCGGCGGTCCGGCGGTCACCCCACGGCTCGGGCTCTACCAGCTGCTCGGCTACTTCCTGCTGGTCATCAGCTCGGTGCTGGTGTTGCGCGTGCTCGTGCTGATCTTCCGCAGAGGTTCGTGATCCATCCGGCGTCATGGCCCCCCAGTTGCGCCGGAGCCGCATCCTGGCCGGTCGGGGAGCCCAGACAGACCGCGAGCCCGGTCCTCGTGTGGGGACCGGGCTCGCGACTGCCTGTTCGGCCGGCGACTAGGCGGCCTCGACCTCGGAGGTCTCGGACGCGGCCTCGACGGCCGGGGTGCCGGTGGTGATCTCCACCTTGTGCGCCTCGGTGCCGGCGTACGCACCGGCGACCCGGATGCTCAGCACACCCGCGTCGTACGAGGCGGACACGGACTCGGCGGTCACGCCCTCCGGCAGCCGGAAGGTGCGCCGGAACGCGCCGTAGCGCACCTCGCGCAGGCTGCGACCGTTCTGCTCCTCGCTCCGCTCGTCGCGGCGCTCGCCGCGGACGACCAGGCGGCCGCGGTCGACCTCGACCGTCACGTCCTTGGTCACGTCCAGGCCGGGGGCCTCGACCTTGACCACCGCGTCGGTGCCGTCACGGACGATCTCGGCGGCGGGGGTGTAACCGAACTGCCGGGCCGGGAACGCCGGCCGCAGGTAAAGAGTGCTCATTTCGTGCGTCTCCCTCAGGTTCGCTGACGCCGGCTGCAGCCGGCTCGACTCTCATAACCTGAGCGAGGGCGGCTCAATTCCTGCGGACGGCGATTCCCGACAGCGCCTCCAGCACGACCCGGTTCGCGAGGAACGCGGTGACCTCCGCGTGGTCGTGCGCGGGCGCCACCTCGACCACGTCGAGCCCGACGACCGGCAGCTCGAGCGCGCACCGGCGGACCGCGTCGAGCAGCTGCCGGCCGGTCAGCCCGCCCGGCTCCGGGGTCCCGGTGCCCGGCGCCATCCCCGGGTCGACGACGTCGATGTCGATGGACAGGAACACCCCGTCGCAGTCGTCGGTCGCGATCGCGAAAGCCTCCGTCAGGCACTCGTCCAGGCCGCGGGCGACCACCTCGGTCATCTCGTACGACCGGAAGCCCTGCACGTCCATCCAGGCGAGCGTCTCCGGGCCGGGCCAGTAGCCGCGCAGCCCGATCTGCAGGAAGCGGTCGCCGCGGACCGCGCCGGACTCCACCAGCCGGCGCATCGGCGTGCCGTGCCCGTACAGCGAGCCGGACTGGGTGTCGCCGGTGTCGGCGTGCGCGTCGAAGTGCACCACCGAGACCCGGCCCCAGCCGACGTGGTCGGCCACGCCCTGCACGTCCGGCAGCGCGATCGAGTGGTCGCCGCCGAGGATCACCGGGATCGTCCCGGTGCCGGCGACCTGCGCGACCGCGGCGCGCAGCGCCTGCAGCGAGCCCTCGATGTCGCCCGGCGGCATCGGCACGTCGCCGGCGTCCCGGACCTGCAGGTCCTGCAACGGGTCGACGCGCAGCGCCAGGTGCGGCCGGCTGGCGTCGTGCGGCAGGTAGTCGGTGCTGCGGATCGCCTGCGGGCCGAACCGTGCCCCGGGCCGGTGGCTGGTCCCGCCGTCGAACGGCGCGCCCACGATCACCGCGGCGGAGTCCGCGTACGACGGCGGGTCGGTCAGGTCGCACGGCGGCACGCCGAGGAAGGTCACGTCCGGTCCGTACATGGGTCCATACCGCGGCATCCCCGCAGCGTACGGTCGGCCCGTGACCTCGTACGCGGGTGTGAGCCTCTGGATGGACCAGGTCGGCGGGCTGGTGCCGCGCCCCGCGCTGGCCGGCGACGTGGACGTCGACGTTGCGGTCGTCGGCGCCGGCTACACCGGCCTGTGGACCGCGTACTACCTGGCCCTGGCCGAGCCGTCGCTACGGATCGCGGTGGTCGAGCGGGAGATCGCGGGATTCGGCGCGTCCGGGCGCAACGGCGGCTGGTGCTCGGCGCTGTTCGCCGCGTCCAGCGAGAAGGTGGCCAGGGCGGCCGGTGGGGGCGAGTCCGGCCGGAAGGCGGCGCTGGACCTGCGGGCCGCGATGGTCGAGTCCGTCGACGAGGTCGGCCGGGTCGCCGCGGTCGAGGAGATCGACTGCGGGTACGCGAAGGGCGGCACGCTGACGCTCGCCACCTCGCCGGCACACGAGGCCAGGGTCCGGGCCGAGGTCGCCGCCGACCACGACTGGGGGCAGGCCGACACCCGCTGGCTGTCCGCGGCCGAGGTGAAGGAGCGGGTCGACGCGGCCGGCGTGCTCGGCGCGGCGTTCACCCCGCACTGCGCCCGGGTGCAGCCGGCGGCGCTGGTGCGCGGGCTGGCCCGGGCGGTGGAGGCACGCGGCGTGCGCCTGTACGAGCGGACCGCGGCGACCGCGCTGCGGCCCGGGGTGGTGGAGACCGACCGGGGCGAGGTGCGCGCGCCGGTCGTGGTCCGGGCCACCGAGGCGTACACGCCGGAGCTGGCCGGGCTGCGCCGGGTCGTGCTGCCGATCTACTCGCTGATCGTGGCGACCGCGCCGCTGCCCCCCGCGGCCTGGGCCGAGCTCGGCTGGGCCGGCTGCGAGACGCTCACCGACGGGCGGCACCTGCTGATCTACGCGCAGCGCACCGCAGACGGGCGGGTCGCGTTCGGGGGCCGGGGCGCGCCGTACCACCCCCGCTCGGCGACCGACCCCGCCTACGACCGGGACGAGCGGGTGTTCGCCGAGCTGGAGCGGACCATGCGGGCGCTGCTGCCGGGGATCGGCGACGTGCCGGTCACCCACCGCTGGGGCGGGCCGCTCGGCGCGAACCGGGACTGGTTCCCGTCCGTCGGCATCGACCGGGGCACCGGGCTGGCTTGGGGCGGCGGGTACGTCGGGGACGGCGTCGGCACCGCCAACCTGGCCGGCCGCACGCTGGCCGACCTGATCCTGCGCCGGGACACCGCGCTGACCCGGTTGCCGTGGGTCGGCCATCGGTCCCGGCGCTGGGAGCCGGAGCCGCTGCGTTGGGCCGGCGCGACCGCGGTCCGCCGGCTGGCCACCGCCGCGGACGTGGCCGAGACCCGTACCGGCACCCCGTCGACCCGCCGGGCCGCGCTCATCTCCCGCTACACCGGCGGCTGATCCGGTCCCTCGGGTCAGCCGGTGAGGTCGGCCGCGGCGGCGGCGAAGGCCTCGGTGTGCCGGTCGACGTCCGCCTCGGTCGTCGCCGGGCACATCAGCGCCATGTTGTGGAACGGGGTGAGCAGCACGCCCCGGTTCAGCGCGTGCAGGTGCAGGAAGGTCTGCAGGCCGAAGTCGTCGGTGGCCGCCGCGGTGGCGCCGTCCCGCGGCGGCTCGGCCGCGAACCCGTACTCGGCCCGGCAGCCGAGCCGGGTCACGTGCCAGGGCAGCCGGTTGTACGCGAGCACGCCGGCCACGCCGGCCTCCCATCGCCGGCCCAGCACCGTCATCCGCGCGAACGCGGCGTCGGTGAGCACCTCGGCCAGCGTCGCCCTGGTCGCCGCCAGCGAGAGCGGGTTGCCGGCCAGCGTGCCGCCGATGCCGCCGAGGTCGACGTCCTCCAGCTCGACCGAGACGGGGATCCGGGCCGCGAGCTCGGCCGTCATGCCGAACGCGCCGATCGGCACGCCGCCACCGATCGCCTTGCCGATCACGAGCAGGTCGGGGCGGAGGCCGTCCGCTCCGGTCGCACCGCCCGGCCCCGCGCAGAGGGTGTGCGTCTCGTCAAGCACCAGCAGCGTGCCGGCCGCGCGGGTCAGCTCGCGGGCGGCGGCGTGCCAGCCCGGCTCCGGCAGCACGATCCCGATGTTCGTCATCGCCGGCTCGGCCAGCAGGCAGGCCACGTCACCGCCGGCCAGCGCCCGCTCCAGCGCGGCCACGTCGTTGAACGGCACGACGACCGTGGTCTCGGCCGGCGGCACCGGTGGCCCCAGGTTGCCGCGGCGGGCGACCACCCGGTCGCCGTCCAGCGTCGCGAACGCCTCGTCCACCGAGCCGTGGTAGCAGTAGTCGATCACCGCGACCCGCGTCCGGCCGGTCAGGTGCCTGGCGTAGCGCAGCACGTGCCGGTTGGCGTCGGTCGCGGTCAGCGTGAACTGCCAGGCCGGCAGCCCGAACCGGCGGGCGAGTTCCTCCGCGACCGCGGCGGCGTCCTCGCCCGGCAGCATCGTGGTGATCCCGCGCGCCGCCTGGTCGGCCACCGCCCGCACGGTCGGGGCGGGGGAGTGGCCGGCCATCGCCCCGGTGTCGCCGAGGCAGAGGTCGACGTGGTCGATCCCGTCAAGGCAGCGCACGTGCGCCCCGGCGGCCCCGGCCACCGCGATCGGGAACCCGCCCGCCCACTTCGCCATCCAGCTCATCGGCACGCCGGCCGGCATGGTCCGGCGGGACCGCTCGTGCGCGGCGGCGCAGCGCGGGTGCGCTGCCGCGAACCGCGCCGTCTCCCGCGCGGTCAGCTCGGCCAGCCGGGCGCGGTCCACCGTCCGGCCCGAGCCGGCCGCCACCCCGGTCATGCCAGCGCGGCCGCGACCGCCGCGTCGAGCACGTCCAGCCCGTCCAGCAGCAGGTCCTCGCCCATCACCAGTGGCGGCAGCAGCCGCAGCACGTTCCCGTACGTCCCGGCGGTGAGCACGACCACGCCCTCGGCCGCGCACCGGCGGACCACGTCCGCCAGCAGCGCCGGATCCGGCGTGCGGCCGTCGGGACGGACCAGCTCGACCGCGAGCATCGCGCCGCGCCCGCGCGGGTCGGCGACCGCAGGGTGCCGCTCCGCCAGCGCCCGCAGCCGGGGCAGCGCCAGCTCGCCGATCCGCCGGGCCCGGCCGACCAGGTCCTCGGACTCGATCATGTCGATCGCCGCGAGCGCGGCCGCGCACGCCACTGGGTTGCCGCCGAAGGTGCCGCCGAGACCGGACACGTGCACCGCGTCCATCAGCTCGGCCCGCCCGGTCACCCCGCCCAGCGGCAGCCCGCCGGCGATGCCCTTGGCCGTGGTGACCAGGTCGGGCTCGATGCCCTCGAAGGTCGAGGCGAACCAGTCGCCGGTCCGGCCGAACCCGGTCTGCACCTCGTCGGCGACCAGCAGGATGCCGTGCGTGGCGCAGAAGTCGGCGACCCGGCGCAGAAAGCCCGGCGCCGGCACCACGAAGCCGCCCTCGCCCTGGATCGGCTCGACCACCACGCAGGCCACCTGGTCGGGCCCGACCTGGGTGGTCACCAGGTCGACGAACCGCTCGTACGCCTCGTCCGCGCAGCGGTCCGCGCCGCCCGGCCAGCGGAACGGGTAGGCCATCGGCGCCCGGTAGACCTCCGGCGCGTACGGCCCGAAGCCCGCCTTGTACGGCCGGTACTTCGCGGTCAGCGTCATCGTCAGCAGCGTCCGCCCGTGGTAGCCGTGGTCGAAGACCACCACGGCGGGCCGCCCGGTCGCGACCCTGGCCACCTTGACCGCGTTCTCCACCGCCTCGGCGCCGGAGTTCACCAGCATGGACCGCTTCTCGAAGCTGCCGGGGGTGAGCCGGTTGAGCCGCTCGCACACCGCGACGTACCCCTCGTACGGGGTGATCATGAAGCAGGTGTGGGTGAACCGGGCGGTCTGCTCGGCCACCGCGGCGACCACCGCCTGCGCGGCGTTGCCGACCGAGGTGACCGCGATGCCGGAGCCGAAGTCGATCAGCGAGTTGCCGTCCACGTCGACGAGCACGCCGCCGCCGGCCCGCTCGACGAAGACCGGCAGGGCGGTGCCGACGCCGGGCGGGACGGCCGCGGTGCGCCTGGCCATCAGGTCCTGGGACTTCGGGCCGGGGATCGCGGTAACGAGCCGGCGGCGCTGCGGGACGTCGGTGCCGGGCCGGTCGGCACCGGGGAGGGTCTGCACCACGGCGCACCCCTTGGCTAGTGATTCGAGCGGTGCACCTGACCGTACTGTGCTTGATCCGTCGTGAACCAGGGGTCCGGCGAGGGAATCCGTCGCTAGGTCGCGGCCGGGGCGCCGAAGCCGAGTTTCACCGCCAGGTCGCGCAGCTCGGCCTCGAACAGCGGCTCGGCGTCCGGCAGGGCGAACTGCAGGTGGCCGAAGACCTCCATCGCGACCATCCCGTACAGCCGGATCCAGCAGGACAGGAACACCTGCCCGGCGCCGATCGGCAGTTCCACCGGCAGGGCCGAGCACCAGTCCCGCAGCTGCCGGCGCAGCTCGGGGTCCATCTCGTCCTCGGCCGGCACCGGGAACGGGTCGGCCAGGTAGATCCGGGCCACCAGGTCGCCGAACACCTGGCCGAACCGCTCCGAGGCCAGGCCGGCCGGGCTGTCGTCGGAGTGCGCGTCGATGCCGGGGATCGGGCTGCCGAACAGCAGCCCGAACTCCCGCGGGTGCGCCAGCGCCCACGCCCGGAACGCCCAACTCGCCGCCGTGATCCCCGCCCGCGGATCGCCGTCGGCGGCGGCGCCCGCGTTGTCGGCCACCCCGGCGCCGGCGGTCCCGCCGGTCGTCCCACTGGTCGTCCCGCCGGACGCGCCGCCGCCCGCGTCCCTCGACCGGCCGGCCACACCCCGGGCCGCCCCGGCCGCCCCGCCGGCGGTCCCGGTGGTGGTCCCGGCGGCGGTCCCGGCGGCGGTCCCGGCGGTGGTCCCGGCGGCGGTCCCGGCGGCGGTCCCGGCGGCGGCGGTGAGGGTGGCGGTGAGCTCGTCGTACAGGTCGGCGATGAGCGCGCCGATCAGGTCCTCGCGGCTGGGGAAGTAGCGGTAGAGCGCGGGCGCGGTCATCCCCATCTCCCGGGCGATAGCGCGCAGCGACAGCCCGTCCGGCCCCTCGGCGACCAGGATCCGGCGCGCCGTGTCCTTGATCTCCGTCACGGTCGCGGCGCGGACGCGGTCCCGCCGGCTCAGCGTGGTCGCCACGGACGCCTCCTAAACGGCCTTGACTTTAGTAAACACTGTATGCATCCTAGACCCGTTCCGAGATAAACGGTGTTCACACCAGTGAGCGAGTCTAGTCCAGGAGGACGGCGATGACCGAGATGCTGGGCCGGTTCGCGTACCGGCGGCGCTGGCTGGTGCTGGCCGCCGCGATGGCGTTCCTGGCCGTGGCCGTGGCCTGGGGAACCGGCGTGTTCGGCCGGTTGACCAGCGGCGGCTTCGAGGACCCCGGCAGCGAGAGTGCCCGGGCCGCCGCCGTCGCGGCGGCCGACCTCGGCCGGGACGACGCCGACGTGGTCGTGCTCTACCGCAGCGCGGACCGCACGGTCGACGACCCGGCCTACCGGCAGGCCGTGACCGGCACGCTGGACGCCCTGCCGAGCGACGCGGTCGCCCGGACCGTGAGCTGGTTCGGGACCGGCGCGCCCGGGCTGGTCAGCGCCGACCGGCACGCGACGTACGCGGTGCTGACCCTGCGCGGCGACGAGCAGCAGCGCACGGACGCGCTGGAGCGGATCGACGACCGGCTGGCCGCGCCAGGCCTGCAGACCGAGATCGGCGGCGCGACTACGGTCGGCCGGGACATCAACGAGCGGGTCGGCAAGGACATCGCCCGCGCCGAGACGCTGTCGATGCCGGTGCTGCTCGCGCTGCTCGTGTTCGTGTTCGGCACGGTCGTCGCGGCCAGCCTGCCGCTGGTGATCGGCGTGGTCGCGATCCTCGGCGCGTTCACCGCGCTGCACGTGCTCTCGCTGGTCACCGACGTGTCGGTGTTCTCGGTGAACGTGGTGACGATCCTCGGGCTCGGGCTGGCGATCGACTACGGCCTGTTCGTCGTCGGGCGCTACCGGGAGGAGCTGGCCCGCGGGCTGGACACCGAGGCGGCGATCGTCCGCACGATGGCGACCGCCGGGCGCACGGTCGCCGTCTCCGGGCTGACCGTGGCCGCGTCGCTGGCCGGGCTGCTGATCTTCCCGCAGGTGTTCCTCCGGTCGATGGGTGCGGGCGGGATCGCGGCCGTGCTGGTGGCCGTGGCCGCCGCGCTGACCGTGCTGCCGGCGTTGCTCGCGGTGCTCGGCCGGCGGGTCGAGGCGCTGCCGGTGCGCCGGCGCCGCCCGCGGCTGCACACCGACACCGGCGCCTGGGCCCGGCTGGCCCGCAGCGTGATGCGCCGCCCGGTGCTCTACGCGGTCGGTGTCGTCGCGGTGCTGCTGGTGGTCGGCCTGCCGTTCCTGCGGGTCACGTTCGGCGGGATCGACGCCAGGGCGCTGCCGGCCGGCACCGAGAGCCGGCACGTCGCCGAGACGCTGGAGCGGGACTTCCCGGCCAACGCGACCAGCCCGATCCGGGCGGTCGTCACCGTGCCGGCCGGCGACCCGGCCGGGCTGCCGGCCTGGGTCGGCGGAGCGCGGACGGTGCCCGGCATCACCTCGGCCACCGTGGTCGCCGAGCGGGACGGGACGGCCGAGGTCGCCCTCGGCTTCGCCGGCGACCCCATGTCCGCCGACGCCCGGGCGACCGTCGACCGGGTGCGCGCGCTGCCGCCGCCGCCGGGCGGGACCGTCCTCGTCGGCGGCGACACCGCGGTGCTCTCGGACCTGCTCGGCAGCCTCGGCCGGCTGCTGCCGTACATGGCGCTGATCGTGGCCGGCGCGACCGTGCTGCTGCTGTTCCTCGCGTTCGGCTCGGTGGTGCTGCCGGTCAAGGCGCTGCTGATGAACGTGCTGTCGCTGACCGCGTCCTTCGGCGCGATCGTGTGGATCTTCCAGGACGGGCACCTGTCCGGCCCGCTGGACTTCACCCCGACCGGGACGCTGGAGGCGACCCAGCCGATCCTGGTGCTGGCGATCGTGTTCGGGCTCTCGATGGACTACGAGGTCTTCCTCATGTCCCGGATCCGCGAGCACTACCTGCGCACCGGCGACAACACCTCGGCGGTCGCGGCCGGGCTGCAGCGCACCGGCGGCATGATCACCACCGCGGCGCTGCTGCTGGTGGTCGTCATCGGCGCGTTCTCGCTGTCCGGCATCACGTTCATCAAGCTGATCGGCGTCGCGATGGCGATCGCGATCGTCGTGGACGCGACTGTGGTACGGGCGCTGCTGGTGCCGGCGAGCATGCGGCTGCTGGGCCGGTGGAACTGGTGGGCCCCGGCGCCGCTGCGCCGGCTGCACGACCGGATCGGGTTCGGCGAGTCGGACCCAGCGATCGCACAGGGCCGCGACGGTACGCTCGATGTGCCAGTCGAGGGCGCCGGGAACCGACGCAACGGCGCAGAAGTTGTCCAGTAGGCGCGGCGGATGGCGGGCGGAGGGCTCGAGCGGATGGCGTACGGCATCGGGGTGGTGATCTTCGCCCTCGGCCTGCTGTTCTCGGTGTGCCTGCACGAGGCCGGCCACATGAGCGTGGCCAAGGCGCTGGGCATGCGGGTCAGCCGCTACTTCGTGGGCTTCGGCCCGACGATCTTCTCGTTCCGCCGCGGCGAGACCGAATACGGGCTGAAGGCCATCCCGGCCGGCGGGTTCGTCAGCATCGACGGGATGTCCCCGCACGCGATGGACATCCCGGCCGAGCACGACCGGCAGGCGTTCTGGCGGGCGTCACCGTGGAAGCGCACGGCGGTGATGCTCGCCGGCTCGGCCACCCACATCCTGCTGGCGATCGCGCTGCTGTGGCTGGCGCTGTCCGCGTTCGGCGTCGAGCGCTCGGTCGACCCGGCCAGCACCCCCGCCCGGCTCGCCTCGATCTCCGACTGCGTTGTCGTCGGCAACGACACGCTGTCCGACGGTGCGCTGCGGCCGTGCCGGGCCGGTGACCCGCGTGCGCCGGCCGCGGTTGCCGGGCTGCGGGCCGGCGACGTGGTCACCGCGATCAACGGGACGCCGACCCCCGACCTTGCCTCGTTCCAGGACACGCTGCGCAAGGTCGACGCCAGCAAGCCGGTGCAGCTGACCTACACCCGGGACGGCGCGACGGCGACGGCGACGGTGCGGCCGGTGCTGGCCCAGCGGCCGCCACCGGGCGCGACCGATTCCTCGACGCTGGTGCCGACGCCCACCATCGGCGTGGTCGGTGACCTGCCGAGCACCGTGCAGCGGGAGGGGCCGGTCAGCGGCCTCGGCACGGCGTTCACCACCACCGGCTCGATGATCGGCGCGACGTTCAAGGCGCTCGGGTCGATCCCGTCCAAGGTGCCGGCGTTGATCGACGCGGTCTCCGGCGGCCAGCGCGACCCCGACTCGCCGGTCAGCGTGGTCGGCGCCAGCCGCGCCGGCGGCGAGATCCTCGGCAACCAGGGCGTCGGCGGGATCGCGTTCTTCCTCGCCCTGCTGGCCGGGACGAACATCTTCCTCGCCGTGTTCAACCTGCTGCCGCTGCCGCCGCTGGACGGCGGGCACATCGCGGTGATGTGGTACGAGCGGATCCGGCGCCG
>DATBFW010000174.1:0-65709 GCA_036558285.1 Mycobacteriales bacterium | reverse complement strand
GGTTCGTGCTGGCCGAGACCGACTACCTCAAGCCGTGGTGGGACACGGTGCCGGCGGTGGTGACCGTCCGCGGGCCGGCCGGCGAGGCCAGGGCCGACGTGACGATCCCGGTCGCCGAGCCCGGCTGGACCGCCTACCTGGTCCCGCATTTCCACTACGACCCGGTCTGGTGGACGACACAGGCCGCGTACACCGAGGCCTGGGACGAGAAGACCGGTCCGGACTCGGCTCGGCAGGCGTTCCAGCTGGCCGGTTTCGACCTCGTCCGCGCGCACCTTGAGGCGGCGAGGCACGACCCGGACTACCGGTTCGTGCTGGCCGAGACCGACTACCTCAAGCCGTGGTGGGACACGGTGCCGGCGGAGCGGGCGTTCCTGCGCCGGCTGCTCCACGAGGGCCGGTGTGAGCTGGTCGGCGGCACCTACAACGAGCCGAACACCAACCTCACCGCGGTCGAGTCGACGGTCCGCAACCTGGCGTACGGAATCGCGCTGCAGCGGGACGTGCTCGGCGGCGATCCGCAGACGGCCTGGCAGCTGGACGCGTTCGGGCACGACCCGCAGTTTCCCGGGCTCTGCGCCGGCGCCGGGCTGACCGCCTCGTCCTGGGCCCGCGGCCCGTTCCACCAGTGGGGACCGCTGCAGACCCACGGCGGGTACGGCGACGCCCGGGTGATGCAGTTCCCCAGCGAGTTCGAGTGGGTGGCGCCGAGCGGCACCGGCCTGCTCACCGCGTACATGCCGGCGCACTACTCGGCCGGCTGGTGGATGGACTCGGCCCCGACGCTGGCCGAGGCCGAGGCGGCCGTCCTCGACGTGTTCCGCTCGCTCAAGCCGGTGGCGGCGACCCGTAACGTGCTGATCCCGGTGGGCACGGACTACTCGCCGCCGAACAAGTGGGTCACCGAGATCCACCGGGACTGGAACGCCCGCTACACCTGGCCGAGGTTCGTCTGCGCCGTGCCGCGCGACTTCCTCGCGGCCGTGAGGGCGTCGCTCGCGGCCGAGGGCCGGGCGCCGGTGCCGGTGAGCCGGGACATGAACCCGGTCTACACCGGCAAGGACGTCTCCTACATCGACACCAAGCAGGCCAACCGGGAGGCCGAGGTCAGGGTCGCCGACGGCGAGCGGTTCGCCACCCTGGCCGCGCTGCACGGCGCCCGCTTCCCGTACGCGGCCGTGGACCGGGCCTGGCGGCAGCTGCTCTACGGCGCCCACCACGACGCGGTCACCGGCAGCGAGGGCGACCAGGTCTACCTCGACCTGCTGGCAGGCTGGCGGGACGCCTGGACCGCCGGCGGTACGGTGCTGGACGCCGCCGCCCGGCATCTCGTGTCGCGAGTGGACACGTCCGGTCCCGGCGTCGCGGTGACCGTCCTCAACGGACTGGCCTGGCCACGTACCGAGCTGGTCAGGGTCGAGGTGCCGGCCGGCGACTGGTCGCTGCTCGACGACGCCGGCGCGCCGGTGCCGGCCGTGCTGGAGGCGCGGACACTGTCGTTCGTGGCCCGAGACCTGCCGGCGACCGGCTGGCGGACCTACCGGCTGGTCCACGGCCGCACGCCCGGTTGGTCCAGGCTCGCCGGCAGCACGATCGAGAACGACGCGTACCGGCTGACCGCCGACCCGGCCCGCGGCGGCACCGTGAGCTCGTGGCTGGACCGCCGGCTCGGCCGCGAGCTCGTCCCGCCCGGCCGCGCCGGCAACGAACTGCTGGTGTACGAGGAATACCCGCAGCACCCCACGTTCGGCGAGGGTCCGTGGCACCTGCTGCCGACCGGCCCGCCGCGCGCCGGCGCCGCGTCCGGGCGGGCGGCGGTCCGGGCCGAGACCTCGCCGGCCGGGCAGCGGCTGGTCGTGTCCGGCGAGCTCGACGGCGTCCGGTACGAGCAGAGCCTGACCGTCTGGGGCGGACTGTCGCGAGTGGACTGCACCACCCGGCTGCGGCCGACCGGGTCGGACCGGCTGCTGCGGCTGCGCTGGGCCGTCGACGTGCCCGGCGGCCTGCCGGTCAGCGAGGTCGGCGCGGCCGTCGTCGGCCGCGGCTACGGCATCGTCGACGTCGACTCGGCCGCCCATCCGTGGACCCTGGACAACCCGGCGTACTCCTGGTTCGGCGTCGGGTCGACCGCGCGGGTCGTGGCCGGCGGGACGGCCACCGCGGTGGGCGTGGCCGAGGTGGTCGCCGACTCCGGGTCCATCGCCGGCGTGCGGGAGCTGGTCGTCGCGCTGGTCCGGGCCGGGGTCACCTCGACCACGTCGCTGGACACCGGCAACCGGTACGGCGCGCTGCGGGTCGACTCCAACCTGCCGGACACCCGGATCGCGGTCGGCGGCCCGGACCGCAACACGTTCACCGCGGCGGTGCTGGCCGCCGCGCCGGCGGCCGCGGCCGAGCTGGACCGGCAGCTGGCCGGGACCGGCCGGGCCAGGGTCTGGGTGCCGGCTGAGCGGCCGCTGCCCGAAGTGTGGGAGCCGAGCGCGGACCTGCGGGGCGTGCGGGTGCTGCCGGTGCTGGTGCTCGCCGGCGGGGACGACGCCGACCTGGCCGCCGCGGTGGCGGAGCTGGTCGCCGATCTCGCCGACGCGACCGTCCAGGTCGGACCGTCGCACGACGACGGTCCGCGCGGGCTGGCCGACGTGTCGGTGGCGATGTTGAGCCGTGGCCTGCCCGGGTTCGCGGTGGACCGGACCGGGGCGCTGCACCTGTCGCTGGCCCGCTCCTGCACCGGCTGGCCGTCGGCGGTCTGGATCGACAAGCCGCGCCGCACGGTCCCGGACGGGTCCGGGTTCCAGCTGCAGCACTGGACGCACACGTTCGAGTACGCGCTCGCGTCGGGTCCGGGCGACTGGCGGTCGGCCGGGTTCGTCCCGGCCGGGCAGGGCTTCACCGCCCCGCCGGTCGCCGTCGTCGAGCCGGCGCACCCTGGCTCGCTGCCGCCGGCCCACTCGCTGCTCGCGGTCGACCCGCCGGGTGCGGCCGTGGTGACGGCGGTCAAGCCGGTCGGGGCGCCACTGGCCTCCGGCGCGGCGCCGACGCCGCCGGCGGAGGCGCTCGCCGTCCGGCTGTACGAGGCACACGGCCGCCCGGTCACCGCGCGGCTGCGGCTGGCCGGCGGCGTGGCCGGCGCCGAGCGGGCCGACCTGCTGGACCGGCCGACCGGGCCGCTCACGGTCGGCGCGGACGGCGCCGTCGAGGTCCCGCTGGCGCCGTGCGAGGTGGCCACCGTCGTGCTCCGCTCGGCCGGCGCGGAGGCCGGCGACGAGCCGCTGGTGCCGGAGCCGGCCGGGATCGCGCCGGCCCGCTACTGGCTGGAGAACGCCGGCCCCGCGCCGGCCGGCAACCTGCCGGTGAGCGTGCACGCCTCGCCGAGCCGGGCGGCCGGACCGGTCGAGCTGCGGGTCTCGGTCGCATCCTCGCTGGCCGACGCCGAGTGGACCGGCGTGGTGACGGTGAGCGCGCCGGACGGTTGGGACGTGCGGCCGGCGGCATGGCCGGTCGCGCTGCCGCCGGGCGGCTGGGACGAGGCGCCGGTGCGGGTCGGCCCGGCGGCGGACGCCGAGCCGGGCGACCACCTGGTCGCGGTGTCGGTCGAGCACCGCGGGCAGACCGTCCGCGACCTGGTCCAGGTGCGCGTCCCCGGTCCGGTGCTCAACCCGGGCGGGATCGACGTGCACATCGACACGTTCGCGCTGGCGCTGCGGCCCGGGGAGCGGGACAGGATCCGGGTCGAGGTGGCCAGCACCTACCGCAGCCCGCTGGACGCGACGCTGGAGCTGCTCGGCCCGGTCGACAGCTGGCCGCTGCTTCCACAGTGGACGGTGCCGGTGCGGCTGGACGGGGACGACCGGCGCACGCTCGAGCTGCCGGTCGCCGTCCCGGCCGGCGCCGATCCGGGGGAGTGGTGGCTGCTGGCCCGGCTGTCCGGCGCGGGCCAGGTCGCCTACTCGGCGACGATCCCGCTGACGGTCACGTGACCGCGGGCGATCACGTGACCGCGGCCTGGGTGGACGGCGAGCCGGTCCCGGCCGCGGATGTCGAGGCCGAGCTGGACCGGCTGCGCGGCGGCCCGCTCGCCGACCGGCTGCCGCCCGCGGATACCGCCGACGGCCGCCAGCTCCGCCGCTGGGTCGCCCAGCGGGTCGTGCTCACCCGCCTGCTGGAGAACGAGGCGGCCGCCCGCGGCCTCACCACGCCGAGCACCGTACGGGTGGACGCCGCGGTGGTGGGCGCGGCTGCCGCCGACGTGCTCGCCACCTCGGCCGCCGCCCGCGCGGTGCTGGCGACCTTCGACACCCGGCCGACCGACGCCGAGGTGCGGGAACACTACGCCGCCCACCCGGACCGCTACGCCCGCGGCGAGCGCTGGCTCGCCCGCCAGGCGTACGCGCCGACCCCGGACGCGCTCGTCCTCGGGCCGGCGGCCGAGCTCGACCCGGCGACGCTGGTCCCCGAGCTGAGGGCCCGCCCGGCCGGGCCGGTCCACACCGGCCTCGGCTGGCACCGGCTCGAGGTCGATGCGGTCCTGCCGGCCGGCCCGGTCCCGTACGGGCAGGTGCGGCCGGAGATCGAGGCCGAGCTGACCGCCAGGGCCACGCAGCTGGCGTTCGCCCGCTGGCTGGACCGGGCCGCGGCCGACCGGATCCGGCTGGCGTCCGGCTTCGAGCACCCGGCCGACCCGCGCCAGCCCGACGCCAGCCACCGTCACTGACGCGGGCGCACCAGCGGGAGCACGATGTCGTCGACGATCTCGTCGATCACCCTGCGCGGCACCGGGCGCTGGGTCAGCACCAGCTCGTTGCGCAGCAGGTCGAAGGCCACGGACTTGACCCGCGGAGTGAGCCGGTCCGGGTCGGCCTCGCCGCGGGCCACCGCCCGGTCGAAGATCGTGTCGGTGACGGGGATCCGGCCTTCCAGCATCTGCTGGCGTGCCTCGGCCGGGGTCGCCCGGGTCTCGTCGAAGAACTCGGCCATCCGCAGGCTGAACACCGCGGCGACCGCGGCCCGCTTGCTCGACGCGTCCCGGAGGAACGCGATGAGGTCGCCGCGCAGGCTGCCGGTGTCCGGCACGAGGACCGGGTTGCGGTCGCCGTAGTGCCGGATCGCCGCCATGGCCAGGTCCCAGCGATCGGGCCAGCGCCGGTAGAGCACCGGGGTGCTGGTGCGAGCCCGCTCGGCGACCGCCTCCATCGTGAACCCGCCGTAGCCGGCCGTGGACAGCACCTCCCAGGCCGCGGTCAGCAGCGCGTCCTCCAGCGCCGCGCCGCGCCGCCGGGTCGCTCCGCCGGGCTGGCTCATAAGAAGCGCCTCCATATCTTATTGACGCTCCCGCAGTGGTCCACATAAGATGTGCTCGCATATCTTAACGCGGAAGAGGTTTCTACGGTGACGACAGTTCTGGCCGATCGCCCGGCCGACGACCGGCTCGACCCGGCCTTCCTCCGACTCGCTCTCGTCATGATGACCGGAGTCCTGGCGGTCGTCTTCGACACCACGATCGTCAGCGTCGCACTCCGGTCGCTGGCTGCCGACCTGCACGCGCCGATCGCGACGATCCAGTGGGTCACGACCGGCTACCTGCTGGCCCTCGGGATCGCCGTGCCGGTCACCGGCTGGCTGGTCGACCGGTTCGGCGGGAAGCGGGTCTGGCTGGCCGCGCTGGCGATCTTCCTGCTCGGCTCGGTGGCCGCCAGCCTGGCCCAGAGCGCGGGCCAGCTGATCGCCGCCCGGGTGGTCCAGGGTGTCGGCGGCGGGCTGATGCTGCCGGTGATGCAGACCGTGCTGGTGCGCGCGGCCGGCGGCCGCAGCCTCGGCCGGGTCACCGCGACGATCGGGCTGCCGGTGTTGCTCGGGCCGGTGTTCGGCCCGCTGCTGGGCGGGCTCATCGTCGAGCACCTGTCCTGGCGGTGGATCTTCTGGGTGAACATCCCGCTCTCCGTCGCCGGCCTGGTGCTGGCCTGGCGGCTGATGCCGGCCGACGCCGGCGACCGCGGGCACCGGCTCGACGCGGTCGGCCTGGTCCTGCTGTCGCCGAGCATCGCCGCGCTGCTCTTCGGGCTGTCCCGGGTCGGCGTGGTCGGCGGCTTCGCCGACGCCTCGGTGCTGGTGCCGCTGGTCGTGGGGCTGGTGCTGCTGGCCGCGTTCGTCGTGCACGCGCTGCGGGACCACTCGCCGCTGCTGGACCTGCGGCTGTTCCGGGTGTCGTCGTTCAGCGCCTCGACCGCGCTGATGTTCCTGTCCGGCTTCGTGCTCTACGGCGCGCTGCTGCTGGTCCCGCTCTACTTCCAGGACGTCCGCGGGCACGACCCGCTGTGGACCGGGCTGCTGCTCGCCCCGCAGGGCATCGGCGTGCTGCTCAGCCGGGGCCTGGCCGGCTCGCTGACCGACCGGATCGGCCCGCGCTGGGTGGTCACCACCGGGCTCGCGCTGGCCGCCGCCGGCACGCTGCCGTTCGCGCTGGCCGGCGCCGGCACGAGCGAGTGGGTGCTGGCAGGCGCGCTGGTCGTGCGCGGGTTCGGCCTCGGCGCGGTGACGCTGCCGGTCTTCGCCACCGCGTACGAGGGACTCGACCGGGCCCGGATCCCGGACGCGAGCATCATCACCCGGGCGTCCCAGCAGGTCGGCGGCTCGTTCGGCAGCGCGGTGCTGGCACTGATCCTGGTGGACCAGGTCGCCGGCGCGGCCGGCTACCGCACCACGTTCTGGTGGACGATCGCCTTCACCGCGGTCGCCCTCGTCCTCGCCCTGCGGCTGCCCACCGGCACCGGCCGGCCCGCTGCGGCCGGCTGACCGGGTGGGCCCGCCGGACGTAGGTTGGGCCGGTGCTGGGGACCGAGGAGCATCGGGCGGAGCTTGACGCGGAGTGCCGGCGGGTGCTGCGGTTCGCGGTGGCGTCGCGGCATCCGGACGGCGGCTTCGCCTGGTTGGACGAGCGCGGCCGGCCGCAGCTCGACCGGCCGGTGGAGGCGTACGTCACGGCCCGGATGACGCACGTGTTCGCCATCGGCACCCTGCTCGGCCTGCCCGGGCACGACGAGCTGGTCGCCCACGGCGTCGCCGCGCTGCGGGACCTGCTGCACGACCACGAGTACGGCGGGTGGTACGCGGCGGTCCGGCCGACGGACCCCGGCAAGAAGGCGTACGAGCACGCGTTCGTCGTGCTCGCCGCCAGCGGCGCCGCGGTCGTCGGTGCCGGCGACGCGCTGCTGGCCGACGCGGTCGACGTGCAGCAGCGGCACTTCTGGCGCGAGGACGACGGCATGGTGGTCGAGGAGTGGGACCGCCCCTGGCGCACGCTCGACCCGTACCGGGGTGCCAACGCGAACATGCACACGGTCGAGGCCTACCTGGCCGCGGCCGACGCCGGCGCCGGGCCGGTGTGGCGCGAGCGCGCGCTGCGGATCACGGAGCGGATCGTGCAGCGGGTCGCGCGGGGGGCCGGCTGGCTGCTGCCCGAGCACTACGACCCGCGCTGGACGCCGCTGCCGGAGTTCAACCGGGACCGGCCGGCCGACCAGTTCCGCCCGTACGGCGTGACGATCGGCCACCTGATCGAGTGGTCCCGGCTCGCGCTCGACGTGCGGGCCGCGCTCGGGGCCGCCGCTCCGGACTGGCTGCTGCCGGACGCGGCGGCGATGTTCGACCGCGCGATCGAGCTGGGCTGGGCCGTCGACGGCGCCGACGGGTTCGTCTACACCGTCGACTTCGCCGGCCGTCCGGTGGTCCGGCAGCGGATGCACTGGGTCGTCGCGGAGGCGCTGGCCGCCGCGGCCACCCTGCACCGGGTCACCGGCTCGGACCGGTACGCGGCGGTCTACGACCGCACCTGGGACTACGCGACCCGCTACCTCGTCGACCCGGACGGCGGCTCCTGGTGGCACGAGCTGCACGCGACCAACCGCCCGGCCGCGACCGTCTGGCCCGGCAAGCCGGACGCGTACCACATCGTGCAGGCCCTGCTCCTGCCCCGCCTGCCACCTGCCCCGACCATCGTCCCCGCACTCGCCCGCGGCCTGCTCGACATTCCCGGCTGAGTCGTGTCCCGCACGCGGCCGCTCGTTCGTCAGACCGGGGAGAGCCCATTGCCCTGGAGGTTCGTCCGATGCAGTACGCCCTGATGATCTACACCGACCCGGACTACGTGGAGGCGCTGCCCGACGAGGAGCGCGAGGCGACGCACGCCGAGTATCTGGCGCTGGCGGACGACGCACGCTACGTCGCGGGGGCGCGGCTGCAGCCGGTCGAGACGGCGACCTGCGTGCGCGTGGTCGGCGGCCGGACGCTGATGACCGACGGCCCGTTCGCGGACACCAAGGAGGTGCTCGGCGGGTTCAGCGTGGTCGAGGCGGCCAACCTGGACGAGGCGATCGAGCTGGCGGCGCGCATTCCGGCTGCCCGGCTCGGCGGCGCCGTGGAGATCAGGCCGGTGCTGGCGGTGGAGGCCGGGCCGGTGGTGCCGCGCTGACCGGGCTGGACCAGGTCTTCCGGGACCAGTGGGGTCGGGTGCTGGCGTCGCTGGTCGGGTACCTCGGCGACTTCGACAAGGCCGAGGAGGCGACCCAGGAGGCGTTCGCGATCGCGGCGGAGCGCTGGCCCGTCTCCGGCGCCCCGGACAACCCCGGGGCGTGGTTGGTGACGACCGCCCGCAACCGGGCGATCGACCGGATCCGCCGGGAGCGCACGTTGGCCGAGAAGATCCACTTGCTTCCGGTGCCGGAGGCGGTCATGGACGAGTTCGACGACTCCGCGATCAAGGACGAGCGGCTCGAGCTGATCTTCACCTGCTGCCATCCGGCGCTGCCGCTGGACGGGCAGGTGGCGCTCACGCTGCGGGCGCTCGGTGGCCTGCAGACCGCCGAGATCGCCCGGGCGTTCCTGGTCACCGAGGAGACCATGAAGCGGCGCCTGTCCCGCGCCAAGGCGAAGATCACGGCGACCGGGATCCCGTTCGCGGTTCCCGACGCGCGCCTGCTGCCGGAGCGGCTCGACGCGGTGCTGGCCGTCCTCTACCTGATCTTCAACGAGGGTTATCGCGGTCGGGTCGACCTCGGTGCCGAGGCCATCCGGCTGGGGCAGGTGCTCGCCGCGCTGATGCCGGACGAGCCGGAGGCACACGGGCTGCTGGCGTTGATGATGATCCACCACGCCCGCCGGCGGGCCCGGTTCTCCGGCGACGACCTCGTGCTGCTCGAGGACCAGGACCGGTCGCTGTGGGACGCGCGCCAGATCGCGGCCGGACGGGCGGCGCTCGACCGGGCGGTCGCGCTGGGCGGGCGCGGCGCGTACGTCGTCCAGGCCGCGATCGCGTCCCTGCAGACGCGGGACCGGGTCGACTGGCCGCGGATCGCCGAGCTGTACCGGCGGCTGGTCGAACTCACCGGCTCGGCGGTGGTCGAGCTCAACCGGGCCGTCGCGGTCGCCCAGGCCGGTGACGCCGTCGCGGCGCTGGCCGCGGTCGACCGCCTTGACCTGGACGGCTACCTCTACTTCCACTCCACCCGCGGCGAGCTGCTGCGGCGTCTCGGCCGCGACGACGAGGCCCGGACGGCGTACCGCCGGGCGCTCGAGCTGGCCACGTCACCGCCCGAGCAGCGGTTCCTGGCCCGGCGGCTCGAACAGCTCTGAGGCCCGCTGTCCCCGCGGCGGCCGGCCGTTCGTCGTCCCGGCATGACTGACACTCTCCTGGAGGTCGGGCGGATCCCCGACCGCCGGCGGTGGCTCATCCTGGTCGCCGTCGGTCTGGCCCAGCTCATGGTCGTGCTGGATGCCACGATCGTGAACATCGCGCTTCCGTCCGCGCAGCAGGACCTGGGCTTCACCACCGTCGACCGGCAATGGGTGGTGACCGCGTACGCGCTCGCGTTCGGCAGCCTGCTGCTGTTGGGCGGCCGGCTCGGCGACCTGTTCGGACGCAAGATCACGTTCCTGGCCGGCGTGCTCGGTTTCGCCGCCGCCTCCGCCGTGGGCGGTGCGGCGAGCAGCTTCGGCACGCTGGTCACGGCGCGTGCGGCCCAGGGCGCGTTCGGCGCGCTGCTCGCGCCGGCGGCGCTGTCGATCCTGTCCACGACGTTCAGCGACCCGAGGGAACGCGGCAAGGCGTTCGGTGTCTACGGCGCGATCGTGGGCGCCGGCGGCGCGATCGGCCTGGTGCTCGGCGGGGTGCTGACCGAGTACCTGTCCTGGCGCTGGTGCCTGTACGTGAACCTGGTCTTCGCCGGCATCGCCGGGGTCGGCGCGATGCTGCTGCTCGAACACCGGCGCGCCCGCAGCAGGCCGCGGCTCGACCTGCTCGGCGCCGCGCTCGTCTCGACCGGCATGTTCTGCCTCGTCTACGGATTCTCCAACGCCGCCAGCCACTCCTGGGGCACGCCGTCCACGTACGGGTTCCTGGTCGCGGGCGGGGTGCTGCTGGCCGCGTTCGCGACCTGGCAGGCCCGCGCGGCCAGCCCGCTGCTGCCGCCGCGCGTGGTCCTCGACCGCAACCGGGCCGGCGCCTACCTGGCCGTGCTGGTCGCCGGGGCCGGCATGTCCGGCATGTTCCTCTTCCTCACCTACTACCTGCAGCAGACGCTGGGCTACTCGCCCGTGATCAGCGGCGTGGCGTTCCTGCCGATGATCGCGATGGTCGTGGTCAGCGCCAACCTGTCCAACATCGTGCTGCTGCCCCGGCTCGGTCCGAGGCCGCTGGTCGTCACCGGCCTGCTGCTGGCTGCCGGCAGCCTGGTCTGGCTGACCGGGATCGGCCTGCACTCGGGGTACGCGGAGGCGGTGCTCGGCCCGCTCATGCTGACCGGCCTCGGCTTCGGCTTCGCGCTCGCGCCGTCGATGAACACCGGGACGTTCGGCGTGGCGCCGCGGGACGCGGGCGTGGCCTCCGCGACGCTCAACACCGGCCAGCAGATCGGCGGTTCGATCGGCACCTCGCTGCTCAACACGATCTTCGCCACCGCGGTCGCGCACTACGCGTTCGGCCACCCGGCGTCCTCGCCCGGGCTGTCGCTGATCCACGGCTACACCACCGGGTTCTGGGTGGCCGCCGCCATCTTCGTCGCCGGCGCGGTGCTGTGCGGCGCGCTGTTCCGCTCCGGACCGCTGCTCGGCGCGGGACCCGTCGCCGCGGCGCCGGCCGCACCGGTGCCGGCGGCCGCGACCGCCGACGCCGCGTAGCACACACACACACACACACCATCCGTCCGCGACCGAACCGAGGAGACGACGGCAATGCCGTTCACGAACGACATGACCATGATGTACACGATGCACGCCGCGCTGCGTCGCGACCTGGACAGCATCGCGCGGGTCACCGCTAGCCCGAACGACGACCCGCGGCACATCCTGCGGACCGCCGCCGGGTGGCAGATGTTCACGTCCTACCTGACGATCCACCACACCGCCGAGGACGACCTGCTGTGGCCGCAGATGCGCGCGGTGCTGGCCGACGACTCGGACGGCGTGGCGCTGCTCGACGCGATGGAGGCCGAGCACGCCGCGATCGACCCGCTGCTGGCGGCGATCGACGCGGCACTGGCCGACCGCGACTCCGGTCCGCGCCGACTCGGCGAGCTGACCGACGCGCTCGCGATCGCGTTGCGCCGGCACCTCGACCACGAGGAGGCCGAGGGCCTGGCCCTGGTGGACGCGACGCTCACCGAGCAGCAGTGGCGCGCGTTCGGAGCCGAGGGCGGCAGGCGCGTTGCGGCCGACGTCCACCGCTACCTGCCGTGGATGCTGGACGGTGCGTCGCCCGAGGTCACCGCGACCGTGCTCGGCCTGCTGCCGGAGCCGTTCCGGCAGGCGTACCGGGACGAGTGGGAGCCTGCCTTCGCCACGCTGCGGCTGTGGACCTAGGACGAACCCGACGGCCGGCCGGCGTCGGTGAGCGCCCGCTCGCTCAGTCGGCCGGACCGCCGGTGCCGGTGTCGTGCCAGCCCAGCCACCACTCGCTGTCCGGCGGCTCGCCCGCGGTGTCCGCGAGCGATCGCAGCGCTGCGGTCAGCGGTTCGTGCCACACCTCGGGGACGGCGTCGACGACCCGCACGAGCTCGCTGCGGCGGCGCCGGGTCACGTCCTGCACGAGGTATTCTCCGGCGGCGGTGAGGGTGAGCCGCACCTCGCGCCGGTCGGTGTCCGACCGCTCCCGCCGGACCAGACCCTTGCGGACCAGCCGTTCGCACATCCGTGTCCCGGTGGATGAGTTCACACCCAATTCGGTGGAGATGTCCACCACCCGCTGCGGCCCGCGCGAGGCCAGCACGACCAGCGCCCGGTACTGCGGCAGCGTCACGTCGGAGTCCAGGTCGGCCAGCGACCGGGCGGCCAGGCCGACCATGACCCGGCTCGCCGACAGCAGCGCGTCGACCAGCTCGTCGTGCGAGTTGGCCTCGTGGAGAGGGGGCCTGGCGGCCCGGACGGCATCCGACATGCAGATATGTTTACCCGTTCGGGCTAGCACACCCAATTTTGGGGGCCGTCTTCCGTCCAGGTGGGGGTGGGGCACTGCTGCGGCGGGGGCGGAGACTCCACTCTGCTTGCATAGTGCAGCAATCGTCCCGCCCGATCAGTGCGCGATGCACGAAGGTGCCTCGTCGCGGCTCGGTGCGGGTCGACCACCTCTGTCCACAGTGGAGTGTGGCCGGATGACCCAAGTAATCCACGAGAGCACGGAGCACGTCGAACCGCCCGCCGAGCAGCACGGCGAGCAGCACGGCGTGAGCCGGCGCAATGTCCTGCGTGCGGGTGCGGTCGGTGTCGCCGCTGTCGGCCTCGGGGCCGGCAAGGTGCTCATGCAGCCGTCCCTGCAGCAGCGGGGCTTGCTGAGCCCGGACGGCGTGTTCGGAGCGGCCTCGACGGCGATCGCCGACTCGCTCTACATCGAGGCGTTCCCGGTCTCGCCGCTGATCCTCAACCCCTTCAACGACGCACTGCTCATCCCGCAGGCGCTCAGGCCGCTCAGCCCGGCGGAAGTGGCGGCGCTTGACCCGCCGCCCGGCCCGGGCGTCGGTCAGCAGAACTCGTTCGGCAACGAGACGCACCAGATCTGGCCGGACGCCATCGGCTTCCCGGACCCGATCGTCTACAAGATCGACGTACTGACAAGGCAGCACTCGTTCACGTCGTCGCAGGTGCTGCCGATCGACGCGAAGGGCCAGCCGACCCAGTCGTTCGACGCGAACGGCAACACCTTCCCGGCCGGTACCGTCCGGAACCTGCCGCCGTCGATCATCTACGGGTTCAACGGGACGTTCCCCGGCCCGATGATCAACAACGAGTACGGCAAGCCGTCGCTGGTCCGGTTCACCAACCGGCTCGACGAGAACCCGCTCAACCTGGACCGGCAGGACTACGGGGACCCGGAGCTCCGGTTCCTCACCCACCTGCACAACGCGCACACCGCCCCGGAGTCGGACGGCAACCCGCACTACGCGTTCCTGTTCGGTCCGAAGGACCACGGCTTCCCGCTGCATTCCTTCGTCGACCAGCTCTACCTGAACTGGCCGGCCGGCAACGACAGCCGGGAGAAGCAGAGCTTCTTCTGGTTCCACGACCACGTGATGGACTTCACCGGCGCCAACGTCTACAAGGGCATGGTCGGGCTTTTCCCGATCTACGACCCGGAGAACAACCTGGACGCCGGCGACGAGACGCAGGGCCTGCGGCTACCCGGTGTGCGCACCAACCACGCCGACGGCTCGTTCGACGTTGAGTACGACATTCCGCTTGCCATCTACGACGTCCGGTTCGACGACGGCGTCACGATCCACAAGGACTTCCACGACGGGCTGGGCGAGTTCCCGGCCGCCGGCAACCCGCGCACGCACCCGGAGTGGTGGGGCAAGTCGTTCTTCAAGCACTTCCCGAACCACGGGTTCGTCGGCGACGTCTTCACCGTCAACGGCACCGCGTTCCCGGTGCTGGAGGTGAAGCGGCGCAAGTACCGGTTCCGGTTCCTGGACTGCTCGATCTCCAGGATCTACGAGCTCCAGCTGATGACCTCGACCAACGGGCCGAAGGCCGCGCGTGACCTCGGCTACGCCAGCGAGGAGGACCTGCAGGGGCAGTACCGGATCGAGGACGGCCAGCAGGCCATGAACTTCACGCAGATCGCCACCGACGGCGGCCTGATGCCGTTCGCGCTCACCCGGGACACCTTCGAGCTGTGGCCGGCGAAGCGGCGCGAGCAGATCGTCGACTTCACCAAGTACAAGGACGGCTCGCCCACCAAGAAGGGTGACGTCATCTACCTGACCAACGTCATGAAGATGCCGACCGGCCGGATGTGGTCGAACTCGACCCGGTTCTCCCCCGACCCGAAGTACAAGATCCCGATCATGAAGATTGTCATTGGTGACGACGCCCCGGACAACAGCATCCTGCCCGGCCCGACCAAGAAGCTGCGGGACCTGCCGCCGCTGCCGTCGAACTGGCAGACGCTGCTGGACGACCGGCTGATCTTCGAGGTCCAGCGGGGCAGCGCCGGCGGCGAGCTGGAGTGGCTGATCAACGGTAAGCCGTTCGACCCCACGATCGAACTGCTCAGCCTCAAGAACAAGGCCGGCCACCAGTACCCGGCGACCCCGAAGAAGAACTCCTTCAACCTCTGGGAGATCCGCAACGGCGGCGGCGGCTGGGTGCACCCGATCCACCTGCACATGGAAGAGCACCGTACGGTCATGCGGAACAACAAGGACACCAGTGTGGTGCCCGACGCTGGCCACCCGGACGACATCTCCCGCGAAGACCTCGTGGCGCTCGATCCGTCCGAGTCCACCGTGCTCTACCGCGGGTTCCGAGACTTCGTCGGACCGTACGTGGCGCACTGCCACAACCTCATGCACGAAGACCACGCGATGATGTTCGGTTGGACCATCATCCCCTGATCGGACGCACGGACCCGGCGCCTGCCCCGCTCAACCTCTCGGGGCAGGCGTCGAGGTCCGTCCGGGTGCGCGCGGCTGCCCCGACGGGCGGTGCCGGCCGAAACCCGGCCCGGCGGAGCGGGGGAGTGCGGGACACTGGTGGCCATGGCGTTGCTGGAGCGCGACTCGGCGCTGGCCGCGCTGGCCGAGTACGGCCAGCAGGCCCGGTCCGGCTCAGGCCGGCTCGTGCTCGTCGCGGGGGAGGCCGGGGCCGGGAAGTCGGCGCTGCTGGAGGAGTTCGAGCGCCGGCTGCCGGACGCCGGCTGGGCCTGGGGCGGCTGTGACGGGCTGTCCACGCCGCGCCCGCTCGGGCCGCTGTTCGACCTCGCCGGCGATCTCGGTGGCGAGCTGCTCGAGCTGTGCCGGGCCGGTGCCGACCGGGACGAGCTGTTCGACGCGCTGCTGCGCCGGGTCGACCGCCCCGGCGAGCTCACCGTCGTCGCCGTCGAAGACGTGCACTGGGCCGACGACGCGACCCTCGACCTGCTGCGCTTCCTCGGCCGGCGGCTGCGTACGGTGCCGGCGCTGGTCCTGGTGACCTACCGGGACGACCAGCTGGGCGCGACCGACCCGCTCCGGCTCGTCCTCGGCGAGCTGTCCACCCACCGCTCGACCCGCCGGCTGGTGCTGCCCCCGCTGACCGAGCGGGCGGTCGGCGAGCTGGCCGCCGGCAGCGGGCTCGAGCCGGCCCGGCTGTTCCGGCTCACCGGCGGCAACCCGTTCTACGTCACCGAGGTGATCAGCGGCGGGACCGGCGAAGTGCCGGCCTCGGCCCGGGACGCCGTGCTGGCCAGGGTCGCCCGGCTCGGCGACGCCGCCCGCGCCGTTCTCGACGTCGCGGCGCTGCTCGGCACCCGGCTCGACCTGCCGGTGCTGCAGGCGACGGTGGAGTGCGCCGAACCCGCGCTGGACGAGCTGCTCGAGTCCGGCCTTGTGGTCGGCGACGGCCAGGGCCTGCGGTTCCGGCACGAGCTGGCCCGGCTGGCGGTCGAGCGGCTGGTGCCGGCGCACCGCCGGGCCGGCACGCACGCCCGGATCCTCGCCGCGCTCTGCGCCGGCGGCAGCGCCGACGACGCCCGGCTGGCCTTCCACGCCGAGGCGGCCGGGGACACGCCGGCGGTGCTGCGGCACGCGACCGCGGCCGGCCGGCGGGCAGCCGGCTTCGGCTCGCACCGGGAGGCGGCGGCGCAGTATGCCCGGGCGCTGCGGTTCGCCGCCGACGCCCCGCCCGCGGAGGTGGCCAGCCTGTACGCCGCGCTGGCCGAGCACGCCTCGCTGCTGGACCGCTTCCAGGACGCGGCCGACGCGTGCGAGCAGGCGCTGCTGCTGTGGCGCGAGCTCGGCGACCGGCTGCGCGAGGGCGAGACCACCCGCCGGTTGGCGATGGCGCTGGCCAGCCTGTGCCGCGGTGCCGAGGCGGCGCAGGCGGGCGAGGCGGCGGTCGCGATCCTGGAGCCGCTCGGTCCGACGGTCGAGCTGGCCCGCGCATACGGGACGCTCGGTGCGCTGCGGATGGTCGCCGGCGACTGCTCCGCGGCGGTCGAGCTCTCCCGCCGGGCGGCCGCGCTGGCCGAGCGGTTCGGCGCGTACGACGTGGTCGCCGACGCGCTCAACACCGAGGCGTGCGCGCTGGACGACACCGACAGCGACTGGGTCGCGCTGCTCGCGCGGTCGCTCGACCTCGCTATCGAGCACGGGCTGCGGCCACAGGCCGGTCGCGCGTACGCCAACCTCAGCGGTGGGCTGTCCGACCAGCGCCGGTTCGCCGAGTCGGACGTCTACTTCGAGGCCGGCATCGAATACTGCGAGGAGCACGATCTCGGCACGTACACGCGCTGCCTGCTGTCCTGCCGGACCACCCTGCAGCAGCACCGCGGGCAGTGGGACGAGGCGCTGGCGGTGAGCCTGCGGCTGCTGGAAGGCACGGAGACGTCGCCGCAGAACCGGATCTGCCCGAACACCCGGATCGGCGGCACCAGAGCCCGCCGCGGCGAGCCGGACGCCTGGCCGTGCCTGGACGAGGCGCTGGTGGGGGCGGTGGGCACCGCCGAGCCGCAGTACGTCGTACCGGTCCGGCTGGTCCGGGCCGAGGCGCACTGGCTGGCCGGCGACCTGGCCGCGGCCCGGCGCGAGGCCGAGCTCGCCGCGGCCGCCGCTGTCCACGGCGACAGCTGGCTGCGCGGCGAGACCGCGGTCTGGCTGCGGCGCACCGGCAGCACCCGGGTGGTCGACGGCCGGGTCGCCGAGCCGTACGCGCGGCAGCTCGCCGGTGACCGGCGCGGCGCGGTGACGGCTTGGCTGGCCCTGGACTGCCGGTTCGACGCGGCGATGGCGCTGGTCGACTCGACCGACGACGCCGAGCTGCGGGAGGCACTGGCGCTGCTGGACGGGATGGGCGCGGTCGCCACCGCTCGGGTCGTCCGCCGGACGATGCGACGGCTGGGGATGCGTTCGGTACCGGCCGGTCCGCGGCAGGCGACCCGGGCGCACCCGCTCGGGCTGACCCGCCGCGAGCGCGAGGTGCTCGAGCTGCTCGTCACCGGCAGCAGCAACGCCGAGATCGCCGCCGAGCTGGTCATCTCCACCCGCACGGTCGACCATCACGTGTCCGCGGTGCTGGCCAAGCTCGGCACGCCGACGCGGGCGGAGGCCTCCGCCGAGGCGACCCGCCGCGGCCTCGTCGGCACCCCGACCTGACCGGCGTGGCTAGCGCCGGCTAGCCGCGAGCCCGGGCCGCCACCGGCTAGCGCCAGCTAGCCAAGAACTTGGTGACGCCTCAATAACTGTCTATGCAACTACTACTCCGCTTGTACCAAACCCCGTAGATCTGGGTGGCCGTCTTGGGCTGGCTATACCCCTTCTTTTGGGGGGAACGATGACCCAATTAGGGAGAGGCGGACGGGAAGGCACCGGAGCAGACTGAAGTAGCTGCATGGTGCAACAGATTCGGTCGCGGTGTCGCCCCACGATTGCGACCGATCCGACTGCCCCGTGTGGCAAGCCGGACGTCGCATCCAGCGGCGCGCGGAGTTCTCGAGACGCCTCGTCGTTCCGTTCCGGGCGGCCGTGCCGGCCGCCCGGTCGGAGGAGCGCGTCTGACATCCGCCACAGCCGAAGTCGTGCTGCCCTGTCCGCCCGTTGCTGCATCGGCATGGCTCATCGGGCCAGCAGGCGCCCGGCCGGCGATACGAGCGCGCGTGCTCCACCACGCGCGCTCGGCTGTCATACCAACTGGAGGTTGGTCTGATGTCCGAAGCAACCATCGACGAGCAGGCCGGCGAGGAGATCGCCGACCGCTCAGGTGTTTCCCGGCGCACGGTCCTCCGGGCCGGTGCGGTCGGTGTCGCCGCCGTCGGCGTCGGCGCGGGGAAGGTGCTCATGCAGCCGTCCCTGGACCGCCGCGGCCTGCTGTCGAAGGACGGCCTGTTCAACGCGAGCTCGATCGCGCTCGCCGACTCGCTCTACGAGGAGGTGTTCCCGAACTCACCGCTGATCCTGACCCCGTTCATCGACCCGCTCGTCATCCCGCAGGCCGCCAGGCCGCTGACGCCGGCCGAGGTGGCCGCGCTGCCGCTGCCGCCCGGTCCCGGTGTCGGCCAGCAGAACTCGTTCCGGAACGAGACGCACCAGATCTGGCCGGACGCGATCGGGTTCCCGGACCCGATCGTCTACAAGATCGATCTCCAGGTTCGGACGCACGCGTTCACCAGCTCGCAGGTCATGCCCATCGACAAGGACGGCAAGAACGCCAAGTCGTACGACGCCGCCGGCAACACCTATCCGGCCGGGACCAAGCGGACCCTGCCGGCGAGCACCATCTACGGGTTCAACGGGACCTTCCCCGGTCCGATGATCAACGCCGAGTACGGCAAGCCGGTGCTGGTGCGGTTCGAGAACCACCTGGACGAGAACCCGCTCAACCTCGACCGGCAGGACTTCGGGTCACCGGACTACTCGTTCCTGACCCACCTGCACAACGCGCACACGGCGCCGGAGTCGGACGGCAACCCGCACTACGCCTTCCTGTTCGGTGCCAAGGCCAAGGGCTACCCGGTGCAGTCCTTTGTGGACAACCTGTACCTCAACTGGCCGGCCGGCAACGACAGCCGGGAGAAGCAGTCGTTCTTCTGGTTCCACGACCACCGGATGGACCACACCGGCGCCAACGTCTACAAGGGAATGGTCGGGCTCTACCCGATCTACGACCCGGAGAACAACCTCGACGCCGGCGACGAGACCCAGGGCCTGCGCCTGCCCGGCGTGCGGACCAACCACGCCGACGGCACCTTCGACGTCGAGTACGACATCCCGCTGGCCATCTTCGACATGCGGCTCGACGACGGCGTCACGATCCACAAGGACTTCCACGACGGCCAGGGCGAATACCCGGCGGCGGGCAACCCGCGGACCCACAAGGAGTGGTGGGGGAAGACGTTCCACAAGCACTTCCCGAACCACGGGTTCGTCGGCGACATCTTCACGATCAACGGCACGGCCTTCCCGGTGCTGGAGGTCAAGCGGCGCAAGTATCGCTTCCGCTTCCTGGACGCGTCGGTGTCGCGGATCTACGACTTCACGCTGATGACGTCGACCAAGGGTCCGAAGACGGCGATCTCACTCGGCTACAAGGATGTCGAGATGCAGGGGCAATACCGGATCGAGGACGCGCAGCAGTGCATGCGCTGGACCGAGATCGCCGACGACGGCGGCCTGCTGCCGTTCCCGCTGACCCGGGACTCGTTCGAGCTCTGGCCCGCGAAGCGGCGTGAGCACATCGTCGACTTCACCAGGTACATGGACGGCTCGCCCACCAAGAAGGGCGACGTCATCTACCTGACGAACACGATGAAGATGATGGACGGTCGGATGTGGAACGCCTCGTCCCGGTTCTCGGCCGATCCCCGCTACAAGATCCCGATGATGAAGATCGTCATCGGCGACGACGCCCCCGACAACAGCGTCCTACCGTCGCCCACGACGAAGCTGCGGGACCTGCCCCCACTGCCGGCCAACTGGCAGACCCTCCTCGACGACCGGCTCATCTTCGAGGTCCAGCGCGGGTCGGCCGGCGGTGAGATCGAGTGGCTCATCAACGGCAAGGAGTTCGACCCGACCACCGAGCTCACCTCGCTCACCAACCGGGCCGGGCACGCCTACAAGGCGACGCCGAAGAAGAACTCCTTCAACCTCTGGGAGATCCGCAACGGCGGCGGCGGCTGGGTGCACCCCTTCCACCTGCACATGGAAGAGCACCGGACCGTGATGCGGAACAACCGTGACGTGACGGTGACGCCGGACCCCGGGCACCCGGACGACGTCTCCCGCGAGGACCTGGTGGCGCTCGACCCGTCCGAGTCCACGATCATCTATCGCGGGTTCCGCGACTTCGTCGGACCATACGTGGCCCACTGCCACAACCTGCTGCACGAGGACCACGCCATGATGTTCGGCTGGACGATCGTGCCGTAGGCCATCACCCCCGGGGAGACTTCTCCCGCCTCCCTGGGCAGGTGCCTGCCCTCGTTCCTCCAGTTGCGAGGGCAGGCACCGGGGCGGCCGCGGGCAAAGTCGCTTGAATCCTCAATAAGTGTCCGCGCAATCGCTACTCCGGTCGTACCAATCCTGGCGGATCTGTGCGGCTGTCATGGGCCGCCTCTACCCCTCTTTTTGGGGGGTGTGATGACCCAATTAGGGAGAGGCGGATGTAAAGGCGCCGGAGCAGACTGAGTTCGCCGCAGGCCGCTCTTCCCCCAGTCGCGATGTCGCCCCACGATTGCGACTGTCCGGAGAGCCCGCTGTGGCATGCCCGGACGCCGCATCCAGCGGCGGGACAGCTCGAGACGCCGTGTCTTGCCCTTGTCGGACGGCCAGCCGGCCGCCCCGGTGGGGGCGCGCGTCTGTCATTCGCCGGAGCCGATGTCGTGCTGCCCTGCGCAGGTCGTGGTGGCCTGCGCGCGGGCTTATGGGAGAGCCCGCGGGCGGCCGATCGGCGATACGAGCGTGCGTGTTTCTTCGCACGCGCGCTCGACTGTCAAACCAACTGGAGGTTGGTCTGATGTCCGAAGCAACAATCGACGAGCGAGCCCAGGAGGAAATGTCTGACGAACGGTCGGGCATTTCCCGGCGCAACGTCCTCCGGGTCGGCGCCGTCGGCGCCGCCGCCGTCGGCATCGGCGCGGGGAAGGTGCTCATGCAGCCTTCCCTGGACCGCCGCGGCCTGCTGTCGAAGGACGGCTTGTTCAACGCGAGCTCGATCGCGTTGGCCGACTCGCTGTACGACGAGGTCTTCCCGACCTCGCCGCTGATCCTGAACCCGTTCACCGACTCGCTGCTGATCCCGCCGGCGGCGACGCCGCTGACTCCGGCCGAGGTGGCCGCGCTGCCGTTGCCGCCCGGACCGGGGATTGGTCAGCAGAACTCCTTCCGCAACGAGACGCACCAGATCTGGCCGGACGCGATCGGGTTCCCGGACCCGATCGTCTACAAGTTCGACCTGCTCGTGCGGCAGCACTCGTTCACCAGCTCGCAGGTCATGCCCATCGACAAGGATGGCAAGAACGCGAAGTCGTTCGACGCGGCGGGCAACACGTACCCGGCCGGGACCAAGCGGACGCTGCCGCCCTCGACGATCTACGGGTTCAACGGCACGTTCCCGGGGCCGCGGATCAACGCCGAGTACGGCAAGCCGGTCCTCGTCCGGTTCGAGAACCACCTGGACGAGAATCCGCTCAACCTCGACCGGCAGGACTTCGGGTCACCCGACTACTCGTTCCTGACCCACCTGCACAACGGGCACACGGCCCCCGAGTCGGACGGCAACCCGCACTACGCCTTCCTGTTCGGCCCGCACGCGAAGGGCTACCCGGTCCAGTCGTTCGTGGACAATCTCTACCTCAACTGGCCGGCCGGCAACGACAGCCGGGAGAAGCAGAGCTTCTTCTGGTTCCACGACCACCGGATGGATCACACCGGGTCGAACGTCTACAAGGGCATGGTCGGGCTCTACCCGATCTACGACCCGGAGAACAACCTGGACGCCGGCGACGAGACCCAGGGCCTCCGGCTCCCGGGTGTCCGGACGAACCATGCCGACGGCAGCTTCGACGTGGACTTCGACATCCCGCTCGCGCTGTACGACACCCGGCTGGACGACGGGGTCACCAACCACAAGGACTTCCACGACGGCCAGGGCGAGTTCCCGGCCGCCGGCAACCCGCGCACGCACCCCGAGTGGTGGGGCAAGACGTTCTTCAAGCACTTCCCGAACCACGGGTTCGTCGGCGACATCTTCACGATCAACGGCACCGCGTTCCCGACACTGGAAGTGAAGCGGCGCAAGTATCGCTTCCGCTTCCTGGACGCCTCGATCTCCCGGATCTACGACCTGAAGCTCATGACCTCGACCAAGGGTCCGAAGACCGCGATCTCACTCGGCTACAAGGATGTCGAGATGCAGGGCCAGTACCGGATCGAGGACGCGCAGCAGTGCATGCGCTGGACCGAGATCGCCGACGACGGCGGCCTGCTGCCGTTCCCGATCACCCGGGACAACTTCGAACTGTGGCCGGCGAAGCGGCGTGAGCACATCGTCGACTTCACCAGGTACATGGACGGCTCGCCCACCAAGAAGGGCGACGTCATCTACCTGACGAACACGATGAAGATGATGGACGGTCGCATGTGGAATGCGTCGTCCCGGTTCTCGCCGGACCCGAAGTACAAGATCCCGATGATGAAGATCGTCATCGGCGACGACGCGCCGGACAACTCGGTGACGCCCTCGCCGACGACCAAGCTGCGGGACGTGCCGCCGCTGCCGTCGAACTGGCAGTCCCTGCTGGACGACCGGCTGATCTTCGAGCTGCAGCGCGGCAGCGCGGGCGGTGAGATCGAGTGGCTGATCAACGGCAAGGAGTTCGACCCGACCACGGAGCTGACCAGCCTGGTGAACAAGGCCGGGCACGCCTACAAGGCGACGCCGAAGAAGAACTCCTTCAACCTCTGGGAGATCCGCAACGGCGGCGGCGGCTGGGTGCACCCCCTCCACCTGCACATG
The DNA here is from genome assembly GCA_036558285.1 of Mycobacteriales bacterium. Classification (GTDB taxonomy): domain Bacteria; phylum Actinomycetota; class Actinomycetes; order Mycobacteriales; family CADCTP01; genus CADCTP01. Next base: position 42,738 of record DATBFW010000174.1, on the reverse strand, counting down.
GAAGAGCACCGCACCGTCCTGCGGAACAACAAGGACGTCACCGTCACGCCCGACCCGGGTCACCCCGACGACATCTCCCGCGAGGACCTGGTCGCTCTCGACCCGTCCGAGTCCACCGTCATCTACCGCGGGTTCCGCGACTTCGTCGGACCGTACGTCGCGCACTGCCACAACCTCGCGCACGAGGACCACGCCATGATGTTCGGTTGGACGATCGTGCCGTAGCAGCGTCACCCCCTAGGGAGATCTTCTCCCCCTCCCTGGGCAGGTGCCTGCCCTTGTTTCGTCCAGTTGCGAGGGCAGGCACCGGGGGGCGGCTGTCAGCCGCCCGTCGCGTGGCTCACCAGGCGAGCCTGCAGCTCCGCGTACGGCACCGCGTCCGGGACCGCGCGGCCGTCCCGGACCGCGAGCACGACCTCGGTGGCCGCGTGCATCGACGCCCGGTAAGGCAGGGAGCCGGTGCTGACCCGGCGGATCCCGAGCCCGGCCAGCTCGGCCAGCGAGCGGCCGGGCATCGCCAGCACGTTGACCGGCACCGGGATAGCGGCGGCCAGCTCGCGCAGTACGTCCGGCTCGGAGAGGCCGGGCACGAACACCCCGTCCGCACCCATCTCGACGTACCGGGTTGCCCGGTCCACTGTGGACTCGACCGTTGCGTCCTGGTGCAGCCAGTAGGTGTCGACGCGGGCGTTGACGAAGATCCCGGGACAGCGCCGCTTGACCGCGGCGACCTTGGCCGCGTACGCCGCCGGCGGGACCAGCCGCTCGGCGGTGCTGTCCTCGATGTTGACCCCGGCGACCGGCAGCGTCGCGACGTAGCCGGCGACCTCGTCCGGGTCGTCGGAGTATCCGTCCTCGATGTCCATGCTCACATGGCAGTCCAGAGTGGACAGAGCGCGGGCGAGGGCGGTGTTGGCGTCCCGGGTGGCCCGGGCGCCGTCCGGCCGGCCCAGGCTGGACGCGACCCCGAAACTGGTGGTCCCGACGGCCTCGAAGCCGGCCTCGGCGAACGCCAGCGCGGACGGCACGTCCCAGGCGTTCGGCAGCAGCAGCGGCAGGTCGCGGTCGTGCAACTCGGCGAAGCTCGGCACCCCCGCACGCTACCCCTGGTCCACTTCGACCCGCGTCGAACCAGGCCGGCCAGAGTGCGGTGACGGGCCCCGGCGCGACGGAGGGAGGTCGCGCCGGGGCCCGTCGGGTCGAGCGGTCAGACGCCGGAGCCGACCCGTTCCTGGCTCTGCTCGCCGGCGGTCCGCCGCCGGCGTCCGGACAGCGCGACGCCGAGCGCGGCCAGACCGGCGACCAGCCCGATCCCGCCGATGACGTACGCGCCGGTGACCGAGCCGCTGCTGGCGCCGTCGCCGCTCGCCGCGGCCGGGGCGGCGGCGGTGGTGTTCGTGGCCGGCGCGGTCGCAGCACCGCCGGCCGGCGCCAGCTTCAGCGTCGGCGCCGGGTGCTCGGGCTCGTCGCTGCTGCCGGCCGCCGGCACCTCGATCCAGGACACCGTCTCACCGTCGCTGTAGGTCTGCAGCGCCTTGAACGTCATCGAGTCCGCCTTCGGCAGCGGGCCGACCGACAGCTGGAACTCGCCGTACTCGCCGGGCTTGAGGCCGCCGGCGGTCGCCTTCCAGTCCACGACCGACGGGTAGTCGGTCACCTGGTTGCCGTCGTCGTCGGTGATCGGCTGTGCCAGCTTGGCCCGGGTCACCGTGTAGGTCCAGCCTGGCTGCGGCTTCACCGACACCGACGCGAGCGGCTGGTCGGCCGGCAGCTGCACCTTGAGCTCGGTGGCGTTGGCCTTGTCGGTCTCGTTCGGCATCCGGAAGGTCAGCACACCGAACGAGCCCTGGGTCGCGCCGGGCGAGCTGACGGTGACGTGCGCGAGCGCGGGCAACGCGGTCAGGCCGATGGCGGCCGCGGCCACGGTGCCGACGGTGAGCAGGCGAATGACTGAGCGGGACACGGATGGTCCTTTCTCGCGGTCTCCACGGGTCGGGGAGGCACGCGCGACAGGGACCGCCGATCGCGCCTCACGACACCACCGGTCGCTCAGCGCGCGAGGGCGGTTCCCGGACTCCCCAACACTGGGCCGGGAAAACCCCTCACTTTGGGGAGCTCAGCCCTGGTCCAGGCCAGCCTCGGGACGCAGTGGCTCGAACAGCTCGACCGGGTTGCCGGACGGATCCTCGACCACGACCTGACGGACACCGACGCCCTCGATCACGTCGGTGCGGAACCGCGTGCCGGCCGATCGCAGCCCGTCCACCGCGGCGTCGAGGCCGTCGGTCTGCAGCTGGATGCGGTTCCAGCCGCCGGGCGTCGGCTCGGTGCCGTCGGCCAGCCGCTGCCCGCCGCCGGGCCGGTCGCTCACCGCGCTGAGCACCAGGCGCAGGCCGCCCCGCTCGAGCATCGCGAACGTCGGCGCCGGATGCATGACCTCGGTGAACCCGAGCCGGCCGCAATAGAAGCCGATCGCGTCGTCGACGTCGGCCACGATGTATCGCACGCTCGCCACCGCCATGCCCTACCTCCCAGCCCCTTCGACCAGGCCGACCGTAGCCCCTATGCCAGGCGGGCCACGACGACGGTCAGGACGACGAGGAGGACGAGCACGGCGAGGATCAGGGCAGCCACCATGCGGAACCGGTCGTTGCGGTTCGGCGCCGGCTGGTACGCCGACCGGTACGCCGGCTGGGACGCCGACCCGCGCGGCTGGCCCATCTCGGCGACAAGCGTGTCGTACCGGGTGAGCAGCTCGAGTCGCTGCCGGCGCACCTCGGCGGCCCGGTCCTGCCAGCGCCGCAGCAGGGACAGGCCGAGCACGGCGAACCCGGCGACGATGCAGAAGCCGGCGATCAGCACCGCGGCCTGGCCGGCGCCGCCGTCCAGCGTGCTGGCGACGGCGATCGCGATCAGCAGCACGGCGAGCGCGCCGGTGAGCGCGAGGCCGCCGGCCACCAGCAGGCCGTTGCCGGGGCCGCGCGGACCGGCCGGGGTGAGCTCGTCCAGCCGGCGGCGGATCGCCTCCAGCTCGTCGCGCGGGTCGGCCGGCGCGCCGCTGTCGGGATAGGTCATCAGGCGCCTCGGGGGGAGAGGGCGGCCGTGCCGAGCAGGCCGGTCGGGGGTCCGCAGCCGGGTCGGGATCCGGCTGCACGAACCGTACCGAAGCCGCTGGCGCGGCGGAGACCCGCGCAGCCGGTCGGTGCCGACTCGCCGCGACGCCGTGCGACCGTTTACGCGGCCGGCGAGTGGTCGGCGGTCTCCTCGAACTCGACGACCCCGTCCAGGTCGGCGCCCATCGCGACGTTGGTGACCCGCTCGAGGATCACCTCGACCACCACCGGCACCCGGAACTCCGCCATCAGCTTCTGCGCCTCCTCGAACGCGGCCGGCAGCTCCGCCGGCTCGCGCACCCGCAGCGCCTTGCAGCCGAAGCCCTCGGCCACCTTGACGTGGTCCACCCCGTACGGGCCGAGCTCGGGGGAGTTGACGTTCTCGAACGACAGCTGCACCGCGTAGTCCATGTCGAACGCCCGCTGCGCCTGCCGGATCAGCCCCAGGTAGGAGTTGTTCACCAGCACGTGCAGGTACGGGATGTTGAACTGGGCGCCGACGGCGAGGTTCTCGACGAGGAACTGGAAGTCGTAGTCGCCGGACAGCCCGACCACGGTCGAGTCCGGGTCGGCGACGGCCACGCCGAGCGCCGCCGGCAGCGTCCAGCCGAGCGGCCCCGCCTGGCCCGCGTCGATCCAGTGCCGCGGCTCGTACACGTGCAGGAACTGGGCGCCGGCGATCTGGGACAGGCCGATGTTCGAGACGTACCGGATGTCCCTGCCGAAGGCGCGGTTCATCTCCTGGTAGACCCGCTGCGGCTTGATCGGCACGTCGTCGAAGTCGGTACGCCGGTGCAGGGTCGCCTTGCGCCGCAGGCATTCCTCGACCCAGGCGCTCCGGTCGACGGGGGCCCGCTGCCGGGCGACCGCGACGAGCTGCCGCAGCGCCGCCTTGGCGTCGGAGACCACGCCGTAGTCCGGGGTGAAGATCTTGCCGATCTGGGTCGGCTCGACGTCGACGTGCACGAAGGTCCGGCCGGCGCGGTATTTCTCCAGCCCGCCGGTGTGCCGGTTGGCCCACCGGTTGCCGATGCCGAGCACGAAGTCGGACGCGAGCAGGGTCGCGTTGCCGTACCGGTGTGCGGTCTGGATGCCGGCCATGCCGGCCATCAGCCGGTGATCGTCCGGGATCGAGCCCCAGCCCATCAGTGTCGGCACCACCGGCACGTCCAGCAGCTCGGCCAGCTCGACCAGCTCGGCCGAGGCGTCGGCGCTGACCACGCCGCCGCCGGCGACGATGAGCGGTTGCCGGGCGGCGGCCAGCAGGTCGAGGACCCGCCCGGCCTGGGCCGCGGTCATCGCCGGGCGGTGCACCGGCAGCGGCTCGTACGTGTCGACGTCGAAGTCGATCTCGGCCAGTTGCACGTCCAGCGGCAGGTCGACCAGCACCGGTCCGGGCCGCCCGGAGCGCATGGTGTGGAACGCGCGCTGCAGCGTTCCCGGTAGCTGGGCGCCCTCCATGACCGTGACGGCCAGCTTGCTGACGGGGCCGGCGATCGCCGCGATGTCGACGGCCTGGAAGTCCTCCTTGTGCAGCTTGGCCACCGGGGCCTGGCCGGTGATGCACAGCAGCGGGACCGAGTCGCCCCAGGCCGAGTAGAGCCCGGTGATCATGTCGGTGCCACCGGGCCCGCTGGTGCCGATGCAGAGCCCGATGTTGCCGGCCGCGGCCCGCGAGTAGCCCTCGGCCATGTGGACCGCGCCCTCGACGTGCCGGGCCAGGTAGTGCCTGATCCCGCCGTCCGCGCGGATCGCCGCGTACAGCGGGTTGATCGCCGCGCCCGGCACCCCGAACGCGGTGTCGATGCCCTCCTTGACCAGGATCGCCACCGCGGCGTCGACCGCGCGCATCCGGGTCATCCCTCGTCTCCGCCCTGGCCGCGGCCGGACAGCTCGTCGACGAGCCTGAGCAGCGCGCCGTGGTCGAGCCGGCCGTGGCCCTGCGCGTGGAGGGCGGCGATCAGCCCCGCGACGTGGCCGCCGAGCGGGATCGCCACACCGGCCTCGCGGGCGGCGGAGGTCACGATGCCCATGTCCTTGTGGTGCAGCTCGATCCGGAAGCCCGGGGTGAAGTTGCGGGCGATCATGTTCGGCGCCTTGCGGGTGAGGATCGCGTTGCCGGCGAGGCCGCCGGAGAGCACCTCGACGGCGGCGGTGGTGTCCACGCCGTGCGCCTCGAGGAACACGATGGCCTCGGCGACCAGCTCGATGGTGCCGGCGACGAGCAGCTGGTTGGCCGCCTTCACGGTCTGCCCGGCGCCGGCCGGACCGACTCGCACGATCGTGCTGCCCATCGCGGCGAGCAGCGGCCGGGCCCGCTCGACGTCGGCCTCGGCGCCGCCGACCATGATCGACAGGCTGCCCTCGACCGCGCCGGCCTCGCCGCCGCTGACCGGCGCGTCGACCACCGCGAGACCGCGCGCGGAGCCCGCGGCGGCCAGCCGGGCCGCGACGTCGGGGCGGATCGTGGAGCAGTCGACGTGCAGCGTGCCCGGCTTGGCGCTGGCATAGATGCCGCCGTCGCCGAGCGCCACCGACTCGACGTCCGGGCTGTCCGGCAGCATCGTGATCACGACCTCGGCGGCGGCGACCGCGTCGGCGACGCTGCCCCCGGCCCGGCCGCCGGCCTCGACCAGCCGGTCGACCGACGGCCGGCTGCGGTTGACCCCGATCACCTCGTGCCCCGCGGCGATGAGGTTGCGGGCCATCGGCGCGCCCATGATGCCGAGGCCGACGAACGCCACCGTCGTCATGCGCTGATCTCCTTCGTGGCGCGGGCATCGCGGGGCAGCCAGTCGAGGCTCGCCGCCGACGGCCCGTCGGGGACGTACTCGAGACCGACCCAGCCGGCGTACCCGGCCTCGTCCAGGGCGGCCAGCCAGCGCCCGATCGGCAGCCGGCCGGTGCCGGGCTGGTGCCGGCCGGGGGCATCGGCCACCTGCACGTGCCCGATCTCGCCGGCATGCCGGGCGATGACCGCGTCGACGTCGTCGCCGTTGACCGTCAGATGGTAGAGGTCGGCCAGCAGCCGGACGTTGTCCGCCGGCACCCGGCGGATCGCGGCGACCGCGTCGGCCGCGGTGAGCAGCGGGTAGCGCGGCGCGCCGCTGACCGGCTCCACCAGCACGGTGGCGCCGAGCCGGGCGGCGGCGCGGGCGGCGAACGCGAGGTTGTCGACCGCGAGCGCGTCCTGCTCGGCCGGGTCGGCGCCGTCGACGCGGTTGCCGTAGAGCGCGTTGAACACCCGTACGCCGAGCTGTTCGCCGATGGACACCGCGCACTCCACGCCGGCCCGGAACTCCTCGGCCCGGCCGGGCCAGGACACCAGCCCGCGGTCGCCGGCCGGCATGTCGCCGGCCGGGAAGTTGAGCCCGACCAGCCGCACGCCGGCGTCCCGGACGGCGGCGACGAAGTCGGCCATCTCCTGGTTGGTGGGCACCGGCCGGTCGAACGGCCACCAGAACTCGACCGCGTCGAACCCGGCCTCCCTCGCCGCAGCGGGCCGTTCCGGCAGCGGCAGTTCGGTGAACAGGATCGAGCAGTTGACCAGGTAGGACGCCATCGCCGTCCTTCCGCATCGCGGAAATGTGTTTCTGACTAATGGAAACTATGCTCAAGTCTGGGGTGCGCGGTCAAGTCGGTGGCCGGATACTGGCCGGCACCGGGGAGGTGACGACGGGGATGACGGACCAACCGGTGGGCGGGGCCAGCGGAGTCCAGTCGCTCAACCGAGCGTTCGAGCTGCTCGAACGGCTGGCCGACGCCGATGGGACGCTGGGCGTCTCCGAGCTGGCCGCCGCGACGGGGCTGCCGCTGCCGACGATCCACCGGCTGCTGCGCTCGCTGGCCGCCGGCGGGTACGTCCGCCAGGAGCCCTCCCGGCGGTACACGCTCGGCGCCCGGCTGATCCGGCTCGGCGACGCGGCCAGCCGCTCGATCGGCGTCTGGGCCGGACCGCAGCTGCGCAGGCTGGCGGTCGAGGTCGGCGAGACCGCCAACATGGCGATGTTCGAGGGCGACGCAGCGGTCTACGTCGCGCAGGCGCCGTCGGCGCACTCGATGCGGATGTTCACCGAGGTCGGCCGGCGGGTGATGGCGCACTGCACCGGCGTCGGCAAGGTGCTGCTGTCCCGGCTGGACGACTCGGCGGTGCTCCGGCTGGCCCGGCGTACCGGGCTGCCGGCGATGACCGACAACACGATCACCGCGCCGGACCGGCTGCTGGCCGAGCTGGCCCGGGTGCGCGCGCAGGGATACGCGGTCGACGACGGCGAGCAGGAGGTCGGGGTGCGCTGCCTCGCCGTGCCGGTCGAGGGCGGCCCCGGGTCGATCGCGATCTCGGTGTCGGGTCCGTCCGGCCGGCTGACCGAGGAGCGGATCCCGCAGATCGTGCCGGTCCTGCGCCGGGTCGCAGTCGACCTCGGCACCGAGCTGCGCGAGTCCGTCGCCGGCTAGGCAGCGGTCACCGGCCGCGCCCGGCCGCCGCCAGCACTGGCTAGCGAGCGTTCGCCAGCCGTCGGCCAGTTAGCGTTCGTCAGCCTGCCCCCGGCTAGCGAGCGTTCGCCAACCGCCGGTCAGTTAGCGTTCGCCGGCGACCGGCTAGCGAGAGTTCGCCGGCCGCCGGCTAGTGAGCGTTTGCCAGCCGGGCGAGGATGGTGGCGGCCGGTTCCTCGGTGGCGTGCCGGTAGCCGGTGCCCGCCCACAGGTGCAGCCGTTCCGGGTCGCCGGCCGCGGCCGCCGCCTTGCGCAGCGGGCTGGTCAGGTGGTGCAGCGCCGGATACCCGTACGGGGCCAGCTCGTCGTAGCGGTCGGTGAACTCGTTGCGCAGCCCGCGGGCCGGCCGGCCGGTGAACGCGCGGGTGCGGACCGTGCCGCCGGTCCGCGCCGGATCGGCCAGCGCGGCCTTGTGGGTGGCCGACGTGCCGGCCTCGCCGCAGCGCAGCAGCGCGGTCCCGACGGCGACGGCGGTCGCGCCGGCAGCCAGCGCGGCGGTCACGTCGGCCGCGGTGGCGATCCCGCCCGCGGCGACGACCGGTAGGGCCACCGCGGCCCGGACGGCGGCGACCAGGTCGGGCAGCACCGCCTCGGGCACCGGCTCGCGCGGGGTGAGCGTGCCGGAGTGCCCGCCCGCGGCCGCGGACTGCACGACCAGCGCGTCCAGACCAGCCTCGGCCGCGGCACTCGCCTCGGCGGCGGAGGTGACCGTCTGGACAAGCACCGCGCCGGTGGCCCGCAGCGTCGCCAGGTCTGCGGCCGGCGGGATGCCGAAGGTGAAGCTCACGACCCCGACCGGGTGCGCGCGTAGCACGTCGATCTTGTCGTGCCAGCCGTCAGGGTCGCCGGGTGGGTCCTCGACCGGGATGGCCGTGAGGGTGATCCCGTACCGGTCGGCCTCGGGCACGAGCAGCTCCGCGTACGAGCGGAACTCCGCCGGGTCGACCGGCACCGGGTTCGGAGCGAACAGGTTCACCCCGAACGGCACGCCGTCGACCGCGGCGATCTCAGCCGCGACCGCGGCCGGGGTCTTGTAGCCGGCGGACAGGAAGCCCATGCTGCCGGCCTTCGCGGCGGCGGCGACGAGCTGGGGTGTCCCGGGGCCGCCGGCCATCGGGGCGGCGAGCACCGGCAGTTCGGGGAGGAAGGAGGGCGGCACGCCCTCGATGGTCACGCCCGCCCCGCCGGTTCGGAAGTGTGAGCTTGCCCGCTCGGCCGGCCGGGGATTGGTAGCGGGGTCGAGGGCCACGGGGGGAAGCCCCCGACCGCCGCACCAGTAGCGTAAGACTGTCCGACGACCCGGCGACACGACCAAAATTGGTGGGCTCCGGCGACCCCGGTCACCCCCCGATTCGGTCACCCCCAGACTCGAGCCGTCCCGGCGCGGGCACCGATGTGCTCGACCGGGTGTCGGGACACGGTTCGGGACGCGGTTCGGGACGCGGTTCGGGACGCGGTTCGGGATCCGGTTCGGGACGCGGTTCGGGATCCGGTTCGGGATCCGGTTCGGGATCCGGTTCGGGACGCGGTTCGGGACGCGGTTCGGGACGCGGTTCGGGACCCGGTTCGGGACCCGGTTCGGGACCCGGTTCGGGACCCGGTTCGGGACACGGTTCGGGACACGCGGGACACCGGCCCGGGGAGGAGGGAGGCAGGCGTTGGTGCAGGCGCGGCGGTGGGTGGCGACCGACTTCGGCGGCCCGGAGGTGCTCGACCTGGTCACGGTCGAGCTGCCGGAGCCCGGTCCGGGCGAGGTGACGATCGAGGTACGGGCGGCCGGCATGAACCCGGCCGACTACAAGGGCTTCGCCCGCGGCGATCGGGCGAGCCTGCCCCGGCCGGTCGGCTCCGAGGTGGCCGGCGTGCTGGCCGGGCTCGGCCAGGACACCCGGATCGCCTCCGGCGGCGGGGCGGTCGGCGACGAGGTGCTCGCGTTCCGGATCGCCGGCGGGTACGCGTCCGCGGTCACCGTGCCGGCCTCAGACGTGTTCGCCAAGCCGGCCGCGCTCGAGTTCCCGGCCGCGGCCAACCTGTTGCTCGCCGGGTCGACCGCGGCTGACACGCTGCAAGCGGTGAAAGCCGCCGCGGGCGAGACGATCCTGGTGCACGGCGCGTCCGGGGCGGTCGGGGTGAGCGTCCTGCAGCAGGCGCGGCTGCTCGGCGCGCGGGCGATCGGCACCGCCGGCGAGCGCAGCTTCGAGACCGTGCGCCGGTTCGGCGGCGTGCCGGTCGCGTACGGGCCGGGCCTCGCCGACCGGGTCCGGGCCGCCGCGCCGGGGGGCATCGCGGCCGCGATCGACACGGTCGGCACCGACGAGGCCGTCGACGTCTCCCTCGAGCTGGTCGCCGACCGGCACCGGATCGTCACGATCGCCGCGATCGGCCGGGCCGGCGAGACCGGCATCCGCTCGGTCGGTGGCCGGAACCCGGACAGCGCGGCCTTTCGTGCCGCCGCCCGCCCGCGGCTGATCCGGCTGGCCGGCGCAGGCGAGCTGGTCGTCCCGGTCGCCCGGACCTTCCCGCTGGCCGAGGCGAAGCAGGCACTCGACCTGCTCATGACCGGCCACCCCGGCGGCAAGCTGGCCCTGCTCCCCGACCAGTGACCGCATTCGCCCACGCCGCGCCGCGGCGCGCGGCACACTGCCGCTGTGAGCGGCGTGTCGGGGGCGCGACTGCGGCGGGAGCTGGGTGACCTGGCCTCGGTGGTCGGTGTTGTGCTGGTGTACGGGGTCCTGCTGGTGATCGTGCATCGGACGGGCCTGACCCGGCTGCTGGTCCACTCCGGCGACGGCTATCAGACGTTGATGCAGGTGCTGCCGGCCACGGTGATCGGCATCTACGCGCTCGCGTTCGGCTCGATCTTCGTCGCGGCCCAGCTTGTGGCGCCGGCTCGCGGCTCGCGCTCGCTGCTGTTGCTGCTTCTGGAGCGGCGGTTCCGGACGATGGTGGTGGCGACCCTGCTGGTGGCCGTCGGCAGCGTGGTGCTGGCCGGCCAGGCCCCGGGCCCGCAGGCCGAGCTCGACCCGTGGGTGGCCAGCGCGGCGGCGACGCTGGCCGTGCTGACGGTGCTGGTGGTGATCTGCTTCACGCTCGTGCTGGTCGACCTGTTCGACTGCTACAACTCGCCGCGCTCGTTCGCGGACCGGCTGGATGCCCTGAGCCGCACCGGTGAGCGGCAACTGCCGCCGGTGATCAGCGCGTTGCGGCAGTGGCTGTGTACGGCCGCCCGCGGCGGGCAGACCAGGGACCTCTACTTCGCCTGCCAAGCGGCGCGGCAGTTGGTGCTCGAGTACCAGAGGTACGTCGCGATCGATCCGGGATATCGAACCGCGTCGCCGATCGACAGGTGGGAGCCGGAAGCCGGCTGGCAGTCGGACGGCAGCCGGCGCTCGGGACTCGACGCCCTCATGCGAGCCGCACTCATCCCGCCGGCCGACCCGGCGCCGTCCCGGGGCCGGAAGCCGACCGGCCCGTGGGACCGCGACACGAAGCCGAAACCGGAGAGCTGGTTCGCCGAGCAGCTGAGTACGGCGCTGGTGCGCGCGACCGAGGAGGCCGCCCGCGCGGACATCGCCTGGCGCGGCCTGGACGAGCTGCTGTGCACCCAGCAGGACCTGCTGCGCTGGGCGCTGGAGAACCGGCTCGATCCGGAGCTGCGGTGCTTCCACCGCGGCCTGGTAGAGACGTGCGCGCTGGCCAGGCAGGCTGAGAGCCGGCGCACGACCATCTGGTTCTCCCGGGCGAGGGAGGACCTCGACGTGATCGACGGCTGGCTGGCCGAGCACCGCCCCGACCTGCTGGCCGTGCCCGCCCGCTGAGTGGGCTGCGTCACCGGTTGAGGCCCCGGCCGTCTCCTTCGTGGGTTGCCAACGATCGGCAACGCGGGAACCAAGGAGATGCGGATGCGGTTGCGAATTCTCACGGTGCTGGCCGCGGTACTCGCCATGCTGGCGTTCGCCGCGCCGGCGCAGGCGATCAAGAACGGGGTGCCGGATGCCGGCGCCCACCCGTACGTCGGTGAGCTGCTGTTCTACAGCCCGACCGAGGCGGACCCACGGTTCACCGACCCGGGTGCCTGGTTCACCTGCAGCGGCACGCTGGTCAGCCCGACGATCGTGGTCACGGCGGGGCACTGCACGTTCCCGGAGGGCACCAACGGTGCACCTACGCCGGGCAACTCCGGCGGCAACGACGTCTGGATCAACTTCACCGAGACGCCGGACTTCTCCATCCTGCCGCCCAGCACGTCGTTCGCCCCGGGCAACAACGCGGGCCGGTACGCCGCCTGGTCGGCCGCGCTGAACGCCTCCTCGCAGTGGGTCAGGGCGACCGCCTTCCCGCACCCGCAGTACGACGACAACGCGTTCTTCCTGCACGACCTCGGCGTGCTCCGGCTGTCCCGGCCGGTCTCGCTCCCGCAGTACGGCCAGCTGCCGTCGCTCAACCTGCTCGACCGGCTGTACGCGGCGAACAAGCAGCAGCTCTACACGGCGGTGGGCTACGGCCTGGAGGGCGCCGGCCCGAAGAAGTCGTTCGGCGGCGACACCCGGCGACGGGCCGACCTGCGGCTGGTCAACCTCAACGGCGTCGGCGGGATCGGCAACGGCATCTCCGCGAAGTTCTCCAACAACGCGGACACCGGAGGCACCTGCTTCGGTGACTCCGGCGGCCCGATCTTCGTCGCCGGCACGAGGACGCTGACCTCGGTCAACTCGTACGCGAAGAGCTCGACCTGCTCCGGTACGACCGGGGCCTACCGCATCGACCAGCCCGACGACCTGGCGTTCCTCGCCACCTTCGGTGTGACCGCCTGACTGGGGGAGGGGGGCCGCCCGAGTGAGGGCCGGGCGGTCCCGACGCCCCCGCCGCCGCCGACCTCCCTCGGCGGCGGCGGGGGTGTGCCGGACCCGGGCCTGGCTACCGGGCGGGCTCAGCGGCGAGCGATCGGCCGGGGGCGCCCACGCTGACCGCCTCCGGCGGGCCGGCCTCGGCGGCGACCGGCTCCGGCTGGTCGGCCAGGTCGAGGCTGGTCCGCAGCGGCTTGGGCCGGAGCAGGGCGGCCGCGACCACGCCGACCACCGCGATGGCAGCCGAGATCAGGAAGATGTGCCCTGTCGCGTCCCCGTACGCGGTCCGTACGATCTGCTGGATCGCGGCCGGCAGCGCGGCCACGTCGAGGTCGCCGGACCCGCCGCTCGCCGGCGCTCCGGCCGCCGCCAGCTGCCGGCTGATGGAGCCGGCCACCTGGTGAGCCAGCACGGCGCCGAGCACCGAGACCCCGATGGCGCCGCCGAGCGAGCGGAAGAACGCCACCGACGCGCTGGCCGCGCCGATGTCCCGCAGCGGCACCGTGTTCTGCACCGCGAGCACGAGGTTCTGCATGCTCATGCCGACCCCGATGCCGACGGCGAACATGCCGAGCCCGACGAACCACAGCGGGGTGTCGTGCTGCAGGAAGCTCAGCAGCGCGAACCCGGCGACGAGCACCACCGTGCCGACCATGATGTACGGCTTGATCCGCCCGGAGCGGCTGATCGCGCGCCCGGCGACGACGGAGGCGATCAGCACGCCGGCCATCAGCGGGATGGTGAGCAGGCCGGCCTGGGTGGGCGAGTAGCCCCGGCCGATCTGGAAGTACTGCCCGAGGAACACCGCGCCGCCGAACATCGCCATGCCCACCGCGAGGCTCGCCACGATCGCCAGCGCCGTGGTCCGCTGCCGCACGATCGCCAGCGGCACGACCGGCTCGGCCGCCCGCGACTCCACCAGCACGGCCAGCGCCAGCAGCAGTAGCGACCCGCCGACCATCGCGTACGTCGGCCAGGACAGCCAGGCGAACGAGCTGTCCACGAACGACACCCAGATCAGCAGCAGGCTCACGCCGGCCGCGATCAGGCTCGCGCCGAGATAGTCGATCTTCACGTTGTCACGCTTGACCGTGGGCAGGTGCAGCGTCGCCTGCAGCAGCACCAGCGCGACGACCGCGACCGGCACGCCGACGAAGAAGCACCAGCGCCAGCCGAGCCAGGCGGTGTCCACGATGAGACCGCCGAGCAGCGGTCCGCCGACCGTGGCCAGCGCCATCACCCCGCCGAGGTAGCCGTTGTAGCGGCCGCGCTCGCGCGGCGGGATCATCGCCGCGATCGCGACCTGGACCAGCGCCTGCAGCCCGCCGACGCCGATGCCCTGGAACGCGCGGGCGGCGATGAGCTCGGCGGCGTTGTGGCTGAGCCCGGCGATCGCCGACCCGGCCACGAAGATCACGATCGCGACCTGGATCAGCAGCTTCTTGTTGAACAGGTCGGCCAGCTTGCCCCAGACGGGCGTGGTCGCGGTCGCGGTGAGCAGGGTCGCGGTGACCACCCAGGTGTACTGGGTCTGCGAGCCCCGCAGCGCCCCGATGATCTGCGGCAGCGCGGTCGAGACCACCGTGCTGGACAGCAGCGCGACGAACAGGACCAGCAGCAGGCCGGAGAGTGCCTCCAGCGTCTGCCGGTGGGACATCGGCTCCGCGTCGCGGGCCGGGACAGCGAGTGCGCTCATCGGCGCTGCCTCCAGGACATGGTATGACTGTCGCTTGCACAGTGTGCAACATTGCTCATGGAGAATGTTATTCCCCGCGCGTACGCTCGCCGGCGTGGCGGGGACGGCCGGGCTGCGGGAGCGGAAGAAGGCCGCGACCCGGCAGGCGCTGCACGAGGCGGCGGTCCGGCTGGCCACCCGCGACGGCTACGACCACGTCACCGTCGAGGCGATCGCCGACGCGGCCACGGTGTCGCGCCGGACGTTCTCCAACTACTTCTCCTCGAAGGAGGAGGCGTTCGTCTACGGCGACCTGGAGCGGATCCGCCGGCTGCTCGACCTGGTGCACGACCGGCCGCCGCGGGAGAAGCCGTGGCCGGCGCTGCTGCGCGCGGTCGAGGAGTTCACCGCCGGGAGCGACGGGCTCGACCCGGAGGAGCTCGCCGAGCGCCGCGAGCTGCGCCGGCACCCGAGCCTGCTGCCGTACCAGCTCGCGGTGTACGCGGCGGTGGAGCGCGACCTGGCCGCCGAGGTCGCCCGGCGGATGGACGGCGGGCCCGACGCGCTGCTGCGGTCCCGGCTGATCGCGGCGACGTTCCTCACCGCGCTGCGGGTCGCCACCCAGCAGTCCCTGGACGAGCCGGCCGAGCCCATCGGGGCGCTGATCCGCCGCTCGGTCGCGCTCGTGGCCGGCTGACCGGCATGGTCAGGCCCGCGCGGTCCGGCGGACCCGGGCGACCGGGCGGCGCGACGACGCGCGGACGACCAGCTCCGGGGTGAACTCGACCTGCTGGTGCCGGTGCGCGCCACCGCCGCCGGCGGTGCGGGCGTCCGCCTCGGCCAGCAGCAGCTCGCACGCCCGCCGTCCGAGCTCGTACCGCGGCTGGCTGACCGAGCTGAGCGGCACCGCCGCGGCCGCCGCGAACTCGATGTCGTCATAGCCGACGATCGCCATGTCGCTGGGCACATGGACGCCCTGCTGGATCATCTGCTGCAGGAAGCCGATCGCCAGCAGGTCGTTGGCGCAGAAGACGGCGGTGGGCCGCCGCCGCGCCGGCAGGCCCGCCACCCGCTGCCCGGCCCGCCGCCCCTCGGCGACGGTGAGCGCGTTGGTGTCGAGCACGACCAGCCGGTCCGGCGGCAGCTCGGCCCGCTCCAGCGCCCGCAGCGCGCCCCGGTGCCGGTCCGCGACCTGGGTGATCGAGCGCGGCCCGCCGGCGAAGCCGATCCGGGTGTGGCCCGTCTCCAGCAGGTGCGTGACCGCGAGGTCGCCGCCCTCGACGTCGTCGACCGAGACGCTGCACCACTCGGTCGGGTCGCCGGCCATCCGGTCCAGCAGCACGACCGGCACGCCGAGCTCGGGCATCGAGCGCAGTCGCTCGGCGTGCCCGTCCACCGGCGTGATGAGCACCCCGCGGACCCGCTGCTCCAGCAGGATGTCGAGATACTCGGTCTCCCGCGCGGGGTCCTCCTCGCTGTTGCAGAGGAACAGCGCCATGCCCGCCTCGCGGGCCGCCTCCTCGGCGCCCCGGGCGACGTCGGCGAAGAACGGGTTGCCCGGGTCGAGCAGCACGTACGCCAGGGTGCGGCTGGAGCCGTTACGCAGGTGCCGGGCCGACTCGTTGCGGACGAAGCCGAGGGTCGAGATCGACGCCAGCACGCGCTGCCGGGTGCGGTCGCTGACCAGGTCCGGCCGGTTGAGCACGTTGCTCACCGTGCCCACCGAGACCCCCGCGTGCAGCGCCACGTCCTTGATGCCCGGCGGCGTCATAGCCTGGCTCTCGCCTCTCCCCGACCGTCCCCACTCCACCCCTGCCGACAGCATCTCACCGGAGGCTCGGCTGCATCGGGCTTGCGATGTCCGCCGCCGTCACGCCGACGCGATGGGTGCCTGGTCCCAGTGTCACCGATCCGGACAACTGCCGGCCGTCGACGCTCACCACCGAGTCCGGTCCGGCCGGCGGCTGCAGCGTGCCGGTCACCCCGAACGGCAGCCGGTACGTGGCGGTGAACGTGCCGCCGGCCGTGGCCCAGTCGACGCCGACCGGTCCGAACCCGGTCTCGACCGACGCGCTGACCCGGTCGATCCCGGCCACCGGCCGCGGGGCGAGCAGCACGTGCCGGTAGCCCGGCGCGTCCACGTCGGGGGCGAGGCCGGCCAGGGTGCGGTAGACCCAGTCGACCACGGCGCCGTACGCGTAGTGGTTGAACGAGAGCATCTGGCTGTCGCCGTTGGGCATGTGCATCACACCGTCGTGGATCGACCCGTCGGCCAGGATCGCGTCCCAGCGCTCCCACACCGTCGTGGCTCCCTGGTCGACCTGGTAGAGCCAGGACGGCAGCTCGTGCCGCAGCAGCATGAGGTACGCCTCGGCCAGGTGCCCGGTGCGGGTGAGCGCCGGCAACACCAGGGGCGTGCCGAGGAAGCCGGTGGCGATCCGCCCGTCCGCGTCCCGCACCAGGCCCGCCAGCGCCCGGCCGACCTCCGGTGCGGCCGCGCCCGGCGCGATCCCGAGCTCCAGCGCGACGGCACAGCCGGTCTGGGTGGTCAGCGCGTGCTCCCGCCAGCGCGCCCAGGTGCGGGCCGCGACGTCGTCCGCGAGTGCCGCGTAGGTCCGGGCCCGCTCGGCGTCCCCGACCACGGTGGCGGCCCGGGCGGTGAGCCGGGCGCTGTGCGCGAAGAACGCGTTCGCGAGGTAGTCCGAGGAGGTCTTGGCCTGGTGCGGCCGGTCGCCCGGCGCATCCGGGTCGAGCCAGTCGCCGAACTGGAACCCGCCGCCGAGCAGCCCGTCGTCCTGCCGGCGGCCCTGCAGGTAGCCGACCAGCGCCCGCATGCTCGGCAGCTGCGCGGCCAACAGCTCGGTGTCCGCGTACGCGACGTGCACGGCCCACGGAACGATCGTGGCCGCGTCTGCCCAGCCGGCCCGGCCGAGCGCGGGTGGCCCGTCGCCGAGGACGTTGGGCACCACACTGGGCACCGCGCCGTCCTCGGTCTGGTCGTGGGCGAGGTCGACCAACCAGCTCTCCCAGAAGGCCCGCGAGTCGAACAGGGTGCACGCGGTGGGGGCGAACGCCTGCGCGTCGCCGGTCCAGCCCAGCCGCTCGTCGCGCTGCGGGCAGTCGGTCGGGACGGCCACGAAGTTGTCCCGCTGGGACCAGCGCACGTTCTCGTGGAATCGGGTCAGCGCCGGGTCGGAGCAGCGGAACGTGCCCCGGACCGGCGTGTCGCTGCTGATCGCCAGCACCTCGGCCGCGATCAGCTCCGCGTCGGTCGTCACCTCGGCGTACCGGAAGCCGTGGAAGGTGAACGACGGCTCCAGCACGGTCTCGCCGTCGTCGGCCAGGACGTACGTGTCGGTCGCCCTGGCCGAGCGCAGCGAGCGGGTGTGCAGGCGGCCGTCCGGCTCCAGCACCTCGGCGTGCCGCACGGTCACGGTGTCGCCGGGCCGGCCGCGAACGGTGAGCCGGACGACACCAGCGACGTTCTGGCCGGCGTCGAGACGGATCGCGCCGCCGGGCGCGACCGAGCGTTCGGGCCGGAACGTCTGGACCACCCGGACCGGCGGGGCCACCCGCGGCTGCAGGATCGCCGGGTCGAGCGGGACGACCGCGACCGGCGCCCAGCCCGAGTCGTCGAACCCGGGCCGGTCCCAGCCGGGCCGGCGGTGCCGGAGGTCGACGGCGCAACCGTCGTACAGATCGGCGGTGCGGACCTCGCCGGTCGCGGCGCGCCAGCTCTCGTCGGTGCCGACGGTGACCCTGGATCCGTCGGGCAGCTCGATCTCGAGCTGGGCGAGCAGGCCGACCTGCCGGCCGTACCGGCAGCGATCCTCCTGCGGGTCCCAGCCCAGCCGGCCGCGGTGCCACCCGTCGCCGAGCCGGCCGGCGAGCACGTTCGGGCCGGCGGTGAGCAGGTCGGTGACGTCGTGGCTGGTGACCAGCAGCCGCTGCCCGTACGCGGTCCAGCCCGGGTCGAGCAGGTGGTCGCCGACCCGGACGCCGTTGAGGCTGACCTCGTGCACGCCGAGCGAGGTGACGTGCAGCCGCGCCCGGCGAGGCGCCGCCGGGAGCTCGAACGCCGTGCGCAGCAGCGGGATCGGGGACTGCTGCCGGGCGCCGGGATCGCCCGGCAGGGTGACCGCGACCGCCTGCCAGTCGGCGGGCGCGAGCAGGCCGGCCTCGACCGTGGCCGGCTCGCTCCAGTCCGACCAGCCCGCGTCGGTGGCCACCCGCACCCGCAGGTGTCGCACCTCCCGGCTGCGCAGCGGTCCGCCCGGTGCGACCACGTCCAGCTGGCCGGCGCCGGTGACCGGGCCGGTGCCCTGCACGCCGGTGCCGAACTCCGGTGTCGGCGCGGCCTCGATCTCGTACCCGACCTGGCGCTCGGCGGTGTTCGACGTGATGCTCCAGTCGAGCCGCAGCGGGCCGCGGCCGGTCACACCGGCCGGCGTCGAGCGGACGGCCAGGCGCACCGTCGTCCCGGGGTCGACCGCGGTGGGCAGAAGGTCGGTCACGTCGTCACCTCTCCGGTGCGTGTGGGAGCCACGGGCGGCGGGTCCGTCCCGGTCCGGGCTTCCTTACTGAACCGTTACAAATGAACGGATGTCAAGAGCGCAGGTCAGCCGGGTACGAGGGAGACCCATCGCTGTCGGATCCGGTCCACACATCTTGACGCCACCTGTCGCACGCGCTTAACTCTCCTGCAATCAGGTGTTGAAACGTTCTAACCATGCCGTTCACAGACACCTCAATCCCCATCCGGAGGCCCCCCTCATGAAGACCTCTGCTATCCGGCTCGCGACCGCCGCGGCGGCGGTCGCCCTCGCACTGACCGCCTGCAGCTCGGGGCTCGGCGGATCGAACGCCAGCTCCGGCTCCGGCTCCGGCGGTGGCAGCAAGACACTCACGCTCCTCGTCGGCAACGACGCGGCAACCGTCAAGTCGGCGCAGGAGGTGGTGGACGCTTTCAAGAAGGCGAATCCAGGCGTCACCGTGAAGACCGAGACGCGGCCGGGGGGAAGCGACGGCGACAACATCGTCAAGACGAAGCTGTCGACCGGCGAGATGCAGGACGTCTTCTGGTACAACTCGGGCTCGCTGCTCCAGGCGCTGAACCCGTCGCAGACGCTGGTCGACCTGACCAACGACCCCGCGGTCGCGAATGTCGATCCCTCGTTCTTCCCGGTCGTGTCCCAGGGCGACAAGGTCTACGGCGCGCCGTTCGGCACCGCCTTCGGCGGAGGGATCCTCTACAACAAGGACGTTTACGCCAAGCTCGGCCTTCAGATCCCGAAGACGTGGAACGACTTCCTGGCGAACGCCGACAAGATCAAGGCCGCCGGCATCACCCCGGTGATCGAGACCTTCAAGGACACCTGGACCTCGCAGCTGTTCGTGCTCGGCGACTACTACAACCTCCAGACCGCCAACCCGAATTTCGCCAAGGACTACACCGCGAACAAGGTCAAGTACGCCACCGACCCGAACGCGGTCAAGGGCTTCCAGAAGCTCCAGGAGGTCAAGTCCAAGGGGTACGTCAACGACAACTACGGCTCCGCCACCCAGGCGCAGGGGATGAAGCTGCTGGCGCAGGGCAAGGGCGCCATGTATCCCATGCTGTCGGTCGCCGTCGGGCTGGTGACGGCGGACCAGGCGAAGAAGATCGGGTTCTTCGGGATCCCCGGTGACGATGCCGCCAAGGCCGGGGCGACGGTGTGGGAGCCCGGTGGCGCCTACATCCCGAAGACCAGCAAGAACGTCGACCTGGCGAAGAAGTTCCTCGCCTTCATGAACACCAAGGCCGGCACGGACGCCTTCAGCGTCGGCACCCCGCCGACGGGGCCTTACCTGGTCAAGGGCTTCACGTTGCCGGCCAGCGCGCCGCCGGTCGCTGCCGACCTGCAGAACTACATCAACAACAAGGCGTTCTCTCCGGCGCTGGAGTTCCTGTCTCCGGTGAAGGGTCCGTCTCTCGAGCAGATCTGCGTCGCCGTCGGGACCGGACAGACCGCTCCCCAGCAGGGCGCGGCCCAGTACGACCAGGACGTCGTCAAGGAGGCCAAGCAGTTGGGCCTGCCGGGATGGTGACGGAGTCCCGGCCGAGTGAGGCTCGGGCGGTCGGGCTCCGCGACACCGCGGAGCCCGGCCGGGCCGCCCCGCCGCCACCGCGGACCCGCGGGGGAAGCCGCGCCCTCCGACGCACCTACAGTTCCCTGTTCTACCTTCCCGCCGGCATCATCTACACGGTCATCTTCGTCGTCCCGACCGTCATGTCGTTCTACTTCGCCTTCACCCGGTGGACCCTCTTCGACGCGAAGTTCACCGGCCTGGACAACTTCCGCCAGTTCTTCTCCGAGCAGGCGTTGCGCAGCGGCCTGTGGCACACCGTCGTCTACGCGGTCGTCACCAGCGGCCTGAAGGTCGTGCTCGGCATGCTTCTCGCGGTTCTGCTGACCTCCAGCATCCGGATACGCGGGCTGCTGCGCTCGTTGGTGTTCTTTCCCGTCCTCGTCAGCACCGTCGCGGTCGGCATCACCTTCAGCGTCCTGCTGGCTCCGGACACCGGTCTGGTCGACACCGTCCTCAGCTGGGTGGGTATCTCCGGGCCCGACTGGCTCGGGAATGCCAACACCGCGCTCATCTCGGTCGCCCTTGTCGACGTGTGGAAGGGCGTCGGGCTGGCCACGGTCATCTACATCGCCGGCGTCCTGTCCATCCCGCAGGACTACTACGAGGCCGTCGACGTCGACGGCGGCGGGGCCTGGCAGAAGTTCCGGAACGTCACGCTCCCGCTGTCAAGGCCGGCGACGTTCACGGTCATCCTGCTGTCGTTCATCGGTGGCCTTCGTTCCTTCGACCTCATCTGGACGATGACCAAGGGGGGTCCGGGGTTCAGCAGCGACGTCATCGCCTCGGTTATCTACAAGGAGTACCAGGCCGGCTTCTTCGGCTTGGCCACCGCCGGGAACGTCATCCTCTTCATCCTGGTGACCGTGATCGTGTACCCGCTGTTCCGGTACTTCAACTCGAAGGAGGTGGACCTGTGAGAGGGGTTCGTCGTCTCAGTCTCGAGATCGCCGCCGTCGTCGTCGGGCTCGCCCTCTTCGTCATCCCGTTCGTCTTCATGTTCCTGACCGCAGTCAAGACCGTGGACCAGTCCTTGGATCTCACCTTCTCCTGGCCCACCAGCTGGCCGATCGTGCAGAATCTCAAGGACGTCTTCTCCGCCCGCGACTTCATGCTGGTGACGGCGTTCAAGAACAGCATCATCCTCACCGTCGTCTCGGTCGCGGTCATCGTCGTCCTGTGCGCGATGGTCGGCTTCGTCATCCAGCGCCGCCCCGGACCGCTGGCCAACGTGGCCAACCTGCTGGTGCTGTCCGGGCTGATCATCCCGCCGGCGATCGTGCCGACCATCTGGGTCCTGCAGAACCTCGGGCTCTTCAAGACCCTGCCGGGGCTCATCCTCGTGGAGATCGCCTTCGGCATGTCGTTCTCCGTGCTGCTCTTCAGGGCGTTCGTCGCGGCGATCCCGCGTGAGCTGGACGAGGCGGCCATCATCGACGGGGCGTCGGCTTTCACGCTGTTCTTCCGGGTAGTCTTTCCGCTGCTGCGCCCGGTCACGATCACGGTGATACTTACGCAGTCCGTGTTCATCTTCAACGACTTCGTCAACCCGCTGTACTTCCTGCCCGGTGACGAGAACGCCACCGTCCAGCTGACGCTCTTCAACTTCCAGAGCCAGTTCAGCACCCAGTACAACCTGTTGTTCATGAACATCATCCTCGTCACGATTCCGCCGTTGATCCTCTTCATCTTCTTCAACCGCAAGATCGTCTCGGGGTTGACGGCGGGCGCGGTAAAGGGCTGAACCACCGGTCGCATACGCCACGAACTCGCACGTCGTACCGACAGGAGAGTTGATGACCAGCCAGGAAGCTGTTCGCGGCGCACTGCGCGCGCAGACCGTCGAGGTCCCGTCCTGGGCGTACGGCAACTCCGGCACCCGGTTCAAGGTGTTCGCGCAGGCCGGCGTGCCGCGCGACCCGTACGAGAAGATCGCCGACGCGGCACAGGTGCACCTGCACACCGGCGTCGCGCCGAAGGTGTCCCTGCACATCCCGTGGGACCGGGTCGACGACTACGGCAAGCTGGCCTCGCACGCGGCCGACCTCGGCATGCGCATCGGCGCGATCAACGCGAACGTCTTCCAGGACGACGACTACATGCTCGGCTCGGTCACCAACCCGGACCCGCGGGTCCGCCGCAAGGCGACCGACCACCTGCTCGAGTGCGTCGACATCATGGCCGCGACCGGCTCGCACGATCTCAAGCTCTGGTTCAGCGACGGCCTCAACTACCCGGGCCAGGACGATCTGGTCGCCCGGCAGGACCGGCTCGCCGCGGCGCTGCGCGAGGTGTACGACCGGCTCGGGCCGGGACAGCGGATGTTGCTGGAGTACAAGCTGTTCGAGCCGGCCTTCTACGCCACCGACGTGCCCGACTGGGGCACCGCGTACGCGCACTGCCTCCAGCTCGGTCCACAGGCGACAGTCGTGGTCGACACCGGCCACCACGCGCCCGGCACCAACATCGAGTTCCTGGTCGCGTTCCTGCTCCGGGCCGGCAAGCTGGGGGGTTTCGACTTCAATTCCCGCTTCTACGCCGACGACGACCTCATGGTCGGGGCCGCCGACCCGTTCCAGCTGTTCCGGATCCTCTGGGAGGTCCGCCGCGGCAACGGCTTCGACGCTGCGCTGCACGGCGGGCTCGGCGTCTCGTTCATGCTCGACCAGTGCCACAACATCGAGCCGAAGATCCCCGGCCAGATCCGCTCGGTGATGAACGTGCAGGAGGCCACGGCCAAGGCGTTCCTCGTCGACGCGACGGCGCTGGCCGACGCGCAGCGGGCCGGCGACGTGCTCGGCGCGAACGGCGTGCTGATGGACGCGTACAACACCGACGTCCGGCCGTTGCTGCGGGAGCTGCGGGAGGAGCTCGGCCTGCATCCCGACCCGATGTCCGGCTACGCGGCGTCCGGCTACGCCGAGCGGATCCGGTCCGAGCGGATCGGCGGCACCCAGGCCGGGTGGGGCGCCTGATGGTTACGGTGTCCACTGTGTCGACTGTGGACGAGCTGCTGGAGCGCAGCAACCGGCTCGGCGCCGACCCGCGCAACACCAACTATGCCGGCGGCAACACCTCGGCCAAGGGCAGCGTGACCGACCCGGTGACCGGCGGCCCGGTCGAGCTGCTGTGGGTCAAGGGCTCCGGCGGCGACCTGGGCATGCTCACCGAGCCCGGGCTGGCGGTGTTGCGGCTGGACCGGCTGCGCGCCCTCGTCGGGGTCTACCCGGGGGTGGAGCGCGAGGACGAGATGGTCGCCGCGTTCGACTACTGCCTGCACGGCCGCGGCGGTGCCGCCCCGTCGATCGACACCGCCATGCACGGGCTGGTCGACGCCGCGCACGTCGACCACCTGCACCCGGACTCAGGCATCGCGCTGGCGACGGCAGCGGACGGGCGGGTGCTGACCGCCGAATGCTTCGGCGACCGGGTGCTGTGGGTGCCGTGGCGGCGTCCCGGGTTCCAGCTCGGCCTGGACATCGCCGCGGTCCGGGCGAAGCACCCGGAGTCGATCGGGGTGGTCCTCGGCGGGCACGGCATCACCGCGTGGGGCGCCACCAGCGCCGAGTGCGAGGCCAACTCGCTGGAGATCATCCGGACCGCACAGCGGTTCCTGGATGAGCACGGGCGGCCCGAGCCGTTCGGCCCGGTGGTGCCCGGCAACGAGCCGCTGCCGGCGGACGAGCGGCGCGCCAGGGCGGCGGCGATCTTCCCGACGCTGCGCGGGCTGGTCTCCACCGACGCGCGCCAGGTCGGCCACTACACCGACAGCGAGGCCGTGCTCGAGTTCCTGGCCCGGGAGAAGCTGCGCCCGCTGGCCGAGCTCGGCACCTGCTGCCCGGACCACTTCCTGCGCACCAAGGTGCGGCCGCTCGTCGTCGACCTGCCCGGGATCGCCACGGCGGAGGAGATCAAGGACCGGCTGCGCGAGCTGCACGCCCGCTACCGGGAGGACTACCGGGCCTACTACGAGCGGCACGCGGACGCCGACACCCCGCCGATCCGCGGTGCCGACCCGGCGATCGTGCTGGTGCCCGGCGTCGGCATGTTCAGCTTCGGCCGGGACAAGCAGACCGCCCGGGTGGCCGGCGAGTTCTACGTGAACGCGATCAACGTGATGCGCGGCGCCGAGTCCGTCTCGACGTACGCGCCGATCCCGGAGTCGGAGAAGTTCCGCATCGAATACTGGGCGCTGGAGGAGGCGAAGCTGGCCCGGATGCCGGCGCCCAAGCCGCTGGCGACCCGGGTCGCGTTCGTCACCGGCGCGGCGTCCGGGATCGGCAGGGCCGTCGCCGAGCGGCTCGCGGCCGAGGGTGCCTGCGTGGTCGTCGCCGACCTCGACGCGGCCACGGCGGCCGAGGCGGCCGCGTCGATCGGGTCCGCCGACGTCGCGGTGGGCGTGGCCGCCGACGTGTCCGACGAGGGCGCGGTCGCACGCGGACTGGAGGCCGCGGTGCTCGCGTACGGCGGGGTGGACCTGGTGGTCAACAACGCCGGCCTGTCGATCTCCAAGCCGCTGCTGGAGACCACCGTCCAGGACTGGGACCGGCAGCACGACGTGATGGCGCGCGGGTCGTTCCTGGTCTCCCGGGCGGCCGCCGCGGTGCTGCTGGCGCAGGGCCTCGGCGGCGACATCGTCTACATCTCCAGCAAGAACTCGCTGTTCGCCGGTCCCAACAACGTCGCGTACGGGGCGACGAAGGCCGATCAGGCCCACCAGGTCCGGCTGCTCGCGGCCGAGCTGGGGCAGCACGGCATCCGGGTCAACGGGATCAACCCCGACGGCGTCGTCCGCGGCTCCGGGATCTTCGCCGGTGGCTGGGGCGCCCAGCGGGCCGAGGTCTACGGGGTCAAGGAGGAGGACCTTGGCGCGTACTACGCCAAGCGGACGCTGCTCGGGAAGGAGGTCCTGCCCGAGCACGTCGCGGCGGCCGTGTTCGTGCTGACCGCCGGCGACCTGGCCCAGACCACCGGCCTGCACGTCCCGGTCGACTCCGGCGTCGCCGCGGCCTTCCTGCGATGAGCGGGCCACTCGCACTGGCCGCGGTCGACCTCGGCGCCTCCAGCGGCCGGGTCGTGCTGGGCCGGGTCGGCCCGGACACGCTCGAGCTGACCGAGGTCAGCCGGTTCCGCAACGGCCCGGTGCCGCTGCCCGACGGCCTCTACTGGGACGCCCCCGGCCTGTACCTCGACATGCTGGACGGGATCCGGGCGGCCGAGCGGCGGTCCGGCGGGCTGACCGGGGTCGCGATCGACTCCTGGGGCGTCGACTACGGCCTGCTCGACGCGGACGGGGTGCTGGTCGGAAACCCCAGGCACTACCGCGACGACCGGACCGCCGCCGTGCTCGACGACGTGCACCGCAAGCTCGACCCGGCCCGGCTGTACGAGCTGACCGGCGTGCAGTTCCTGCCGTTCAGCACGCTCTACCAGCTCGCCGCCGAGCGCCGGCTGGAGGCCGGCTGGCAGGCGCTGCTGATGCCGGACCTGCTCGGCTACTGGCTGACCGGCGTACGGGCCGCCGAGCAGACCATCGCCTCGACCACCGGCCTGCTCGACGCGCGTACCGGCGACTGGGCCGCGGAGGTGGTCGACGGGCTCGGCCTGCCCACCGGGCTGCTGCCGGACCTGGTGCGGCCCGGCCGGGTGCTGGCCGGCGTGACCGAGCCGGTGCGGGCCGAGCTCGGTCTCGACCACGAGCTGCTGGTGAGCGCCGTCGGCTCGCACGACACCGCGTCGGCCGTGGTGGGGGTGCCGGCGGCGACGAGCCGGTTCGGGTACGTGTCCTGCGGCACCTGGGGCCTGGTCGGCGTCGAGCTGGACGCGCCGGTGCTCACCGAGGCCGGCCGGCGGGCGAACTTCACCAACGAGCGCGGCGTGGACGGGACGATCCGCTACCTGCGCAACGTGATGGGCCTGTGGCTGCTCAGCGAGTCGCTGCGGGCGTGGAACCTGCGCGGGCTCGCCGTCGAGCTGGGCGACGTGCTCGCCGCCGCGGCCGCGCTGCCGCCCGGCGGGCCGCGCGTCGACCCGGACGACCCCGCGTTCCTGCCGCCCGGCGAGATGCCGGCGCGGATCGCCCGGGCCGCGGAGCGTGCCATCGCGGACAGCCCCGACGTGGTCGTCCGGTGCATCCTCGACAGCCTCGCGGTCGCGTTCGCGGCCGCGGTCGACGACGCCGAGCGGCTGTCCGGACAACCGGTGGAGGTCGTGCACCTCGTCGGCGGCGGTGCCCGCAACGCGCTGCTGTGCCAGCTGACCGCGGACGCCGCCGGCCGGCCGGTGCTGGCCGGGCCGGTCGAGGCGACCGCGCTCGGCAACCTGCTGGTGCAGGCGCGCACCCACGGCTCGCTCGACGGCGACCTGGCCGCACTGCGGGCCCGGGTCCGGGCCGCTACCCGCCTGGACCGGTACGACCCTCGCACCTGACCGGCCGCGCGCGCCCGCCCGGCCACGCGCCGGGCACCGACCGGCCCGGGCGCCGACCGGCCCCGGCGCCGGTCGGCCACGCGTCGGGCGCCGGCCCGGGCGCCGGGCGGAGCGGGTCGATCGGCCGTGGTCGGCCGGGTCGGGCACATAGCATCGGGGCGTGGCGAGGGTAGGAGTCGTGGGGGCGGGGCTGGTCGGGCTCGCGATCGGGCGGGCGCTCGCGCGGCGCGGGGCCGAGGTGATGGTGTTCGACAAGGAACCCGAGCTCGCCCGGCACCAGTCCGGACACAACTCGGGCGTCGTGCACGCCGGGCTCTACTACCAGCCGGGCTCGCTCAAGGCGACGCTGTGCCGGCGCGGGGTCGGCCTGCTCAAGGACTTCTGCGCCGAGCACGACGTCGCGTACCGGGAGATCGGGAAGGTGGTCGTCGCCCGCGACGGGGTCGAGCGCGAGCGGCTGCGCGCGATCGAGTCCAGGGCGGTACGCAACGGCGTGCCGGACGTGCGGTGGCTCGACGGCGCGGCGCTGCGGGAGATCGAGCCCGGGGTGGCCGGGGTGGCGGCACTGCACTCGCCGACCACGGCGATCGTCGACTACCCGGCGGTGGCGCGGGCGCTGGCCGGCGAGATCGGCCGGCACGGCGGCCGGGTGCTGCTCGGCGCGCCGGTCACCGAGATCCGGCCGGGGGCGACGGTGACCGTGCGGGCGGGGGAGTCGGAGCACCGGCTGGACCAGCTCGTCGTCTGCGCCGGGCTGCAGTCGGACCTGGTCGCGCGGATGGCCGGGGACGGCGCCGACCCGGTGATCGTGCCGTTCCGCGGCGAGTACTACCGGCTCGTGCCCGAGCGCGCCGGTCTGGTCCGCGGGCTGGTCTACCCGGTGCCGGACCCGGCGTACCCGTTCCTCGGCGTGCACTTCACCCCGCGGGTCGACGGCACCGTCGACATCGGGCCGAACGCGGTGCCGGCCACCGCGCGGGAGGGCTACCGGCGCCGGGACGTGGTGCCGGCCGAGCTGGCCGCGGTGCTGCGCTCGCCGGGCGCGCGGCGGCTGTTCCGTACGCACTGGCGGGCCGGGGTGTTCGAGCTGCACGGGTCGTTCTCCAAGCGCACCTACGTCGCCCGGGCCCGGGAGTACGTCCCGGCGCTGCGGACGGCGGACGTGGTCGCCGCGCCGGCCGGAGTGCGGGCGCAGGCCGTCGACCCGGACGGCTCGCTGGTCGACGACTTCCGGATCAGCCGGCTCGGCCCGGTCGTCGCCGTCCGCAACGCGCCCTCGCCCGCGGCCACCTCCTGCCTGGCCATCGCCGAGCACGTGCTCGACCGGCTGACCGAGCAGCCGGCGGCCTGACGCTCAGCCAGGCCACGCGGCGCTGGCGAGCCGGCTGCCGTCGGGTTCGACGAGCAGCGCTGCGTACCCGGGTATCCCGTCGATCCAGGGCAGCGCGGCCGGACCGAGCACGAACGCGGCGGTCGCGTACGCGTCCACGGTGGACAGAGCCGGTCCGGTGACGGTCGCGCTCGCGAGGTGGTCGATCGGCCGGCCGGTGAACGGGTCGAGGACGTGCGCACCGCGCTCGGCGGTGCCGGACGTCGCGACGGCGAGGTCGCGACCCCGGACGGTGGTCAGGATCCGGCCGGCCCGGTGCGGGTCGGCGATCCCCACCGTCCACTCGCGACCGGGCTCCGGCCCGCCGGCCAGCTGGACGTCGCCACCGCCGTTGACCGCGTGGTTGGCGGAACCGTGCGCGCGCAGCCGCCGGCTCGCGGCCTCCACGGCCCAGCCCTTGACGAGCCCGGTCGGGTCGATCCGGCCGTCCGGCCGGGCCGAGAAGTGGCCGCCGGTGGCGAGCTCCAGGTCCGCGCACCGGTCGAGGACCTCGGCCACCAGCGGGTCGGCGTCGCCCAGCCGAATCTCCCGCCGGTGCAGCCGGCTCACGTCGCTGTCCGGACGGTAGGTGCTGAAGGTCCGGTCGACGCGGTGCAGCCAGCCGACGACGTCCGCGACCGCGCCGGCCCAGTTCCCAGGGTCGCGGACGTCGATGCTGAACACCGTGCCCATGCAGGGCTCGACGTGCACGGTGCGCCGGCCGGTCGGCGCGGTCACAGGCCCGCCTGGTCCAGCGCGCTCTGCAGGGACTGGATGTAGCCCTCGCTGGTGTACGTGGCGCCGGAGACGATGTCGATGTTCGTGCTCTTCGCCGCGGTCGCCTCCTGGTTGAGCTGGGGAATGGCGAAGGAGTTGATCTGCACGTCGCGCGGGTCGTTCTGCGGGTAGTCGACCGCGGTCACGCTCGCCACCGTGCCGCCGGAGACCGTGATCTGCACCTGGACCGGGCCGAACCGGGTCTGCGCGGCCTCGCCGGTCACCGTGCGGGACCCGCCCGACGCCGGGGTGGGCGACGCGGTGGCGCCGCCGCCGGTGTCCGGTGCCGGCGTGCCGAGGGCGGCCGGTGGGCTGGTCACCGCGGCCGGGTGGGTCTTGAACGACAGCAGTAGGACCAGCCCGACGATGGTGCCGGACACGGCGAGCAGGGCATTGCGCATGGGCTTCTCCGGCTCAGAACTCGAAGGTCTCGGTGTGGATCTGCCGGCGCGGCACGCCCGCCCCGCGCAGCGCCGCGCCGACCGCCGCGGTCATCCCGTCCGGCCCGCACACGTAGACGTCGTGCTCGCGCAGGTCGGGGATGTTCGCGGTCAGCGCGCCGGCGGACAGCGGGTCGTAGCCGAGCTCGCGGCGGCGGCCGGTGACGATGTGCAGGCGTGCGCCGCGCACCCGGGCGAGCGCCTCGAGCTCGTCCCGGAACAGCACGTCCCGCTCGCCGCGGGCCCGGTAGAGCAGGGTGATCTCGCCCGGGTCGGCAGGCAGTGCCTGCAGCAGCGCCCGCAGCGGGGTGATGCCGATCCCGCCGGCGACGAGCAGCACCTTCCGCCGCCGCCGGCGCGACGCGGTCAGCGCCCCGTACGGGCCTTCGGTGACGACCCGGGTGCCGCGCCGCAGCCGGGCCAGCGCACCGCTGTGCCCGCCCAGGTCCTTGACCGTGATCCGCATCCGGCCGGGCACCACGGCGGCAGACAGCGAGTAGGGGTTCGACGCCCACCACAGGCCGCGGGCGAGGAACCGGACCCGGAGGAACTGGCCGGCCTCCGCGCGCAGCTCGTCGAGGTGCCGGCCGGCGAGGACGACGGAGACCACCCCGGCCGCCTCGGGCACGACCTGCTCGACCCGCACCCGGTGCCGCAGCGCCTGCCGCACCGGCGTCGCGAACCGGTACCAGACGATCGCCGCGGCGACCGCGGCGTACAGCGCGGACCAGCCGACCCGGGCCGGGCGGTCGGCCATGAACTCGGCGCCGTCGGCGAACTGGTGGCTGAACGCCAGCGCGACCGCGAGGTAGGTGTAGAAGTGCAGGTGATACCAGGTCTCGTAGCGCATCCGGCGGCGGGCGGCCCGGGCCGAGACCGCGCCGACGCCGACCAGAAGCAGGCCGGCGACGGTCGCCATCAGCACGTCCGGGTAGCTCGTCAGCAGCGTGCCGGTCTGGCTCAGCACGCCGGTGTGCGCGGTGACCGCGTACCCCCAGGTGATCAGCAGGCCGTGCGCGACGACCAGGCCCACCGCGTAGCGGCCGCCCATCGAGTGCCACCGCGCCAGCCGGTCGGCGCCGACACCGCGCTCCAGCGGCGGGATGCGGGCCATCAGCGCGACGAGCGCCACGACCGCGTAGCCGGCCAGCAGGCCGGTGATCCGGCCTGCGTTGGTCAGCCAGCCACCGAAGCCCGCGATCGACGGGGTGTTCGCCCACCAGAGGCCGACCGCGGCGACCGCGCCGGCGGCGATCGCTGCCAGCACCGCGGTCGGGTGGGCGCGGGCGGCCGGCGGCACGGTTCCGGCCGGCGGTCCGTCTGCGACCGCCGTCACCGGCCGCGATCCCGGCCGCTCGGGGGCACCGCCCACCACTGGTGCGTACACACCTGCGAAGGCTGCGGGCGGAGTCTGTCCGCAGCCTTGGCGGTTTCTGTGCGAACGCTGGGAAGCCCGGCGCGGTCAGGCGCCGGCGCGGCCGATCGCGGTGAAGATCGGCATGAAGCCGATCGGCCGGTCCGCCCTCGCGTCCAGCGCGGCCAGCTCGCGTTCCCAGCGCTCGAGCTCGTCCGTGGTCACCACGCCGGCGGCAAGCATCGCGTCCCGGGCGGCCAGGGCCGGCGGCCGCAGCCCGGGCGGGAACGTCACGATCTGGTACGTGCCGCGGAAGTCGACCAGCTCCAGCCCGGCCGCGCGGACCCACCCGCCCAGGTGCAGCCCGGCCCGCAGGTCGTTGCCGCGCTGTGTGTGGAAGGCGTGGTAGCGCTCGTTGATCTCGGCCAGCACCGGCAGGTCGGGCTCGGTGGTCATGCCCCGGCCGTACGCATCGACCAGGTAGACGCAGCCGCCCGGGCGCAGCAGCGTGGCCAGGTGGTCGACGATCGCCTGCTCGCGGCCGCCGTTGTGGGCCAGCACGTGCCGGACCATCACCGTGTCGAACGTGCCGGCCGGCAGCCCGGTCGCGTCGGCCGGTGCCACCGCGACCGAGACCCGCTCGGCTCCAGCCACGTATGCGGTGGCGGCGGCGACCGCACTCGGGTCGCCGTCGACGCCCACGACCTCGCCGTCCGGAGCCACCTCGGCCGCGATCAGCGGCAGCAGCGCGCCCGGTCCGCAGCCCACGTCGGCGACCCGGGCGCCGGGCCGGACCCCGGCCATCCGCCAGAGCTCCGCCTCCGCCGCCCGGGCCTGCTCGGCCATCAGCCGGTAGCGCGCGACCTCCGCCGGATCGAGCGCCAGCGTGTATCCGCCCGCGACCGGCTCGCCCGTGCCAGTGACCATGGCCGTTGCCCCCGCCGTCGACCTCCCGTGTCCCCGCGACCGTACCGGGGCGGGCGGCCCGGCGGGTGCCCTTCCGGGCGGCCGGGAGGGCACTGATCCGTACGATCAGGCGATGACCCGCTCGGCGGGACCGGCACCGCGGTAGGTCTGGACCCAGGCGGCTCGGCGCAGCTGCCGCCACCACTGCCGTGACACCGGCCGCCCGGCCAGCCGGCAGAGGAACTCGACGAACGCCAGCAGCGCACCCTCGCTCGGCACCGCCACCTTGTGCGGGTGGAGCCAGTCGGCCAGCGACGGCACGCTGAACCACACGGGCGGGCGCCGGCCGGCGCCCCAGCGCACCACGTCGGCGAGCTCGGGCCGGCCCGCCGCGGCGTACAGCCGGCGCAACTCTGCCGACAGCCGTGCCTCAGCGCGCTCCACGATCGATCACTCCCGATGCGGCCCCCGGCCCCTGTCGACAGCGTGCCCACTGTGCCCCCGAACGAACCTGGTCCGGATCGTTTCGCGTGGCCGTGTCACGTATCGGAGCCGGCGGCGTCCCCTCACGGGGGCATCGGCCCGGAGCAGGCCGGGTAGGGAGGCGCTGGTGGGCGAGGACGATGCCGCCCCCGTCGGCGGGGAGGACGAGGCGATCCTCGACCTGCTGCCGGTGGTGCGACGCGTCGTCGCCGCCCGGATGCGGGACGCGAACCTCGTCGACGACCTGGTCCAGGAGACGCTGGCCCGGATCATGGGCGCCCGCGCCCGGCTGGAACCGGAGGCGCTGGCGCCGTACGCGATCGTCACCGCGCGCAACCTCATCGCGTCCCACCTGGAGCGACAGGACCGGGACCGGCGCAAGGCGCACCTGCTCGCCGACCCGGGCGGCACGCCGACCCCGGAGGACGAGGTGCTCGTCGAGGAGCGCCGCTCGCTGCTCGGCGAGGCGCTGCAGCGGCTGCCGGAGCGGGAGCGGGACCTACTGGTCGCGCACGAGGTGGCGGGCACCGACACCGCCACGCTCGCCGCCGGCCGCAACTCGACTCCTGGCGCGATCGCCGCGCAGCTGTCCCGCAGCCGGGCCAAGCTGCGGGTGGAGGTGCTGACCGCGCAGTCCGGCGAGCCGCCGACGCAGGCGTGCCGGCCGGTGCTGATCGCGCTGTCCAGCGGCGAGCGGCGGCGCCAGCGGCACCTCGACTGCGCCGGCCACCTGCTCGAATGCGACTACTGCTCGGCGCTCGCGCCGGCGCTGCTCGACCGCGGTGCTGCCGGCACCGCGGACGAGGTACGGGTGCGGGTGCAGCGGGACGCCGACGTGGTCACCGCCCGGCAGAAGGGCCGCGAGGTGGCCGCCCGGACCGGCTTCTCGCCGACCGAGGCCACCCTGGTCGCGACCGTGATCTCGGAGCTGGCCCGCAACATCGTCCAGTTCGCCGAGCGCGGCGAGATCATGGTCTGCCCGGTCGAGCAGGGTGACCGGACCGGGGTCATGATCGTGGCGCGGGACGTCGGGCCCGGGATCCAGGACGTGAGGTCGGCGCTCCAGGACGGTTACAGCACATATCGGGGTGGTCTCGGGCTCGGGCTGCCTGGTTCGCGCCGGTTGATGGACGAGTTCGACATCGTGTCCGAAGTGGGCAAGGGCACGACCGTGACGATGACCAAGTGGCTGCGCAGCTGACCGCAACGATGGCACCAGGGAAAGGACAGTGCGATGACGTCCACGACACCGGACGGCCTGGCCGGGGCCGAGGCGACCGCCGGCGACGACCTGCTGCTGCCCGAGTTGGTCGCCCACCTGCGCGAGCACCGGACCCAGCTGCGCCGGGAGTGGGCCAACCGGATCACCGACGAGAGCCTGCTCAGCGCGATGACGCCGCAGGAGATCTTCTCCGAGGCGACCTCGGTGTACGACAACTACGTCGGGGTGCTGGAGACCGGGAGCGTCGAGGCGCTGCAGGACTACGCGCGCGACCTGTCCGAGCGGATCATCCCGCGCGGGGTGGAGACCAACGAGGTCGTCGGGATCGTGCTGCTGCTGCGGGACGTACTGGCCCGGTCGCTGTTCGAGAAGTACCACAACGACTTCGGGCTGCTGAACCGCGTGCTCGACGCGTACGAGCCGGCGGCGAACCGGATCGCCAACACGGTCGCGGTGAGCTTCGTGCAGGAGCGGGAGCGCGTCATCCGGCAGCAGGCCGACGCCATCCGCGAGCTGTCCACGCCGGTGCTGCAGGTACGCGAGCGGCTGCTGATCCTGCCGATCATCGGCGTGCTCGACGACCAGCGGGCCGACCAGCTCACCGAGCAGCTGCTCGGCGGAATCCGCCGGCACCGGGCCAAGGTCGTGGTCATCGACATCACCGGTGTCCCGGAGATCACCGCCGAGGTCGCCAACCACCTGGTGCAGGCCGTCGACGCGTCCCGGCTGATGGGCGCGGGCGTGATCATCACCGGGCTGTCGCCGGAGATCGCCCAGACGCTGGTGACCATCGGAGTCGACCTGACCAAGATGAACACCGTCGGTGACCTGCAGGGTGGCATCGAAGAGGCGGAGCGGCTGCTCGGGTTCCGGGTGACGCGGGCGAGCGACGAGGATGGCTGACCGGGACGATGACTGACCGTGAGGTGTCGGCGGAGCCACTGCGGGTCTCGATCCTGAGCCAGGGCTCCTACCTCATCGCGTCCATTCACACCGCGCTGGACGACGGGCAGCTGGTGCGGTTCCAGCGCGACCTCATCGACCGGATCGGCTCGCAGCGGGCCCGCGGGGTGGTCATCGACGTCGCCGCGCTGGACGTGCTCGACTCGTTCGGCTCGCGCACGCTGCGGGACATCGCCCGGATGAGCAGGCTGCGCGGAGCCGAGACCGTCATCGTGGGGATCGCGCCGGAGCTGGCGGTGAGCATGGTCCGGCTCGGGCTGCAGCTGGAGATGCCGACCGCGCTCGACCTCGAGGAGGGGCTCGCCTACCTGCGGTCCGTGACCGGGACCGCGATCCTGCCGTGACCGATCCCGCGCTCGCCCGACTCCGGCTGGACTACCGGTCCGCGCTCGTCGGCTTCCTGTCCCGGCGCGGCGAACGGCAGCTGCACTCCGCGTACGAGCTGGGGCGGTCGGCGATCAACGACCGGGTCGGGCTGCTGGAGCTGGTGCAGGTGCACAACTCGGTCACGCTCGACCTGCTCCGGGCGGCGGGCGAGGCCGAGCGGCTCGAGGTCGCCGAGGCGGCCGGGGCGTTCCTGGTCGAGGTGCTGGCCGCCTCCGACATGGCGCAGCGCGGCTTCCTCGACGGCACCCGCCCGCCGGCGGAGGACTAGGACGGCGGCCGGTGCGCGTCCGGTGCCGGCTCGATGGTGAGCACCGCGTCGAGGCCGAGCAGGTCTAGCAGGTGACGGATGCGCTCCGAGACCGATCGCAGCTGCATCGGCGTACCCGCCCGGGCGCCCTGCTGGTGCGCCGCGGCCAGCACGCCGAACCCGAACGAGTCCATGAAGGTGACCCCGCCGAGGTCGACCACGACCGGCAGCCCGGCGTCGACCGCCGCGGCCAGCGCGGCCCGCATCCGCGGTGCCGTCTCGACGTCGACCTCGCCCCCCACGTCGACCACCGTCACGCCGTCGGCCTGCCGGCTCCCCACCGCGAACGGCATCTCACCTCCCCGTTGGTCACCCCGCGGACCCGGGTCCGGGCCCGCCAGGTACACCGCGCCGCGCCGGCCGCATGACGTGGGCCGGCGAAGCTCAGGCGATAAGGATGCGGTCCGTGCCCGACCGCAGCAACATCCGGGGCACATTCGGGACCACGACATGGGCCAGCCGGGCCCGCAGCGTCCGGCGCGGCGTGCCGACGACGACCACGGCCGCGTGCAGCTCGGCGGCGACGCTGGTCAGCGACGTGTCCACGGCGCCGTGCCCGACGACGAACCGCCACGGCACGTCGACCAGGTCGAACAGGGTCGCCAGCTCCGCCTCGATCTGCCGGCAGGTCAGCTCCCTGGTCTCGGCCAGCGCCTGGGCCGCGCCGAGACTGGCCGCGATCGACTGCCAGGGCGAGAGCGTCGGCACGTGCACGGCGACGACGCTGCCGCCGAGGGCGCGGGCCGAGCTGCCGGCGGCCAGGGCCGCGCAGCGCGAGGCGGGACTGCCGTCCACACCGACCACCACCACCGGCCGTCGGCCGCGGTCCGGCCACGTCTCGGCCTCGTCACTGCGCCGCTGCAGGCCCTCGGTCATCGCGTCCTCCAGGCGTACCAGGACGTCGTCGCCTAGATGATGCATCGCCGCGCGGGCCAGCGGGAGTCCCCGGATGGACGTGTCGCCGGCTACCAGCCGAGTCGATCGGCATCCGGCGAGCCCGGCATGACCATTTGTCCCAACCCGAGCAGATTGCCCTCGCTGTCGTGGAACCACCGGGCCCGCTCGCCCACCGACCCGGTCGACGGGTAGTTGCCCGGTATGTCGACGATCCCGTCCCGCGAGCTCAGCCCGGGCATCTCGACCTCGTCGAAGACCAGTCCGCGCTCCCGCAGCTCCGCCACGACGGCCTCGATGTCCGGGACGTAGAAGCCCATCTGACTGTGGTCGCCGGAGGGCCGCCCGGCCGACTGGAAGATCACGAACGAGTCGCCGCCGCAGGCGTAGCGCAGGCCCCCGGGACGGGACTCGACCGGCTCGAGGCCGAGCCGCTCCGCGTAGAACGCGCGGGCCCGGTCGAGGTCCTGGGCCGGCAGCCGGACGCCGATCCCCGCGTCCCGCAGCACCGCACGCGCCAACGGCGAGCCATGGTGGCGGTCCCGCCGCTGCCGCCAGTAGTCCGCCGTGAGCTGGATCAGTTGCACGTAGTTGCCGTCCGGGTCCTGCACGGTGCCGAACCAGGCCCCGCCTTGCTCGCGGTAGTCGACCGGTGCCACCCAGGTGACACCGTGCCCGTCGAGCGCGCGGGCCGCGGCGGCGATGTCCGGCACGGTGTAGTTGAGGATCACCCGGCCCGGCCCGGCCGCAGCGGCCGCGACGTCGTCCCGCCCGTCGATGAGCACGGCGACCGGCCCGAAGTGCAGGAAACCGTCCGGGTCCGGCTCGGCGCCGAGCACCCGGACGTACCAGTCGCGCAGCCGGTCGGGATCGGCGCTGCCGAGCAGCAGGCTGGCCAGCATG
This sequence comes from Mycobacteriales bacterium, assembly GCA_036558285.1. GTDB lineage: Bacteria > Actinomycetota > Actinomycetes > Mycobacteriales > CADCTP01 > CADCTP01. The sequence goes on along the minus strand of DATBFW010000174.1, from coordinate 6,049 downwards.
GGAGTCACCATTCGGCGACACTGCCAGACGGCGGCCCGGCCGCGGTTCCAGGGGCCACACTGGGGCGGTGGAGCCGGGGCCTGAGCTTCTCGACACCGGCCGGGACCGGCGCCGGGTCCCGCTGCCGCGGTGGTCGAGGTGGCTGCTGGTGCTGCTGGCCGTCGGGCTCGTCGCGGTCGGGCTCGGCCGGGCCGGTCCGGTCGAGCCGGTGCGCCCGCCCGCGCCGACCGCCCCGCCGGCCAGGCCGCTGCCCACCGCCCCGGCTCCACCGATCGCGGTGATTACGCTCGGCCACTCGTTGCTCGGGGTGACCGCCGGCTGGGAGCTGTTCGGCCGGGGCGCCGAGGAGGTCGTCCGGATCGAGCTGGCCCGCGGCCGAATCACCCGCACCGCGGTCGCGCCGTTGCTCAGCGGCGCGCCGGTGTCGTTCGTCGTCGCGTCGGACCGGGCGATCGTGCGGTCCCTCGACCAGGTGCCCGGGTACGTGGTGCCGGACGGGCTGCCGGCCCGGACGCTGCCGGCCACGCTCGACGGCGGGGGAGCGGCGTTCCCCGGACCGACGCCGGACACGGTGTGGGTCCAGGGCGCCGCGACGATGGTGCTGCGCGGCGTGGCGGACGGGCGGCCGAGGTCGTACGTCCCGGTGCCGGAGTCGACCCCCGAGATCTCCGCGGACGGCGCCGGCGGGATCGTCTTCCGCGCCACCGGCGGCGTGTACGCGGCGACAACGGCCGGGCTGCGCCGGGTCACCACCGGCGCGCTGCTCGCGGTCGGCCCGAGCCGGTGGCTCACGCTGGACTGCGACGCCACCCACCGTTGCCGGCCGTACGCGATCGACCGGGCGACGGGCGCCCGCCGGGCGGTGCCGGCGGTGCTGTCCGCCGACGTGCCGCGCGGCGTCATCGCCCCGAACGGCCGGACCGCGGCGCTGTTCCGGCTCCGCCGCGACGGCACCCCGGTCCCGTACCTGCTCGACCTGGCCAGCGGCGCGAGCTTGCCGCTCGGGGTGTCGATCGACCCACCCGGCGAGGACAATCTGGTCTGGTCGCCGGACAGCCGCTGGCTGTTCACCACCGCGGACACCGGCATGGTCAGCGCCATCGATCCGGCGACCGGCGTCGCCACCGAGCTCGGCGTCGCCCTGACCACCCCGGGCCAGCTGGCGGTTCGGCCCGGCTAGGCCACCGGCCGCCGGCCGGCCGCCGGAGCCATCCCCGTCACGCCGGCGATGTAGTGGTCGATGCCGAGCTCGAAGAACAGGTCGACGTCGGAGCAGTACGTCATCGCGTCGGCATGCGCGACCAGCGCCGGGTAGTCCCGCGGCGGCAGCGACCGGATCATCGCGGTCTTCTGCCGCTGCTGCTGCTCGCGCTCGTCGGTGGTCATCCCGCTGTCGTCCACCTGGTCGCCGGTGACCAGGGCGATCGCGGTGCGCAGGGCGAGCATGGCGAGGTAGCTGGCCGGCGCCGGGGCGAAACCACCGTCCGCGAGCGTGCTCAACGCGATCTCGGTCAGGTCGCGCCCGTGCGGGTGCTGCAGCATCCGCTCGGCCACCAGGTCGGCCAGCTGCGGGTGCGGCCGCATCGCGGTGACCAGCGCGACCAGCGCGTTGCGCAGGTCGGTGGCCCAGTCGCCGGTGCGGTCCGGCACCTGCACGGAGTCGAGCACGCGGTCGCCGAGGCCGGCGAGCAGCTCCTCCTTGGTGCGGAAGTGCCAGTAGAGCGCCATCGGCGTGACGCCGAGCTCGGTCGCGAGCCGGCGGACCGTCACCGCCTCGAGGCCCTCCGCGTCGGCCAGCGCGACGGCCCGGTCCGCGACCACCTCACGGGACAGCGCCGGGCGGGTCGCCGCCTTCGTTTTCACGCTCACGCTTGACAACTGTACACCGTATGGTGTCGCCTATACAACGTAGATGTACGACGTACATGTATGGCGTAGAGCGAGGAGCAGTCGTGACCATCACCCGACGTCCCTGGGCGTTGTTCGCCGTCGCGCTGGCGACGTTCATGACGTACCTGGACAACAACATCGTCAACGTCGCGATCCCGGCCATCCAGCGGGACCTCGGCCTGTCCACGTCCGGCCTGGAGTGGGTGGTCAGCGGCTACATCCTCGCGTTCGCCGGCCTGCTGCTGGCCGGCGGCCGGTTCGCCGACGCGTACGGGCGGCGCCGGCTGTTCCTGATCGGCCTGGCGGTGTTCACCGCGGCCTCGTTCGCGGCGGGGCTGGCCGGTTCGGTCGAGGTGCTCATCGCCGCCCGCGTCGTGCAGGGCGTCGGGGCCGCGCTGGTCACGCCGACCACGCTGGCGATCATCAGCCACGCCTACCCCGACCCGCGGGAGCGGACCGCCGCCGTCGGCATCTGGGCCGGCGTCGGCGGGCTCGCGCTCGCCGTCGGTCCGCTGCTGGGCGGCCTGCTCTCGCAGCACGCGTCCTGGCCGTGGATCTTCGAGATCAACGTGCCGATCGGGCTGGCCACGATGGCGCTGGGCGCCTGGGCGATCAGCGAGTCGCGGGACACCGAGCGCAAGCGGCTGGACGCGCCCGGCCTGGTCGTGTCGACGGTCGCGCTGACGACGCTGACCTGGGCGCTGATCGAGGGCAGCGGGCGTGGCTGGACCTCGCCGTCGATCCTGGCCGCGTTCGCCGTGGCCGCGCTCGGCGGGATCGCGTTCGTCGCGATCGAGCAGCGGGCCGCCGAGCCGATGGTCGCCGTCTCGCTGTTCCGCGAGCGGGTGTTCTCCGGCGGGATCGCGGCGCTCATGCTGTGGGCGTTCGGGCTGTTCGGCATCTACTTCTTCACCTCGCTCTACCTGCAGAACGTCCTCGGGTTCTCGCCGACCGAGGCGGGGCTGGCGTTCCTGCCGATGGCGCTGTGCCTGGTAGCCGGCTCGGTGCTGTCCGAGCGGGTGGCCAGGGCGGTCGGCGCGCACCGGTCGGTGACGGCCGGGATGGTGCTGATGGCGGTCGGCATCGCCGGCACCGCCCTGCTCGGCGCGAACGCCGGGTACGGCGAGCTGATGCGGACGTTCATCGTGATCGGCATCGGCGGCGGGCTGACCACGCCGCTGACCGCGACCGTGCTCGGCGTGATGCCGCCGGCCCAGGCCGGCGTCGCCTCGGGGCTGTTCAACGCCTCCCGGGAGGTCGCCGGGCTGCTCGGCATCACCGTGATCGGCGCGATCCTCACCGCCCGGCAGTCCTCGGCGCTGCGGGCCGGGTCGGTGCCGCTGGACGCGTTCCTGTCCGGCTACCGGCTCGGGCTGGTCGTCTCCGCCGGCCTGGTCGCGCTCGGTGCGGTGGCGTCGTGGCTGGCGCTGCGCGGCACCCGGCAGGCGGCGCCGGTGCCGGCCGTCGTCCCGGAGCTCGCGGCGGCCTGATCCCCACCCATGCTCGGCCGGCGGCTTCGACGGGGAGCCGCCGGCCGGCTCGTCTGCGGGCTGGCCCATCCTGGTGGCGTGGAGCCGAGACCGCAGGTGCACGTGACGCCGGCGGCCGGCTGGCTCAACGACCCGGTCGGCGGCCTGGTCCACGACGGGCGCTACCACCTGTTCTTCCAGTCGGTGCCGGGCGCGACGCGCTGGCAGCCGGCCTGCGGTTGGGCGCACCTGGCCGGCGACGACCTGGTCCGCTGGCGGCCGCTGCCGCCCGCGCTGGTGCCGGGCGAGGGCGACGACGGCGTATGGTCCGGCTCGGCCGTGCTCGACGGCGACGGGCCGGTGCTGGTCTACACCGGCGTCGCCGGCGACGACCTGGACCGCGGCGCGATCGCGCTGGCCCGGCCGCTGGACGACGGGCTCGTCCGCTGGCGCAAGGACGGTGTGGTGCTGCGGTCGCCGGCCGACCCGGACGTCGTCGCGTTCCGGGACCCGTACGTCTCCGGCCGGCCCGGGGAGTGGCGGATGGTGGTCGGCGCCGGGCTGCGTGGCCGCGGCGGTGCTGTGCTGGCCTACCGGAGCCGGGACCTGCGCTCCTGGGTCGCCGACGGGGTGCTGGCCACCGCGGCCGGGCTGGGCGACATCTGGGAGTGCCCGCAGTACGTCGACCTCGACGGGCCGGCACTGATCGTCTCGGTCTGGGCCGCCGGCCGGCTCGACCGGGTGGCGGCCAGCCGGGGGTCCGAAGTGGACGGTCGGTTCCGGCCCGGACCGTGGCGGACGCTCGGGTACGGCGGGTCGGCGTACGCGCTGACGACGTACCGGGACCGGGCCGGTCGGCTGGTCGGCACGGCCTGGCTGCGCTCGCCGGTGGAGAACCCGCAGGGCTGGGCCGGGATGCTCAGCCTGCCGGTGCTGCTGTCGGCCGGCCCGGACGGCGGCGTGGCGGTGGCGCCGCACCCGGACGTCGACACGCTGCGCGCCGCGCCGCTGCCGGTCCGGGATCGACGGTGCGCGGTCGGCGGCGTGGCCGACCTCGACGTCGAACTGCGGCCGGGTGGCGTGCTGCGGTTGGCCGGCGCGGTGGACCTGGTGCGGGACGACGGCGCACTGCTGGCGGGGACGACGCGGGTGCCGACGGGCTCCGACCGGCTGCGGGTGGTCGTGGATCGCGGGGTGGTGGAGGCGTGGACCGGGGACGGCCGGTGGCTGGCGCTGCGGCTGCCGCACCGCGAGGTCCGCGCGGCCGCTGTGCTCGGCCCCGGCCGGCTGGCCGGATGGTCGCTCGATCCGGCCGGATAACGGGGCGGCTCCCGGGTGCGGGGCGGATCGGGGGAGGACCTACGGTGTGATCGCGCGGGGGACGACTCGCACCGCGGTGCCTGGAGGTGGACATGGGTGTGACGACTCGTGGCGTGCGTGGCGTCGCTCGGGTGCTGACCGGGTCGACCTACGCCCTGCTGGGGATGGACGCGTTCCGGACGCCGGGAGGCCGGGTGAACACGGCCGGCCCGCTGCTGGCGTCGATGCGCCGGGTCGCGCCGCTGCCCGAGGACGACGAGCTGCTGGTCCGGGCGAACGCGGCGGCGATGATCGTCGCCGGTACCTCGCTCGCGCTGGGCCGGATGCCCCGGCTGGCCGCCGCGGCGCTGGTGGCCTCGATGATCCCGACCACGCTGGCCGGCCACTCGTACTGGACGCACGACGATCCCGCCGCCCGCGCCCAGCAGCGGATCCAGTTCCACAAGAACCTCGCCATGATCGGCGGCCTGCTGCTCGCCGTCCTCGACGATCCCGCCCGGGTGCGGCCGGCCGCGGCCGGGAAGGCCGAGCCCACCGCCTGACCGGCGGTCCGCGGACAGGAGACCGGCGGCGGCCTGGTGGCCGCCGCCGGTCTCCCGGATCTGCCTACCGGGTGAAGGCCTGGAACTCGGCGATCCGGACCTGGGTGCGGAACTGGCTGTTGACAGCGCAGTCCGTGGCCGCGGCCGGGTCGCTGTCCTGCTCGCCCGCGTACAGCGGGTTGCCGGTGCACTGACTGGTCAGCACCCGCAGCCGCAGCGCGGTCGCGAGCGTCGGCGGGATGCTGAACTGGCGCAGGGTGAGGTCCGGGGCGACCGGTCGGAACGCCTGCGCCGGGAACGCGTTGGCCGCGCTGGTGAACACCGGCGTGAAACCGGCGTCCGTGGAGGAGTCGGCGGTCGTCGCGTTGCAGGCGAGGAGCTGGAACCGAGCGCAGCGCGCTGAACCGGTTCTGGCCGCCCGGGTCGGCGGCGTTGCCGATGTCCGGGCGCAGCAGCGCCGAGACGTTCACCCGGGTGACCCGCTGCGGCGCCGTCCCGGCCAGGTCGACCGTGACCTGCTTGCCTGCCACGCCGTCCAGCGACGCCCAGTCGGTCGCCTCGGTGTCGTCGGCGATCGCGTCCAGGTTCACCCCGTCGCCGGTGACCGTGGCGCCGGCCGCCGTCGACGCGACGTTGCGGGGCAGGTTCAGCACCAGCGGGGTGGAGCGGCCGGCGACGAACCGGGTGGTGAACCGGCGCGCGCCGAAGCCCGCCCCGGTCGCCACGAAGCTGAACTGCTGCCCCGGCACGATCTGGAACGTGTCCGGGATCGCCGTCTCCGGGTCGGTGTCCGCGACGGGGACCGCCCTGGCCTCGTAGTCGCCCACG
>DATBFW010000173.1:0-10148 GCA_036558285.1 Mycobacteriales bacterium | reverse complement strand
AGCGAGGATCTCACGCTCGCGGCGGGTCAGCCCGTCTGCCGGCTCGGCGCCGTCGGTCCGGTCGACCGACGGGTTGAGGGCTTCGGCGGCGTCCACTGTCTCGCTTCCTCCGGCGCGGTGCGTACGGATGGGGCTCAGCGGTCATTCAAGCACGCGCCCCGGTCGACCCGGGCCAGGCGCGCCGACGGTCAAGCTCAGGTCGAGCCCGAGGGTCGCCCGGGCCGATCAGGGATACAGCCCGCGGGTGCGGTGCGCCTCCGCGACCCGGCCGACGCCGATCATCTGCGCCGCCGTCCGCATCGACACCTTCCGCTCCGCCGCCAGCGCCGAGACCTCCCAGTACGCCCGCTCCATCAGCTTCTTGAGCCGGTTGTTGACCTCGTCCTCGCTCCAGAAGTAGGCCTGCAGGTCCTGCACCCACTCGAAGTACGACACCGCGACGCCGCCTGAGTTGGCCAGCACGTCCGGCACCACCAGCACGCCGTTGTCGGCCAGGATCTGGTCCGCGTCCGGGGTGGTCGGCCCGTTCGCCCCCTCGACGATGAACCGCGCGCGCACCCGGTCGGCGTTCTCCTCGTGCAGCACGCCCTCGAGCGCGGCCGGTACCAGCACGTCCACGTCGAGCTCGAGCAGCTCCTCGTTGCTGATCGTGTCCGTGCCGGGGTAGCCGACCACGCTCGGCGCGCCGCTGCGGACGTGCCGGAGCAGGCCGGCGGTGTCCAGCCCGGACGCGTCGTACACGCCGCCGCCCAGGTCGGAGACCGCGACCACGGTGCAGCCGGCGTCGTGCAGGTATTGCGCGGCCAGGCCGCCGACCTTGCCGAATCCCTGCACCGCGACCGTCGTTCCGCGCGGGTCGACGCCGGCCTCGCGCAGCGCGCTGAACGCCGCGTACAGCACGCCGCGGCTGGTCGCGCCGCCCCGGCCCTCCGAGCCGCCGACCGACACCGGCTTGCCGGTGACCACGCCGGTGACCGTGTAGCCGGAGTGGATGGAGTAGGTGTCCATCATCCAGGCCATGGTCTGCTCGTCGGTGCCGACGTCCGGCGCCGGTACGTCCCGCTCCGGCCCGATGATCGGGATGATCTCGGAGACGTAGCGCCGGGTGACCCGCTCGAGCTCGTTGCGCGAGAGCGCCTTCGGGTCGACCGCGACGCCGCCCTTGGCCCCGCCGTACGGCACCCCGATGAGCGCGCACTTCCAGGTCATCCACATCGCCAGCGCCCGGACCTCGTCCAGGTCGGTGGCCGGGTGGAAGCGGACGCCGCCCTTGGCCGGGCCGCGGGTGAGGTTGTGCTGCACCCGGAAGCCGCGGAGCACCTCGACGTGCCCGTCGTCGTGCCGCAGCGGCACTGCCACGGCCATCTCCCGGCGCGGCGTGCGCAGGAGCTCATGGAAGCCGTCGTCGAGGCCGAGTTGGCGGACCGCCTCGGCGAGTTGATGTTGAGCCGACGCCCAGGCCGACATCCGTGCCACGAAGAACACTCCCGCTGTGCGATCCCCCGCCGGTCGCCGTTGACCGCCGGTCTGTTGCGACTGTACCCAAGACCGACCGGGGCACGCGGCCGGCCCGCCGTCCACTTCGGACACCGCCGGCCCTGGCTACCGCTCGCCGTCCAGGACCGCGCGGATGCGCCGCGCGTACCCCTCCGGTGGGTCATCGTCGGTATACGGGTGCCGGGGTCCCAGCCAGAACCGCAGGCCGTCCTTGGGCCGGCGCGGGATGACGTGCAGGTGCAGGTGCGGCACGGACTGGCTGACGACGTTGTTGATCAGCACCATCGACCCGGGCACGGCCAGGCCGGTCTCGACCGCGACCTCCAGCCGCTGCGCGGTGAGCGCGAACTCCGGCACCAGCTCGGCCGGCAGCTCCTTGTACGTGCTGACGTGCAGCTTCGGCACCAGCAGCACGTGCCCGCGGAAGACCGGCTTCGTGTCGAGGAACGCGAGCAGGTCAGGTGTGTCGAGCACCACGGACGCGGACAGCTCGCCCTTGACGATCCGGCAGAACGTACATGCGCCCGCGCGTGCCACCCTGGGATCATGCACCGCCGCAGCTCAGTCCGGGACGCCGGGCGCCGGCCGACCCCCGCCTTCCCGCCGGCCCCGCCGTACGACCTGCAGGCCTCGCACTCGGTCGTGAGCATCGAGGCCGACCCGAGCCGGCCGACCGGGCGGATGGTCTTCCTGGACGGGCACGAGAGCTCGTACGTCGACCTGGCCGACCCCACCCACCTCGAGTTCTCCTACGTGCGGCGGATCGGCGACGTGATCGACCTGATCCGGCCGGCGCGGCAGCCGCTGGACGTGCTGCACGTGGGCGGCGGCGGCTTCACCCTGCCCCGGTACGTGGCGGCGACCCGGCCGCGGTCCCGCCAGGTCGTGTTCGAGTACGACTCGGAGCTGGTGCGGATCGCCCGCGAGCACCTCGGCCTGGCCTCCTCGCCGGGGCTGCGGGTGCGGGTCGGCGACGCCCGGGCGCGGCTGGCCGAGCGGCCCGACGCGTCCGCGGACGTGGTGATCGGGGACGCGTTCAGCGGGGTGGTCGTGCCGGCGCACCTGGCCACGCTGGAGTTCGCCGGGGAGGTACGCCGGGTGCTGCGCCCAGACGGCGTCTACCTGCTCAACGTGATCGACTGCCCGCCGCTGCGGGTGTCCCGGGCCGAGGCGGCCACGCTGCTGGCCGCGTTCGGCGAGGTCGGGCTGGTCGCCGACCGGGACCTGCTGCGCGAGCGGGATGCCGGCAACGTCGTGTTCATGGCCGCGGACGTGCCGCTGCCGCTGGACGGCGTGCGGCGGGTGGCGGCCCGCGGCGCCCATCCGGACGACGTACTCGACCGGGCCGAGGTGGTGCGGTTCGCCGGCTCCGCGCCGGCGGCGACGGACGCGACCACCGAGCGGTGGGCCCGGATCGCGCCGCCGGCGGACCTGCCGGTGCCGTTGTACGGCGAGTGAGCCTGCTGGGTAAGCCGCCGGGCGTGGATCTTTCGCAGCGGGCGGCCGCGGCCGGCGTCGCCATCTCCTACCTCGACTGGGGCCGCCGGCGGGTGTCCGTCTCGCCGGCCGCGGTCGAGGCGACCCTGGACCTGGTCGGACCGCCGCCGCGGCGCGCCCTGGTCACCGCCGGGCCGTCGCCGGTCGCCGGCGCGCTGACCCTGGAGTCGGGGGTCACGGTCGTGGTCCGGGTCGGCGAGCCGCTGCCGGTCGGGGTGCACCAGCTCGCCGACGGGACGCCGATCGTGGTCGGTCCGCCGGCGCTGCCACCGCTGGACCGGCGGGCCTGGGGCTGGCAGGTGCAGCTCTACCAGCTGCGGTCGGCCCGGTCCTGGGGCATCGGTGACTACGCCGACCTGCGCACGCTGGCTCGCGAGCTCGGCACGCGTGGGGCGGACGTGCTGCTGGTCAACCCGATGCACGCGGTCACGCCGGTGCTGCCGATCCAGCCCTCGCCGTATTTCCCGTCCTCCCGGCGGTTCGCCGACCAGGTGGGGGTGGCGGTCGACGCGCTGCCGGAGTACGCGACCGCGCCGGCCGAGGTGCGTGCGCGGGTGGACGCGCTCCGGCCGCCGTCCGGTCCGCTGATCGACCGGGACGCGATCTGGACGGCCAAGCGGGCCGCGCTCGCGCTGCTGCTGCCGCCGGGCGAGCCGCTGCCGGAAGTGGACTGGACCCGGGTCGACGGGTTCGCCGTGTTCTGCGTGCTGGCCGAGCAGCACGGGGCGGACTGGCGGACCTGGCCGGCGTCACTGCGGCGCCCCGGTCCGGCGGCGGTCGCTGCCGCCGACCCTGACCGGGTCCGGCTGCACCGGTGGATCCAGCAGCGCGCGATCGAGCAGCTGGACGCCGCGCAGCAGGCGGCCCGGGACGCCGGGATGGCGGTCGGGATCGTGCACGACCTCGCCGTCGGCGTCGACCCGGTGGGTGCGGACGCCTGGCTGCTGCCCGGCGACCTGGCCACCGGGGCCACCGTCGGGGCGCCGCCGGACCCGTTCAGCCAGCTCGGGCAGGACTGGGGATTCCCGCCGTTCCGGCCCGGGCGGCTGGCCGAGACCGCGTACCGGCCATTCCGGCAGGTCGTGCGGGCGGCGCTGGAGCACGGCGGCGGGCTGCGGGTCGACCACGTGATGGGGCTGTTCCGGCTCTGGTGGGTGCCGGCCGGGCTCGGTGCGGTCAACGGGACGTACGTGTCGTACGACCACGCGGCGATGCTGCGGGTGCTGGTGCTGGAGGCGGCCCTGGCCAGGGCGATGGTCATCGGCGAGGACCTCGGCACGGTCGAGCCGGAGGTGCGGCTGGCACTCGACGAGGCCGGGGTGCTGGGATCGTCGGTGCTCTGGTTCACCCGGGAGGAGGACGAGATCACGCCGCTGCCGCCGGGGCGGTGGCGGGCGCGAGCGGTGGCGAGCGTGTCCACGCACGACCTGCCGACCGCGTACGGGTTCCTCGCGGACGAGCAGGTGCGGGTGCGGGCCGAGCTCGGTCAGCTCGACCGGCCGGTCGAGGAGGAGCGGGCCCGGGTGCGGGCGGAGCGGGAGCGCCTGCTGGCGATGATGCGGGCCGAGGGGCTGGCCCGGCCGGGTGCGCCGGACTCCGAGCTGGTGCTGGACATGTACCGACTGCTGGCCCGGACGCCCAGCCAGGTCGTGCTGGCCATGCCAGCCGACGCGGTCGGCGACCTGCGCCAGCCCAACCTCCCCGGCACCCTCGACGAGTACCCCAATTGGCGCCTCCCCCTCGCCGACCACACCGGCGCCGAGGTCACCCTCGACACCTTCCTCGCCTCCCCCGCCACCACCACCCTCACCACCCTCCTCAACCGCGCCATACACACTGATCGCTGAAATGATGTGTACGGTGGTGGGGTGCGGACGAACATCGAGATCGACGACGCACTCCTGGCGGAGGCTCAGGAGCTGGCCGGCACCCGGACCAAGAAGGCGACCGTCGAGTTCGCCCTGGCCGAGCTGATCCGGCGACGGAAGGCGAAGGGCCTGCTCGCCTACCGCGGCGCCGTCGACCTCGACATCGACCTCGACACGTCCCGCGGCGGCCGGACCGGCTGGTGATCGTCGACACCAGCGTCTGGATCGACTTCTTCGCCGGTCGGGACACCTGGCAGGCGGGACTGCTCGCCCGGGAGTTGGCGGACGAGCAGCCGGTGGGGCTGACCGACGTCGTCCACACCGAGATCCTGCAAGGCATCAAGGACGACAGTGTGCTGCTCGGTGTCGAGCGGCGGTTGCTGGCGCTGGACATCGTCGGGCTCGAGGGCCTGGACGACTTCCGGAACGCCGCGCAGCTCTACCGCGCCGCCCGCCGGCAGGGGCTGACGATCCGGCGCACCACCGACTGTCTCATCGCGACGGTGTGCATCCGCGAGGGTCGCGCGCTGCTGCACAACGACGCCGACTTCGACCAGCTCGCACTGGTCTCGCCGCTGCGGGCGGTCACGCAGCCCTGGCGCCTCAGCCGCCAGGGCGGGTGAGGGTGCCGGTGCGGGGGCCGAAGCGGGTGGCGGTGGAGCTGGCGGGGACGGCTTCGTCGAGGTCGGCGAGGACGACGGTGGTGCCGGCGGTGATGCCCCGGGTGATCTGGGTGTAGTCGGTGCCGACGGCGCCGACCTGGACCGGGGTGCGGCGGGTCTTGCCGCCGGCGAGGACGGTGACGACGTCGCCGACCGCCGTACGGGTGACCGCCGTGGTCGGGACGGCCAGGGCGTTCTTCGCCTGCGCGGTGGTGATCGTGACCGCGGCGCCGATGCCGTCCCGGACGTCCGGCGGGCTGCCGGTGAAGCTCAAGGTCACCGGGTACGCGGTGCCGCCGGTGGTGGTGGGGGCGACACCGACCGACGTGACGGTTGCCGGCAGCGGGCCGGTGCCGCCGTCCGGGACCACCGTCGCGGTCTGACCGGCCCTGATCGACGGGATCTTGGTGACGTCGACGGCGGCCGTGACCACGTGCGGTCCGGCGCCGATGACCTCGATCGTCGCGGTGCTCGAGTCGGCCGAGACCGTGTCGCCGGGCTCGATGTCGACCGCGGCGACGGTGCCGGCGATCGGGCTGTGGATCGTGGCCGCGGCCAGGTTCTGCTGCGCGACCGCGACCTCGGCGGCGGCCGCATTGACGGCCGCCTGGTCGGCGGCGATCTGCTCGGGCGTGACCGGCCGGGCGGACGCGCCACCGCTCCCGCTGCGGCCGGTCCCGCCGGTCGAGCCGTTTCCGCCGGTCGAGCCTGTCCCGCCGGTCGAGCCTGTCCCGCCGGTCGAGCCGGCCCCGGCGGCGCCGCGGCCGGAGCCGGAGCCGGCCGTGCTGCCGGCGCGGGACTCGCTCCCACCGGCTGGTCCGGACGAGCCGGCGCCCGGCTTGGTCGGGCCGGGCTTGGACGGTGTGGGCTTGGACGGGCTCGGTGTGGGCGTCGCCTTCGCCTCGTCCGCGAGCGCGGTGGTGAGCGCCTTCTGCGCGGCCGAGACGTCCTGCTGTGCCTTCTGCGTCGCGGTCTGGTCGGCCAGCACCTTCTGCAGCGCGGCGAGGCAGGCTGCCGGATCGCCCCTCGACGGAGCCGTCGGCGTCGCGCTCGGGGTCGGCTCGGCGGACGGCTCGGCGGACGGCTTGGCGGACGGCGACGCGGTCCGCGACGCGGTCGGCGTCGGTGCCGCGAACCCGAGCGCACCGGACCAACCCTGCTCCTGCCCGCACGCCGCGCCGGCCGCGGCCAGATGACCGTCCGCAGTGGACAGTGCCGCGTCGGCCCGCTGCTGCGCCTGCTCCACCGCCCGCTGGGCGGCCGGGACGGACAGGCCGGTGCCGGACACGCGCGCGGCGGTGAAGAACGCCACCGTCGCGAACTGTGCCCTCGCCATACCGGTCCCGTCCTGGTCCTGCTGCAGCGTCAGCTTCGCCTGCGCAAGGGACGACTGGGCCCGGTTCAGCGCGGACGTCAGCGCGGTCGGGTCCAGCGTGGCCAGCGTCGCGTTCGCCGCGACCGCGTCGCCCACCGCGACCGGCACCGAGTCGACGGTGCCGGCGATCGGGAACGCCACGGTCGCCGACGACGCCGGCCCGACGGTCCCGGTCGCACTCAGCGTCGAGCTGACCGACCGCAGGCCGGCGACCGCCGTCCGGTAGGACCCGTCCGGGCCGCGCACCGCCGCGTAGGCCCCCACGCCGCCGGCGGTCACGACCAGCATCCCGGCGACGGCGACCGGGATCACCACCCGCCGGCTAGCCACCGAAGCCGCCGAAGCCGCCGAACCGACCGCCGAAGCCGCCGGTGCATCCGTTCGCCGCCTTGGCGCTGAGCGCGATCGCGGTCGCCGCGACCGCACCGCTCGAGTCGGCCTTGCCGGTCGCGACCGCGCAGGTGCCGACCTTGGCGTCGGCCCCGGTCGCCTTGACCGTACGCAGCACCGACGCCGACGACCCGAGCGTCACGGTGACCGGGCCGGACGTCGGCGTGGCCGCGGGAGTGCCCGAGCCGCGGAACCGACCGCCGGTGAGCAGCCGGCCGGTCACCGTCACGGTCGACGCGGACACCGCGCTCACCGTCCCGAACGCGGTGGCGAAGTCCTGACCGCCGCCGGCCCGCCCGGCCGGCGGGCTGAAGCCGCCCGACGGCCGCGGCCGCGGTGTCCGGTCCGGACCGCCGGCCGGCCCGCCGTTGCGGTTCGGCGTGCACGTCCCGCCGGTGGACAGCACCCGCACCGAGGTCGCGGTCAGCGCCGACCCGCTGCCGGCCGTCCCGGTCGCGGTCACGCAGTCGCCGACCGCGAGCGTGGCCGGCACCGTCTTCGTGAACGCGGTCGACGCCGACCAGGTGACCGCCGTCTGCGACTGGCTGTTCTGCACCTGCAGCGTCTTCCCGGTGACCGCGGCGATCTCTCCGGACGCCGCCGGCCCGCGGCCCCGACCCGGTGCGCCCGACCCGCCGGCAGACCCCGGCGACGCCGTCGCGCTCGGTGCCGGCGCCGCGGCCGCGCTGTCCGATGTGGACGACCCGCCGCCGCAGCCGGCAAGCAGCAGCAGGGCGACCGGTACGCCGGTCACGAGCGCCAGCACCGTAGGACGATTCACTGCAACTCCACTGTGGACAGAAGGGACTCAGTCGCTGCGCAGCGCGTCGATGGGGGCGAGCCGGGCGGCCCGGCCGGCGGGGTAGACGCCGAACCCGAGCCCGACCGCGAGCGCCACCACGATCGAGCCGACGACCGCGGGCACGGAGACCGCGATCGGGTTGGAGATGACCGGCGGCAGCAGGTGCGCGCCGAGGATGCCGACCGCCGCGCCGAGCACCCCACCGGCGAGCCCGAGCACGGACGCCTCGACCAGAAACTGCCGGCGGATCAGCCGCGGCCGGGCGCCGAGCGCCTTGCGCAACCCGATCTCCCTGATCCGCTCGGTGACCGAGACCAGCATGATGTTCATGACCCCGATCCCGCCCACCAGCAGCGAGATCGCGGCGATGCCGGCCAGCAGGATGGTCAGCGTCCTGTCCACCGAGGACGCCGCGGACACCAGCGACTGCTGGCTGGTGACGGTGAAGTCGGCGTTCGCGGCGGTGTCGATGCCGTGCAGCGCGAGCAGCAGGCTCTGCGTCTCCTGGTACGCGGCGGACATCACCGCGGAGGACGCCGCCTGCACGTAGATCGTCTGCACCGACGTGCGGCTCGACCCGCCGATCACCCGCTGCTGGGCCGTGCTCATCGGGATGATCGCCTGGTCGTCGTCGTTGGTGGCGCCGGTCGACCCGGATGCGGCCAGCACGCCGATCACCTGGAACGGCTTGCCGTCGACGGTGACCGACTGCCCGACCGGGTCCACCGGGCCGAACAGCTCGGTCGCGGTGCTCGACCCGAGCACCGTGACCGCGGCGACCGACCGATCGTCGGATGCGGACAGGAACCGGCCGGAGGCGATCTTCCTGGCCCGTACCGGCAGCCAGGACGGGGAGGTGCCGACCACGCTGGTGGTCCAGTTGGTCGAGCCGTTCTGCAGGGTCGCCGACGTGGACGCGGTCGCGGCGACCGCGGCGACGTCCGGCGCCGCCGCCCGCGACCCGAGCGCCTGGGCATCGGTCTGGGTCAGCGTCGAGGCCGACCCGAACCCGCCGCGCACGCCGCCGGTGCCGGTGGTGCTGCCCGGCGTGACGATGAGCAGGTTCGTGCCGAGCGCCTGCACCTGCGCCGACACCTGCCGCTGTGCGCCGATGCCGAGGCCGACGGTGAGGATCACCGCGGCGATGCCGATGAGGATGCCGAGCGTGGTCAGCCCGGACCGCAGCCGGTGCGACTTGATCGCGTCCAGGCCGGTCCGCAGCGTATCCGCCCAGCTCACCGGTACGTCTCCAGGGGTTCGCTGGCATGCCCGTCGCGGATGCGGATCATCCGGTCCGCGGTGTCGGCGACCTCCTGCTCGTGCGTGATCAGCACGACCGTCCGGCCGGTGCCGTGCAGTTCGGACAGCAGGCCGAGCACGTCGGCTGAGGACGCGGAGTCGAGGTTGCCGGTCGGTTCGTCGGCGAGGATCAGGTCGGGACCGCCGACGATCGCCCTGGCCACGGCGACCCGCTGCTGCTGACCGCCGGACAGCTCGCCGGGGCGGTGCTCGGCCCGGTCGGCCAGCCCGACCCGGTCGAGCGCGGCGATCGCCCGGTCCCGCCGCTCCTGCCGCGGCACCCCCGCGTACATGAGCGGGATCTCGACGTTGCGCCACGCCGACAGCGACGCCAGCAGGTTGAACTGCTGGAACACGAACCCGATCCGCCGGTTGCGGACGTCGGCGAGCTGGTCCTCGGTCATCCGGCTGACGTCCTCGCCGGCCAGGTGGTACGTGCCGGTGGACGGGACGTCGAGGCAGCCGAGGATGTTCATCAGCGTCGACTTGCCGGACCCGGAGGGCCCCATGACCGCGACGTACTCGCCCGGCTCGATGCGCAGCGTGATGCCCCGCAGCGCGTGCACCTCGAGGCTGCCGCCGCGGTAGGTCTTGCTGACGCCGGCCAGCGCGATGAACGGCGGAGGGGCCGGGATGGGCTCGGTCGCCGGCTCCGGCAGCCAGGCGGTCACGGCCCGTTCCCCGCTCCGGTGCCGGTGCCACCTGTGCCGCCGGTGCCGCCGCCGGTGCCGCCGCCGTTGCCACCACCGAAGCCGCCA
>DATBFW010000172.1:0-27484 GCA_036558285.1 Mycobacteriales bacterium | reverse complement strand
CCGCTCCCGTACGCCGGCAGCAGCGCGACCGGCACCGGCAGGTCGAGCGTCCCCCTCGGCACCGCCGGCACGGTGGCGGCCACCAGCTCGTCCACAGTGGACTCGTCCAGCGCGCCGAGGTCGGGTCCCCAGTGCGGCACGGTCACCGGCCCGGGACCGCGGGCGTCCAGCAGCAGGCTGGCGCCGGCCGCCCGCAGGTGCACCAGGCCGCCGGCGTCGGCGGAGGTCATCCCTTGTTCGCTCCCAGCGTGAGTCCGCCCACGAAGTGCTTCTGCAGCAGCACGAACACCAGCACCGTCGGCAGCGCGATGATGACGGAGCCGGCGGCGAGCAGGTTGTTGTCGGTGAAGAACTCGCCGCGCAGGTTGTTCAGCGCGGTGGTGATCGGCCGCTTGTCACCGGTATTCATGAGCACGAGGGCCCAGAGGAAGTCGTTGTAGATCCAGGTGAACTCCAGCGTCGCCAACGCGGCCAGCGGCGGCCGGCACAGCGGCATCGTGATCGCCCAGTATTGCCGCCAGGCGCCGGCGCCGTCGACCAGCGCCGCCTCGGTCAGCTCGTGCGGGAGCGTCTGCATGTAGTTGGTGAGCACGAACGCGCAGAAGCCGATCTGGAAGGCCACGTGGATCGCGATGACGCCCCAGTACGTGTCGTAGATGAAGGCCTGGTGCTCGACCACCCAGTTCTGGTCGTCCCAGAGCCGGTAGGCCTGGTAGAGCGGGGTGACGAGGATCTGCTGCGGCAGCAGGTTGCCGGCGGTGAACATGATGAGCAGCCACTTGCCGCCGCGCACGCCGAACCGGGCCAGCCCGAACGCGACGAACGACGACAGCAGCAGGATCAGCACCAGCGACGGCAGCACGATGATCAACGTGTTGATCAGGAAGTGCAGCACCCGCGACTGCTGCCAGGCGTGGACGTAGTTGGTGAACGTGAGCGCGCGGGGGAGCGAGAAGTAGCCGTACCTCGCCGTCTCCGCGTACGGCCGCAGCGAGGTGTAGATCGCGTACAGCAGCGGGAAGATGAACACCAGCGACGTCACGATCAGGAAGGCGTGCAGCAGAATCCGGCCCGGGGTGACCGGGCGGCGGCGCCGCCGGATCGCCTCGGTCCCCGGCTCCGCCTGCCGGGGGGTCTGCACGGCGGTCATCGCCGCTCCTCCCGGAAGATGTTGAGCGTGTAGATCACGATGAACACGGTGGAGATCACCAGCATGATCGAGGCGATCGCCGAGCCGTAGCCGATCCGGCTGGCCTCGCCGATGATGTTCTGGGTCACCAGCACGGACAGCAGCTCCAGCCCGTTGCGCCCGCCGTTGATGACGAACACGAGGTCGAACGCGCGCAGCGACTCGATCACGGTGATGACCAGGACGACGATGTTGATCGGCCGCAGGGCCGGGAACACGACGTACCGGAACTCCTGCCAGCCGCTGGCGCCGTCGATGGCGGCCGCCTCCTTCAGCGCCGGGTCGACGCTCTTCAGCCCGGCCAGGTAGAGGATCATCATGTAGCCGACGTGCCGCCAGCTCGCGGCGATGAGCACCGCCCACAGGTTGAGCCGCGGGTTGCCCAGCCAGTCGATCGGTTGCGCGCCGAACTTCGCGATGACCGCGTTGATCAGCCCCTGGTCCGTCGAGTAGATCAGCTGCCAGATGAAGCCGACGATCGCCAGCGACAGCACCACCGGCAGGAAGATCAGGCTCTGGTAGACCCGGGTGTACCGAAGCTCGCGGTCCAGCAGCACCGCCAGGAACAGGCCGATCGGCGTCGGGACGAGCAGGAAGAACAGCAGCCAGATGAGGTTGTGCCAGAGCGCGGGATAGAACGGCGGGTAGATCGTGAAGATCTCCCGGTAGTTGCGCAGGCCGATCCACTTGATGCTGTCCAGGCCGATGCCGTCCCACCGGGTGAACGACAGTGCGACCGAGGACAGCGCCGGCACCCAGACCAGCGCGATGCTGATCAGCGTCGGGACGCCGATCATCAGCGCCAGGACCAGCTTGTCCCGCCGGGTCCATCGGTGCGCGGACCGCTTGCCGCCGCGCTTGGGGACGTCGGGGGCCGGGGCCCCGGTCGGGACCCCGGTCGTGGAGACCGCCACGGTGCCCCCTAGCTCTGGTAGATCGACTTCTTCTGCTGCTCCATGGACTTGGCGATCGAGGCGGCGTCAGCCGGGTTCTTGATGAACGACTGGAACGCCGGGATCGCCACCGTCGAGGCGAAGGTCGGGTCGGCGTCCCGGTCCAGGAACTGGGAGATGGACTTGGCGTTGCCGATCAGCTCGGACGCCTGCTTCTGCAGGGCGTTGTACTTGGACGTGTCGGCGTCCTTGTGCACGGCGACGTCGTTGGAGTCGGTGGCCAGGTAGGCGTTCTCGGCCTTGGCGGAGCCGAGGAACTCCAGCAGGTTCTTGGCGCCGTCGGCGTTCTTCGGGCGCTTGGCCATCATGAACCCGTCGATCGGCGCCTCGACCGCGTCGGTCCCGACCGACGAGTCGACCTCCGGGAACGGGAAGAAGGTGAGGTCGTCCTTGTCCGCGCCGGTGAACTGCTGCCCGACGAAGGTGCCGAGCAGGTACATGCCGGCCTTCTTCTGGGCCACCGTCTGCGCGGCCTCCTGCCAGGTCCGGCCGAGCGAGTTGGGCTGGCTGATCTCCAGCAGTCGCTTCCAGGTGTCGAAGACCGTGGCCACCTTGGGCGAGTCCCAGGCCTCCTTGCCGGCCATCAGGTTGATGTGGAAGTCGTAGCCGTTGATCCGCATGTTCAGGTAGTCGAACGTGCCCATCGCCGGCCAGCCGTCCTTGTCGGCGAAGGCGAGCGGGGCCAGGCCCTTCTTCTTCATCTGCTGGCCGAGGGTGACCATCTCGTCGAGCGTCGTCGGCGGCTGGAAGCCGTTGGCCTCGAACACGCTCTTCCGGTAGTGCACCGCCCACGGGTAGTTGTACAGCGGCACGAAGTATTGCTTGCCGTCCTCACCGGTGGACGCGGTCTTGATCGCGTCGGTGAACCCGCCGCCGATCTTCTGCCACACGTCGGAGACGTCGCCGACCAGGCCCTTCTTCGCGAAGAACCGCATCCGGTAGCCGGCGAACCAGGTGAACACGTCGTCCGGGCGGCCCTGCAGGTAGTTGTTGATCTGCTCCTGGAACGTGTTGTGGTCGACGGTGTTGACCTTGACGTCGCCGCCGCCGGCGGTCTTGTACGCCGCGAAGGTCGCCTCGAACGCCTTCTTCGGCACCTCGTCCGAGGCGTTGGAGCCGAACGTCACCGTGCCGGTGGCGTTCCCGCCGCTGCTGCTGCCCGAGGACGACGATGACGAGCCGCCGCAGGCGGCCAGGCCGAGCGAGCCGAGAGCGACCGCGCCCGCCCCGAGGAAGATCCGGCGGTTGAAGACCGCGGCGGGCAGACCCTGCTGGTCGGGGTCCGGGAGCACTCGCTTGCCCATGACGCCTCCACTACGTAGCCGACAGGTTCGAACGCAGTTCACCAGAATCGATCGACATTGAAGTGGCCCCGCTCACACCTGTCAATCGGCCGACCCGGTGGGAGACCCAGGTCAACGTCGCGATCCGGTAACGGTTCGCTGAGTGTCGCGGGCGTACGACAGCGCCGGAACACGATGTGCGGCTTCTGTTCGAGTTTGTTGACTCTAGATCTTCCGCTGAGCAGTCTTGTCCCCATGACCTCACCCGGCGGGCCGGCCGGCCGCCCTCGCACCGTCTGGTTCGGCGGCGACTACAACCCGGAGCAGTGGCCGGAGCAGGTCTGGGCCGAGGACGTCGCGCTGATGCGCTCGGCCGGCGTCACGCTGGCGACCGTCGGGGTGTTCTCCTGGGCCCGGCTCGAGCCCCGCCAGGGCGTGTACGACCTCGGCTGGCTGGAGCGGGTGGTCGAGCTGCTGCACGACGGCGGCATCGCGGTCGACCTGGCCACCGCGACCGCGTCGCCGCCACCCTGGCTGGCGAGGCTGGACCCGGCGTCGCTGCCGGAGCTGGCCGACGGCACCCGGCTGTGGCCGGGCAGCCGGCAGGCGTTCTGCCCGTCGTCGGTGACCTACCGGCAGCGGTCGCTGGAGCTGGTCGAGCGGATCGCCGAACGGTTCGGCCGGCATCCGGCCGTGGTGCTCTGGCACGTCGGCAACGAGTCGGGCAACCACGTGGGGGAGTGCTTCTGCGACCGCAGCGCGCAGCGGTTCCGGGACTGGCTGCTCCGCCGGCACGGCGACCTCGACGGGCTCAACGCCGCCTGGGGCACCAGCTTCTGGTCCCAGCGCTACTCGGACTGGGCCGAGGTGCTGCCGCCGCGGACCACCCCGACCTTCCCGAACCCGGGCCAGCGGCTGGACTGGCGCCGGTTCTGCTCGGACGAGCTGCTCGACCAGTACCTGGCCGAGCGGGAGGTGCTGCGCCGGCACTCCGACCGGCCGGTCACGACGAACTTCGTCGGCTTCCGCCCGACGCTCGACTACTGGTCCTGGGCGCCGCACCTGGACGTGGTCGCCCAGGACACGTACCAGGACCCGGCCGATCCGCGCACGCACGTGGACGCGGCGATGGTCGCCGACCTCATGCGCGGGCTCGGCGGCGGCCGGCCGTGGCTGCTGATGGAGCAGACCACGGCCCGGGTCAACTGGCGCGAGCGCAACGTTCCCAAGCGGCCGGGGCAATACCGGCTCTGGTCGCTGCAGGCGGTGGCCCGCGGCTCCGACGCGGTGCTGCACTTCCAGTGGCGGCAGTCGGCGGTCGGCGCGGAGAAGTGGCACTCGGCGATGGTCGGGCACGACGGCGCCGTACTGCCGGAGGTGTCGGCGCTCGGCGCCGAGCTGGCCGGCTCGGGTGGTGTGGCCGGCTCGGGTGGTGTGGCCGGCGCGGCCGGCGTGGCCGGCACTCGGGTGGCGGCCGACGCGGCGATCCTGTTCTCCTGGCCGTCCTGGTGGGCGCAGTCCCAGCCGGCGCAACCGGCGGCCGAGCTCGACCACCTCGCCGAGGCCCGGCGCTGGTACGGCGCGGCCTGGGACGAGGGCATCACCCTCGAGTTCGTCGGGCCGGGCGCCGACCTGGCCGGCCGGCGGCTGGTCATCGTGCCGACCGTCTACCTGCTCGCCGACGCGGACGTCGCCGCGCTCGCCGACCACGCCGCCGCCGGCGGGACGCTGCTGGTTGGCTGCTGGTCGGGGCTCGTCGACGAGCGCGACCAGGTGCCACCCGGCCGCTACCCGGCCCGGCTGCGGGACCTGCTCGGCGTCACCGTCGCCGAGCACCTCCCGCTGGCCGCTCCGGCGGTGGTGCGGATGGACGGCGCCGACCACGCGGTCGAGGTCTGGTCCGAGCGACTCGTGCCCGACCCGGACACCGAGGTGCTGGCCTGGTACGCCGGCGGCGACCTCGACGGCGCGCCGGCGGTCACCCGGCACGGCAGCGTGTTCTACGCCTCGGCGCCGCTGCCGCTCGCGGCCGCCCGCGCGCTGGTCGCCCGGGCGGCGGGGCAGGCCGGCGTCCGGCCGGTGCTGCCGGGAGCGCCGCCGGGTCTGGAAGCGATCCGCCGCGGCGAGACCCTGTTCCTGCTGAACCACACCGACGACCCGGTCGAGGTGCGGGTCGGGCGGCGACCGGTCCGGGTCGGCCCCCGGGACGTGGTGCTCCTGCCTGCGGACGGTGATGACTGATGCTCGCGCGCCAGCGACAGGCCCGGATCGTCGACGAGGTACGCCGCCGGGGCGGGGTCAGGGTCAGCGACCTGACCAGCCTGCTGGACGTCTCCGACATGACCGTCCGGCGCGACCTGGAAGAGCTCGACCGCCGCGGCCTGCTGCACAAGGTGCACGGCGGCGCGGTGCTGGCGACCAACAGCGCCGAGGAGCCGGGCTTCGAGGCCAAGTCGGTGCGCGAGTGCCTGGAGAAGAGCGCGCTCGCGGTCGCCGCGGCCGGGCTGGTCGGCCCCGGGCAGGCGCTCGCGATCAGCGCCGGCACGACGACCATGGCGCTGGCCACCGCGCTGGCCGCGACCCAGGACATCACGGTGGTCACCAACTCGGTCCGGGTCGCCGAGGCGTTCACCGGGACGGCCGGGCCGGCCCGGCAGACCGTCGTGCTCACCGGCGGCGTCCGCACGCCGTCGGACGCGCTGGTCGGCCCGCTCGCCGACGCCACGATCCGGTCGCTGCACGTCGACGTGCTCTTCCTCGGCGTGCACGGGATGGACCCGGTCGCGGGCCTGACCACGCCGAACCTGGCCGAGGCCGAGACCAACCGGGCCTTCCTCGGGCACGCGAAGAAGGTGATCGTCGTCGCCGACCACACCAAGTGGCGGACGGTGGGGCTGTGCACGTTCGGACCGCTGTCCGCGGCGGACGTCCTGGTCACCGACGACGGGCTGGACGTGGACGCGCGGGCCGCGCTGGCCGAGACGGTGGGCGAGCTGATCGTCGCGCCGGTCGCCGGAACGGACGGACAGGCCCCGCGCTGACGATCGCACCCCCGGGGACGATCGGTCGTGGGTCAGCGGCCGCCCAGGTACTTCTCCCAGGACGGATGCGAACGACGGACCCCGGCGCGCCGCGGCCGGGATCAGTGGCGGCGCAGGATGCGGGGCCAGACGATGCGCTGGATCAGCAGCGTGAGCGCGCCGGCGAGGACCAACCCGAGCAGGTTGAGCAGCAGCTGGCCGGTCGAGCTCGCGGCCTGGTGGAGGTAGTCGCCGCGGGGTCGGCTCGGGTCGGTGGAGGACGCGAACGCCAGCGCGACCGCGAGGTCGCCGGCGGCGGGAATCGTCGTCACCGAGACGAGCACGCCGACAAGCGCGCCGGACCGGGCCGAGGTCAGCGCGAGCATTCCGGCGATCCCGGCGAGGAACGCGACGACGAAGGACAGGGCGTCCGGCCGGTAGATGAAGGCGGTCTGCGGACGGGGCTGGAACAGCTGGCCGGAGTCGATCAGGCCGACCGCGGTGAGCAGCCAGGTGGCGAGCACGGCGGCCAGGATGCCGACCCCGAAGCCGACGACCAGCGCGACCGCGGACCTCCGCACGACCGGCCACCGGCGCAGGACGGCGCCGGCGCAGATGCCGGCCAGCACCCCGAACTCCGGTCCGACGATCATCGCGCCGACGACGAGGATCGACGAGTCCAGCAGCACGGCGATGCCGGCCAGGATGACCGCCACGGCGAAGAAGGAGAGGTACGTGGCAGACAGCGTCGACTCCTCCTTGGCCCGGGCGGCCAGCTCCGCCCACACGACCGCGTCGCTGCCCTCACCGGGCGCCTGGGCCTCGGCCCGGTCCGCGTCGGTGGACAGGGCGAGGTCGACGCCCTGGACGGCGATCGACCCGCGTCTGGTCAGGCCAAGCCCGGCCAGCTGGTCCAGCACATGGTTGGCCGACTCGCGGGCCACGTCGGCGAGCATCACGTCGCCCTCCGGCCGGACGCCCGCGCCGGGCAGTACGACCACGTTGGTGACGCCCTGGTGGTCGGCCAGCAGCGAGCGGGCGCGGTCGGTGGAGTCGACCGGGACGATCAGGCGCAGGTGCAGCACGGGCCGACCGTAGCCGCGGGCACGCCCCGGCGCCCCGCGCTACGCCGCGGGCCGGCCGGCCACGGCGGCGCCCCGCGGGCGCGACGACCGTGCGGCGGTCAGCCGGTCAGGCGTTCGAAGGTGATCAGCAGCCCCTCGACGCCGCCGGGGCCGACCCGCCCCTTCACCTGGACCGAGGTGATCGCCCGCAGCCGCCAGCCGTCCCGGGCGTTGTCGTTGAGCAGCTTCTCCAGCTTGTCGCCGGACATCTTGCCGCCGACCATGCCCTCGCGGAGCTCTTCCACCTTGTACTCGAACCGGTTCGCCATGTCGGGACGATAGTGGCCGCCGTCGCACCGGCCGCGGGTCAGCCGAGGACTAGCGCGACGGCGAGCAGGACGGCATAGGCAAGCTGGAGCCGGCCGGTGTCGCGCAGGGCCGGCACGAGGTCGCGGCCCTGCCGGCCGGCGGCGACCGTACGGGCCGGGCGGGCGGCGAGCGGGACGGCGGCGAGGGTGAGCAGCGTCCACGGGGTGACGGCGACCAGGGCGACGGCGACGAGGAACGCGACCGCCACCAGGGCCACGTACAGCAGGCGGGTCCGGCGGTCGCCGAGCGCCACAGCCAGCGTGCGCTTCCCGGTCACGCTGTCCGTCGGGATGTCGCGCAGGTTGTTCACGACGAGCAGCGCGCAGGCCAGCGCCCCGCAGCCGACGCCGCCCGCGACGGCGGTCGCGGTCACCCGCTCCAGCTGGACGTACGCCGTCCCGATCGTGGCGACCAGGCCGAAGAAGACGAACACCGACAGCTCGCCGAGCGCGCGGTAGCCGTACGGCCGGGAGCCGCCGGTGTAGAACCACGCCGCCAGCATCGCGGCCGCGCCGATCGCGAGCAGCCACCAGGTGGTCAGCGCGGCCAGCACCAGCCCGGCCGCCGCGGCCACCGCGAACGCGGCCACCGCCGCCCGCTTCACCGCGGCCGGGCTGCTCACCCCGGAGCCGACCAGCCGCAGCGGCCCGACCCGCTGGGTGTCCGTGCCGCGGATGCCGTCGCTGTAGTCGTTGGCGTAGTTGACCGCGACCTGCAGCGCCAGCGACACGACCAGCGCGAGCAGCGCCCGGCCGGGCCGCACGTCGCCGGCCGCTGCCGCGGCGCCGGTGCCGACGAGCACCGGCGCGACCGCGGCCGGCAGCGTGCGCGGCCGGGCGCCCTCGATCCACTGGCCGACCGTCGTCATCGCGGCTCCCGCAGCAGCGCCCGCCGGTCGAGCTTGCCGGAGGCCAGCAGCGGCAGCGCGTCGACGACCCGCAGCTCCCGCGGCGCCGCCGCCCGCGACACCCGCCCGGCCACCTGCCGCCTCGCCTCGGCCAGGGTCAGCCCGGCTCCCGCCCGCAGCACCACCACCGCCACCACCCGCTGCCCCCAGTCCGGGTCGGCCACCCCGACCACCGCCGCCTCCGCCACCGCCGGGTGTTCGGCCAGCGCGTCCGCCACCGCCGCGGGCGCGACCTTCTCGCCGCCGGTGACCACCAGGTCGTCGGCCCGGCCGAGCACGGTCAGCCGCCCTCCGTCCAGCCGGCCGACGTCGCCGGTGACGAACCGCCCCCCGGCGAACACCCGCCGGGTCAGCTCCGGCCGCAGACGGTAGCCGGCCGCCAGCACCGGGCCGCCGATCCGGACCCGGTCGTCCTCGGCCAGGTCGACGCTCACCCCGTCCAGCGGCACGCCGTCGTACACGCAGCCGCCGCAGGTCTCCGACATCCCGTACGTCACCACGACCGGCACCCCGGCCGCCCGCGCGGCCGCCACCAGCCCGGCCGGCGGGGCCGCCCCACCGAGCAGCACGGCCGTGTACGAGCGCAGCGCGTCGAGCGTGGCCGGGCCGGCGGCCAGCAGCCGGCGCAGCTGGGTCGGCACCAGCGAGGTGAACCGCCGCCCCGGACCGAGCGCGGCCGTCGCCGCCGCGAAGTCCTCGCCGGCGGGCACCGGCGCCGACCCGGCCCGCAGCGCCCGCAGCACCACCTGCAGCCCGGCCACGTGCGTCACCGGCAGCGCCAGCAGCCACCGCCCCGGGCCGCCCAGCCGGCGTTCGGTCCCGGCCGCGGACGCCGACAGCGCGGCCGCGGTCAGCAGCACCCCCTTGGGGTCGCCGGTCGACCCGGAGGTCGGCACCACCAGCACGACGCCGTCCTCGGCCGGCACGTCCGGGCGCAGCGCGGCCCGCAGCCGCTCGCCCTCGACGCCGTCCGGCAGCGGCAGCACCGCGGGGCCGGTGCCGTCCAGCGCTGCCGACAGCGCGGCGACCAGCTCGGGTCCGTACCGGGCGGGGATCGCGCGCATCAGTAGTAGTAGGGGAACGCCGACCAGTCCGGTCGCCGCTTCTCCAGGAAGGCGTCGCGCCCCTCGACCGCCTCCTCGGTCATGTACGCCAGCCGGGTCGCCTCGCCCGCGAAGACCTGCTGCCCGACCATCCCGTCGTCGGCGAGGTTGAACGCGAACTTGAGCATCCGCTGCGCGGTCGGGCTCTTCGCGCACACGGTCAACGCCCACTCCAGCGCCACCCGCTCCAGCTCGGCGTGCGGGACGACCTCGTTGACCATCCCCATCCGGTGCGCCGCGGCGGCGTCGTACGGGCGGCCGAGGAAGAAGATCTCCCTGGCGAACTTCTGCCCGACCTGGCGGGCCAGGTAGGCCGAGCCGTACCCGCCGTCGAAGCTGCCGACGTCCGCGTCGGTCTGCATGAACCGGGCGTGCTCGGCGCTGGCCAGGGTCAGGTCGCAGACCGCGTGCAGGCTGTGCCCGCCGCCGGCGGCCCAACCGGGCACGACCGCGATCACCACCTTCGGCATCATCCGGATCAGCCGCTGCACCTCGAGGATGTGCAGCCGGCCGGACCGCGCCGGGTCGACGGTGTCGGCGGTCTCACCGGAGGCGTACTGGTAGCCGGCCCGGCCGCGGATCCGCTGGTCGCCGCCGGAGCAGAAGGCCCAGCCGCCGTCCCGGGGGGACGGGCCGTTGCCGGTCAGCAGCACGCAGCCGACGTCCGGGGACATCCGGGCGTGGTCGAGCACCCGGTAGAGCTCGTCGACGGTGTGCGGCCGGAATGCGTTGCGCACCTCGGGCCGGTCGAACGCGACCCGGACGACCGGCCCGTCGCCGTCCGCCGTGACGTGCCGGTGGTACGTGACGTCGGTGAGATCGGGGCCGTCGACCTGGCGCCAGCTGTCCGGGTCGAACAGCTCCGATACCTCCGGTGGCGGCATGTGCCGATCGTAGGGGGAGGATGGAGCCGTGCCGTCGCCGCCCGACCTGCCCGGATGGGCGGAGCTGACCGCTGGCCTGCACGTCGTACGGGTGCCGCTGACCGTGCCGTTCCGCGGGGTGACCGAGCGGGAGGCAGCGCTGCTGCAGGGTCCGGTCGGCTGGGGCGAGTTCGCGCCGTTCGTCGAGTACGGCGACGCCGAGTCGGCCCGCTGGCTGGCCGCCGCGGTCGAGGCGGCCTGGGCCGGCTGGCCGGCGCCGCGGCGGGACGCGGTGCCGGTGAACGCGACCGTGCCCGCGGTGCCGGCCCGGTCGGTGCCGGGCGTGCTGGCCCGCTTCCCCGGCTGCACGACCGCGAAGGTGAAGGTCGCCCAGGCCGGTCAGGGGCTGGCCGACGACGTGGCCAGGGTCGCCGCCGTCCGGGACGTGCTGGGTCCGGCCGGCCGGATCCGGATCGATGCCAACGGCGGCTGGACGGTGCCGGCCGCGGTCGACGCGCTGGCCGCCCTCGCCCCGTACGGGCTGGAGTACGTCGAGCAGCCGTGCGCGACCCTGCCGGAGCTGGCCGCGCTGCGGCGGCAGCTGGCCGGCGCCGTCCCGGTCGCCGCGGACGAGAGCGTGCGCAAGGCCGCCGACCCGGAGCGGGTCGCGCTGGCCGGTGCGGCCGACCTGGTCGTGCTCAAGGTCGCCCCGATGGGCGGAGTGCGGCCGGCGGTGCGGGCCGCGGCCGGCTGCGGGCTGCCGGTGGTCGTCTCCAGCGCGCTGGACACGTCGGTCGGGATCGCCGCCGGGGCCGCGCTCGCCGCCGCGCTGCCGGACCTGCCGTACGCGTGCGGGCTGGGCACGGTCGGGCTGATGGCCACCGACGTGACCGCCGCGCCGCTGGCCCCGGACGCCGGCCGGCTCCAGGTGCGGCCGGTCACCCCGGACCCTGACCTGCTCACCGCGCTGGCCGCGCCGCCGGACCGGTGGAGCTGGTGGGAGGACCGGCTGCGGCGCTGCCACGCGCAGCTGACCGGGCTCGTCCCGTGAACCCGTCCACCGCGCTGGCGCGGGTGCTCGTCGACGAGCTGGTCCGGTGCGGCGTACGCGAGGCGGTGCTCGCGCCCGGCTCCCGGTCGGCACCGCTGGCGTTCGCGCTGCACGCCGCCGATGCGGCCGGCCGGCTGCGGGTGCACGTGCGGATCGACGAGCGGTCGGCCGGGTTCCTCGCGCTGGGGCTGGCGAAGGCGTCCGGGCGGCCGGCGGTGGTCGTGACCACGTCCGGCACCGCGGCGGCGAACCTGCACCCGGCGGTGCTGGAGGCGGCGCACGCCGGCGTGCCGCTGCTGGCGCTGACCGCCGACCGCCCGCCGGAGCTGCGCGGGGTCGGGGCGAACCAGACCGTCGACCAGCTCGGCCTGTTCGGCCCGGCGGCGCGGTTCGTCGAGCTGGGGGTGCCGGAGACCAGGGCCGGGCAGAACGCGTACTGGCGCTCGACGGTCTGCCGGGTGGTCGCGGCCGGCGGTCCGGTGCAGCTTAACCTCGCCTTTCGCGAGCCGCTCATCCCGGACGGGGGCGCCCCGGACCCGGCGGCGACCGCGGCGGGGGAGGGCTGGCCGGCGGCGGACGAGTGGCCGGCGGGGCAGGGCTGGCCGGCGGCGGACGAGTGGCCGGCGGCGAGGGAGGGCTGGCCGGAGTCGCTGGCCGGGCGGCCCGGCGGCGGGCCGTGGACCCGGCTCGTGCCGGCGGCGGTGCCGGGTCCGGTCGCCGACGACCTGCCCGCCCGTACGGTCGTCGTGCTGGGGGACGCGCCGGCAGGGGTCGTCGCGGCGGCGATCGCGCTGGCCGAGGCCCGGGGCTGGCCGGTGGTGGCCGAGCCGAGCGCCCGGCTCGCGTCCGGTCCGAGCCTGCTGCCCGGAGGCGACCTGCTGCTGCGCGGCGGGTTCCCGGCAGCGCACCGGCCGGACCGGGTGCTGGCCGTGGGCCGGCCGACGCTCAGCCGCGCGGTCGGCCGCCTGCTCGCCGCCGCCCCGCTCGACGTCGTCGCCGCCGGAACGACCTGGACCGACCCGGCCCACCACGCCACCCGCGTGCTGCCGGCGGTTCCCGCCCCGGCGGCCGGCCGGCGCGACGACGCCTGGCTGCCGGCCTGGCGGGACGCGGCCGACCAGGCGCGGGCGGCGGTGGACCGGCTGCTCGACAAGGCCGGGCTGTCCGAGCCCGGTGTGGCGGCGGCGCTGATGGACGCCGTGCCCGCCGGCGGGCTGCTCGTCTGCGGGTCGTCCAAGCCGGTCCGGGACCTGTTCCTGGCCGGACCGCGGCCCGGCGTGACCGTGCTCGCCAACCGCGGCGTGGCCGGCATCGACGGGACCGTGTCGACCGCGGTCGGCGCCGCGTTGGCGACCGCCGGCCCCGCGTACGCGCTGCTCGGCGACCTGACCTTCCTGCACGACGCGAACGGCTTGGTGATCGGCCCGGGCGAGCCGCGCCCGGACCTCACGGTCGTGGTGGTGAACAACGGCGGTGGCGCGATCTTCGGCCTGCTCGAGCAGGGCGCGCCCGAGCACGGGCCGGCGTTCGAGCGGGTCTTCGGCACGCCGCACGGGGTCGACCTGGCCGCCCTCTGCGCCGCCACCGGCACCCCGCACCAGCTCGCTCGCACGATGGCGGACCTGACCGCGGCCCTGGACCGCCCGTCCGGGCTCACGGTCGTCGAGATCCGCACCGACCGGCAGGAGGCGATCGAGCTGGACGCCGCCATCACCGCCGCGGCCGGCTGACCCGGCTACGACAGCAGCGCGTCCCGGACCGGGACCAGCTTCGCTTCGCTCTCGGCGAGCTCGTCGGCCGGCTTGGAGCCGGCGACGATCCCGCAGCCGGCGAACAGCCGCAGCCGCTCCGGCGCGGCCGGGTCGATCTGCGCGCAGCGCAGTGCGATGCCCCACTCGCCGTCCCCGGCCGCGTTCATCCAGCCGACCGGACCGGCGTACCGGCCCCGGTCGAGACCCTCGATCTCCCGGATCACCCGCAGCGCGGCACCGGTCGGCGATCCGCACACCGCCGCCGACGGGTGCAGCGAGGCGAGCAGGCCGAGCGAGGTCGAGCCGTCCGCAACCACCGCCGACACGTCCGTGGCCAGATGCATCACGTTCGGCAGGGCGAGCACGAACGGCTCCTCCGGCACCTCGACGGACCGGCAGTGCCGGGCCAGCGCGTCGGCGACCGAGCGCACGCCGTACCCGTGCTCCTCCAGGTCCTTGATCGACCCGGCCAGCGCGGTGCCGTCGTACCGGTCCCGGGCCGGGTCGCCGTTGCGGCGCAGCGTGCCGGCCAGCACCCGCGAGGTGGCGACGCCCTTCTCCAGCCGCACCAGCATCTCCGGGGTCGCGCCGAGCAGGCCGTCGACCGCGAACGTCCAGCAGCTCGGGTACTGCTCGGCCAGCCGGCGCAGCGGCCAGCGCGGGTCCACCGGCCGGCCGGCCTCGACCACCACGTCCCTGGCCAGCACCACCTTCTCCACCTCGCCGGCGGCGATCCGGCGGACCGCCTCGGCGACCAGCCCGGTCCACTCGGCGGCGGTACGGGCGCCGTCGCGGCCGGTGAGCGGTCCGGGGGCGGCCGGCGGGTCGCGCCGCTCGGGCAGCCCTGGCGACCGGCCGACCGTGGTCAGCCACCACACGCCGTCGTGCACCCCGACCACCGTCTCGGGCACGACCAGCGCCGACTGCCCGGTCTCGGCGTCGAACGCGAACGAACCGAACGCGACCGGCCCGCAGCCGGGCAGCCCGACGTCGTCGACGACCTCGACGCCCGCGGTCAGCTCCTGCCACCACGCCTCGGCCCGGCCGAACGGGTCAGGGCCGGTCAGGTCGAGCCGGGCCGCGGTGCCCCAGCCGACCAGGCCCTCACCGCCGGTCACCCAGGCCAGGCCGGCGCGCTCGGGGAGCAGTTCCAGCAGCTCACCCGGCTGGGCGATCGGCACGGTCCGGACCGGACCAAGCGACGGGAAAAGATCCGTGGGCACGCCTCAGCGTAAGGACCCGGTGGTCCGGCCGCCGTCAGGGGTGGTTGGCTGCCTGGCGTGGACGGGATCGAGGAGTGGAGCAGGGCCCAGCAGCGGGTCATCGGGCTGGTCGGCGACCTGACGCCGGAGCAGGCGCAGGTGACGGTCCCCGCGTGCCCCGCCTGGACGGTCCGCGACCTGCTCTCGCACATGGTCGGGCTCGGTGCCGACGTCGTCGCCGGGGACGAGCCGGACGACCACAACGCCGAGTGGACCGCCCGCCAGGTGGCCCGCCGTCGGGACCGTGACGTCGGTGCGCTGCTCGACGAGTGGCGGTCGGTCGCCGGTCCGCTGCGGGACTGGATGGCCGCGCACGGCATCCGGCCGCTGTTCGACGTGACGATCCACGAGCAGGACCTGCGCGGCGCGCTGCACGAGCCGGGCGCCCAGGGCACGCCGGCGATAGCGGCGGTCCGGGACCGGTTCGTGGCCCGGCTGGCCGATCGGGTGCGCGGCCGGCCGCCGCTGTCGCTGGTCGGCGAGCGCTGGCGCTGGGACTCCGAGCCGGGCGCCGAGCCGGCGGTCGTCGTCCGGGCGCCCGAGTTCGAGCTGACCCGGGCGCTGCTGGCCCGCCGGTCCGCGCACCAGCTGCGGTCCTGGACGGTCCGCGGCGACGTCGACCCCTACCTCGACGCGTTCACCTCGCTCGGCCCGCTGCCGACCACCGACCTGTCCGAGTCCGGCCGGACCGCCGACCGGCAGTCCGGGAAGTAGCCCAGCGCCCGCTTGCGGGGCCGTCCTCGGCCTCGCTTGTGGGTGATGATGCGGCCCTCCACGACGATCTGGCCACCCCAGACGCCCCAGGGTTCCCGCCGCCGCAGGGCACCGTCGAGACAGGCTGCCCGGACCGGGCAGTCGGCGCAGATCGCCTGGGCGCGGGTCAGCAGCTCAGGCCTCTCGGCGAACCAGAGCTCAGGGTCGTGCTCCCGGCACGGCCATCCAGTGCTGTGTGTCATCGCCCCAGCCCCATCCGGATAGATGGATGCCTGGTCGCCGGGAGGCGTCCTGGCAGAGCCAGGGCCAGTCCCACGGCCAGCGCGGCCCCGTGGATGTTGTGGAACACGATCAGCACGGCGGCGGTGAGTACGACCACGGCGGCCACCGCACGCGCGGTCCGGATGCCCCGTGAACGCGACCGCGCCGCGTACCGCATCCCCAGCACGCCCGCGACGACGGCAGCGAGAGACCACTCGCCGGGGAGCGTGCCGAGCACGGCCGCACACCACAGCGGGGTCGCCGCCTCGGCAAAGCGGGGGAGCCGCTCGTCCCCGCGCCACAGCGCCACGGCCAGGGCTCCGGCCAGGCCGCAGACGGCGACCGAGTTGCCGCCGCCGACCGGCTGCCAGGCAGTGCCGACGAGCTGGCTGAGGATTCCGGCACCGAAGTAGTGCAGCAGCAGTCGGTGCCGGGTCAGGACCTGCTCGGCCGCGACTCCCAGGACGAGGAGGAAGGCGAGGTTGGACAGCGTGCCGACCAGACCGCCGTCCTGGACGAACAGCGAGGTGAGAACCCGCCAGGGCTGCCCGTGCAGCTCAGCCGGGGTGCGCTCGAGCCGGGCGAGCAGACCGGGATACAGCCACTGCGCCACGCTCATCGCGGCCGTCGCGGCGAGGATGAGCGAGGTTGCCACCGGCGGGCGCGTCAGGTCCGTGACGTGTCCCCCGAGAGCCGACGTCACGGCGCGGGCCGGGGATGGATGCATCGAGCGGACCTTCGAATCGGTGGCAGCTGCGGTCCGACCTTGCCGACGCGACCCGATCGAGACATCCGCCAGCCAGCCGATCTCCTGGCTCGGTTCTAGGCTAGGAGCTCTCCGCTCGGAGCCGGGTCGCGTTCTGCCGCGCCACCTCGGCGCCGAGAAGCGTGCGCGAGGAGATCCCGAGCTTCTCGAACACGTGGGCTATGTGGGTCTGGACCGTGCGCCGCGACACGAACAGCCGCTCGCCGATCTGAGGGTTGGTCAGTCCCTCGGCAGCCAACCGCGCCACCGTCTCCTCGGCCGGGGTGAGGCTCTGCCAACCGGACTCGGGCCGGTGGCGGGGCTTCCTGCTCCCTCTCCTGATCCCGGCCGAGCGCAGCAGCGCGTCGACCCGGGCGATGTCACGAAGCGCGCCGAGGCGTTCGTACGTCTCCAGCGCCTCGTCGAGGCGCGAGCGACCCCGCGCCACGTCTCCCCGGCGGAGCAACGCGACGCCCAGGTCCTCCCGGGCGCCGGCGGCTTCGACGACACGCGGACCCCCGGCGTAGGCCTCGACCGCCGACTCCAGCGGCCCCAGCTCGTCCTCGACCAGGCCGCGGCACCGCAGTGCGGCCGCGGCAACCGAGGGCACGGTGTTGGCGGCCGCCAGCGCGCTGATGCGTCGCGTCGCCTCGGCTGCCCGGGGTCGGTGGTCCGTGGCCAGCGCGAGGCGGACCAGATCCGGAGCGAGGACGCGATACTCGAGCGCGAGGCCGAGCTCGCCGCACCGGTCGAACGCCTCGGCCAGCGTCGCGTACGCGTCCTCGACTCGTCCCTGCGCCTCGAGGACCAGCGCCCGGGCGCACACCGCCCACTGGGAGCGGTAGCGGCCTTCGGTCTGATTCAGCTGCTGGACCGCCGTGTCGGCGAGCTCCGCGGCACGGGCGATCTCGTTGCGGTGCAGGCAGATCAGGGAGTGCACGCCCCGGCTGACGATGAGGCTGTAGGACTCGCCGGTGTCGGCGGCCAGTTCGACATTCGCCGTGACCTCGTCGACTGCGTCGTCCCACTCGCCGGCGACGAACCGTTCGACCGCCCGGACCATCTGGTAGCTGGGCTGGTGCCACCGGATCCCCATCTCGTCGCTGCGCCGGGTGCCCGCTTCGAGCGCGGCCCGTGCTTCGTCGAGCCGGTCCTGTTCGACCAGGATGAACGCCGCGGGCGCGTAGATGGGATACCGCAGCCCGGTCCTGTCCGGGCTGTGCTCGGCAGCGGCCAGGCCGGATTCGATGGTCGCGCTCGCCACGTCGAGCTCGCCGCGGAGCATCGAGACGACCGCGACCATGGCGGTCGCGATCGCCGCCGTCATGTGGTTCTCGCTGACCGATGCCGCGGCTCGCGCCTCCGCCGCGACGGCCAGCGAGCCGTCGAGGTCGCCCAACCACATCCGGCAGATGCACTCCCATCCCAGGGCACTGGCCCGGCCCGGGTCGTCGTCAGCCAGCCGCTCGGTCCCTACCCGCAGCTCGTCCAGCCCGTCCCGGGGGCGGCCGCCGGTCAGCAGCACCAAGCCGAGGCCGGTGTGGGCACCTGCCTGTGCGGCGGCATCGTGGCCGGGACCGATCAACGAACGCCAGGCCGACTCCGCCTCCGCGACGCGACCGGCCGACATCAGCGCACCGGCACGCTCGGCGATCACCGCATCACGGCCGTGATGCCCGGCATCCATCAGCTCGATGGCACGCTCGAACAGGTCCGCGGCGATGTCCGGTGACCGGGGTGCCGCGTCGCGAGCGGCGGTCGTGAGCCACCCGACCGCCTCGGCGTCGCCCTTCGTCGCCCCTCGCGCCAGCTGATCGGCCACCAGTCGAGTCGCCGCACCCGCGGCGGCGAGACGTTGCCCCGTCTCGCGATGCAGCGCGAGCCGGAGGCTGTGCGGGGTGTCCTCGTACAGGACCTCCCGGATCAGGTCGTGGCGGAACCGCAACCGCTCTCCGTCCTCCTCCAGGACACCCGCACGGATGCCCTCGGTCGCGGTGGAGGCCAGCCGGACCGCCGGCACACCCGTGCTCACGGACAGGTCCTGGATGGTGAACCTGGCGCCCAGGATCGCTGCGGCCCGCAGCCCGTCCATGACGTCGTCGGGCAGGTAGCCGAGGCGACGCAGGATCGTCTGGCGCAGGCTCGCCGGCAACCTCACCTGGGTCAGATCGACACGGCCCTGCGTCACCTCGAGGATGCCGTCGGCCTCGATGGCGGCGAGCAGCTCGGTGATGAACAGCGGGTTCCCACCGGCGCCGGCGATCTCCCGCAGGAGGGTTGGTCCGGGACGGCCGGCGACCAGCTCGGACACGAGCGCCTCGACGGCCGACTCGTCGAGCCGGCCGACGGCGAGCTGGGTGGCCCCGGACCCGGTGAGCGCGTCCACGACGTGTCGAAGCTGGGCCGAGCGCGGACTCGGCCGATAGCAGCCGATGAGACCCAGCGGCATGAAGGACGAGCGGCGGCCGATCGCGCCGATGGCCAGCAGGCTCGACGGGTCGACCCACTGCAGGTCGTCCACAGCGACGACCAGCGGTGTGTGCAGCGTCAGGTCCTCGACAAGGTCGACGAACGCGTCCACCACCCGGAACTGCAGTCCGGCATCACTCGTCACGGTGACCGGGCCCCTGCCGTCGTGGCCGCTCCGGCCGGCATCGCCGCTGGTGGCGAGCAGGGCGGCTATCGCCTGGCGGCGCGGGTCCGGCGAGGTCGGGCTGCAGTCGAGTGCCTCGGCGATCGCGCCGAACGGCCGGGTGCGCTCCAGCTCTTCGCCCTGACCCGTCGCGACCGAGAAGCCGCGGGAGCGGGCATCGGCGAGCGTCTCGGTCAGCAGCCGGGTCTTCCCGATACCGGCCTCACCCTCGACGAGGACGGCTGCCGGGCGACCGGTCGCCAGCGTGTCCAGCGCTCCGGAGAGCACATCCAGCTCATGCACACGCCCCCACAGCGTCGCTGCAGGTGTGGCGGCGACCACGGGCGTGATCCTACCCGGATCAGCAGCCTGGCGGATGTCTCGCCACCGCCGCGGTGAGACGGTCGGCGGCCCGAAATGCCGAGCCGGCAGGAACCGCCATGGCACGCACGACAGACCCGACGGCCGCGCACGGTGACCCGCGCAGGGGTGACCGGCAACCGACCGGGCCTCCGTCCCGCCCGGGCCATCGATTTCGAGCAGGCGATCGACATCCAGCGGCCGATCGAGGAGGTCTTCGCCTACCTCGCCGACTTCACCAACATCCCCGAGTGGAACTACCACTTCCGGTAGGTCCGCCGACTCATCCCGGGACCTGTGGCGGTGGGAACGACATACGAACAGGTCCGGCGCACCGACCACCAGCGCTACGAGGTCACCGTCTTCCGGGCCCCCCGGACGGTCGCGGTGACCACACTCGGCGGAGAACGCCCGGCCTTCCACCGCCAGTTCGAGCTGGAGCCCAACGGGCGCGGCACCCGGCCCAGCGATCGCTGGGAACTCGACCTCGGTTATCCGCAAGCGGTGCAGCGCTTAGCAGCGCGGCGGGTCACGAGGGCGGTCGGGGAGAACCTCGCCGTGCTGAGACGGCTGCTCGAGCGGGGCCGAGCTGGATAGCAGGACCGCCGGCCCCCGCCCGGACACCCCGACCGGCTCGGGCAGCCGCGGGCCGACGTAGGCCGCCCGGGTCACCTTCGCCGACTTGAGGTGGTCGAGCCGATCCGGGTCACCACGGCGAGCAGGAACGCGCGCGGGTCCCTGACGTCCTGTTCGATCCGGGCCCATCGGGCGTACGCGTCCTTGACGACGTCCTCCGCGTCCCACATGCTGCCGAGCATCCGGTACGCGACGCCGAGCAGCAGCGACCGGTGCCTTTCGAACACCGTGACCGAATCCCCGACCGTCAGCATGGAACCTCCGGAAGAGCGACGGAACTCCAGGCAAGGACGAGCCGGCGCGGCCGAACGTGACACCGGCCACGGGAAGCTCCACCGCTGTCACGCTGCCGACCGGCAGCTCGTCCTCCTCGGGGTCTCGGCCCGCCGGCCGGGTCGACCTGCGCAGAGAGAAGGAACCAGCCGTGACCTGCACCCGTCCGCACAGCCTCGTCACCGGCGCGTCGTCCGGCATCGGCCGGGCGAGCGCGCTCCGCCTCGCCGCCACCGGCCAGCACGTGTACGCCGGCGTCCGCACCGACGCCGACGCCGCGGCACTGACCGAGGCCGCCGCCGGCTGGGAGCTGACCCCGGTCATCCTCGACGTCACCGACCCGATCCAGATCGCCGCCGCGGCCACCACCGTGGCCGACCACGTCGGCACGGCCGGCCTCGACGGGCTGGTCGACAACGCCGGCATCGGCGTCGCCGCGCCGGTCGAGCTGCTGCCGCTGGACACCTTCCGCCGGCTGCTGGAGATCAACCTGGTCGGCCAGCTCGCGGTCACCCAGACCTTCCTGCCGTTGCTGCGCTCGGCCCGCGGCCGGATCGTCGTGATCAGCACGATCGGCGTGCGGTTCCGACCGCCGTTCGCCGGACCGCTGGACGCGACCAAGGCCGCGCTGGCCGAGCTGGCCCACGCGCTGCGGCAGGAGCTGGCGCCGTGGGGGATCCGGGTCATCCTCATCGAGCCGGCCAGCATCGCCAGCCCCGCCGCGGACAAGGTGGCCCAGGACGCCGAGGCCACGCTGGACAAGGCCGATCCGGCCCGGCGCGCCCTGTACGCGGACACCTTCACCCGGATGATCGCCCAGGTCGTACGCCGCGAGCGCAACGGCAGCCCGCCGGAGGTGGCGGCGGAGACGATCGTCCGCGCGCTGACCGCGCCACGCCCGCACGACCTCTACCGGACCGGCAAGTTCGCCCGCAGGATGGCCGCGCTCAGCCTGCTGCCGACGCCGATGCTGGACGCGCTGCGCCGGCGCCTGTTCGGCCTGCCGGCGCCCGGCTCGCTCGCGGAGCCCGCACCGGTACGGCGCACCTGAGCCCACGGCGAAGGCGCTGACGGACGGCCCGGCCCGGGGCTCTGACCTGCAGTAGTGTGATCGACACCACCGTCGTCGCGGAGGTGCCCGTGCCCCTGACCGTCCGGCCCGACGACCGGGACGCGCTGCGCGCGGCCGTCCGGGACGTGCACGCGCGGTCGGGGCTGGAGGTGGGCTTCGGCGGCCTGGTGCCGCCGACCGGGCGGACGGCGGTGCGGCTGGACGAGCTGCTCGGCGTGCAGACCGCGCACCTGCGGCACCTCGAGGTCAGGGCCGGCGCCGGACTGGGCGGTCGGGTGCTGGCCGAGCGCCGCCCCGCCAGCGTCGAGGACTACCGGGACGCCCGCGGGATCACCCACGACTACGACGGGCCGGTGCTGGCCGAGGGCCTCTGCACGGTGGCCGCCGTACCGGTCCTCGTCGCCGGCGCCCCGCGGGCCGTCCTGTACGCGGCCAGCCGGGAGATGGGCTCGGTCGGCGACCGGGTCCGGGGCGCGATGGCCTCGGCCGCCGCCCGGATGGCCGTGGAGCTGGCGATCCGCGACGAGGTCGACCGGCGGCTGGGGCTGCTCGCGGACGCGGGGGCACGGGCGGAGGTCGGCACCAGCAGCTGGGAGGAGATCCGGGCTGTGCACGCCGAGCTGCGCGTGCTCGCCCGGACCACGACCGACGACGCGGCGCGGGACCGGCTGCTGACCGCCTGCGGCCGGCTGGCCTCGCTCGACGCGGACGCCTCCGCCGGTGACGGCGACCCGGCGGTCCGGCTGTCCGGGCGGGAGCTCGACGTGCTGGCGCTGGTCGCGCTCGGCTGCAGCAACCGGGAGGCGGCGACCCGCCTGTCGCTGCGGCCGGAGACGGTGAAGAGCTACCTCGCCGCGGCGATGGCCAAGCTCGACGCGCACAGCAGGCTGGAGGCGGTGGTCCGGGCCCGCCGGCTCGGCCTGCTGCCCTGACCCTCGGCGGCGGGGCGCCGTCAGGCCAGCAGATCGGTCAGCGCCGGGGCGATGTCCCGGACCGAGCGGACCATCCGGGCCTCGCCGCCGCCGCGCGCGGCCAGTGCCCGCGCCGCCGCCTCGGCCTCCGGCGTCGGCAGCGGGCACAGCACGTGCAGCCGGTCGATGCCGGCCAGCGCCGACTCGGGCGGGTCGCCGGTGGTGTGCAGGCAGTCCGAGAGCAGCACGACGATCCGCTGGTCGGCGGCCGCGGACAGCAGCTCGACCCGGGCGGCCCGCAGCGCGGCGGCCACGTCGGTCAGCCCGTGCCCGCGCAGCCCGAGCAGCTGCCGCACCACGGCCTCGGCGGCCGGCCGGCGGGTGTGCCCGGCGACCACCTCGACGTCCCGCCCGAAGCTGAGCACCGAGGTCTCCAGCCGCTCGTCCCGGCGCAGCACCACGCCGGCCGCGGCCACGGCGGCGATCGCGACCGCGAGGCCGGACATCGACCCGGAGCTGTCCACGGCCAGGCAGACCGCCCGCCGGTGCCCGGTCCAGCCGCGGGTCACCAGGTCCTCGGCCGCGACCGGGGTGGCGCCGGACCACCGCTCCAGCGTGCGGTCCAGGTCGATGTCGCCGTCGCCGCTGCGCTGCGCGACCAGCCGCCGGGTGCCCCGGGTGCGGGTCCGGCCGACGCGGCCGACCTGGACGAAGACCCGGGCCGCCAGCCGTTGCGCGGCCGCCCGCAGGTCCCGGTCGGTCGCCAGCGCGAGGTCGCTGACCAGCGCGGCCGCCGCGTCCGGGTCGGCGGCCAGCAGCGCCCCGAACGCGTCCTCGTCGAGCTCGCCGACTTGCGGGCTGACCTGCTCGAACGACTCGTGCCGGGCGGCCAGCTCGCGCCGGCTGACCTGGCGGCGGCCGCCGCCCGTGCGGCGGTCCCGGCGCAGGGCGGAGGCGGAGTCCTGGCCCGCGGGCGGCGGGCCGTCAGCTTTTCCCCGGCCGTCCGCGCCGGTCGGCTCCGCGTGCTCCTGCTCCGGCGGCGGGGCGCCCTCCGGCCAGGCGGCGTCGAGGATCTCGTCGATGATCGACTCGGGCGTGCGGTCGAGGCCCTCGGTCAGCCGGATCCGGCCGGACAGCGCGGCGTGCGCGGCGTCCCGGGTCGCCTCCCTGGCCACCGGCGCGGTCAGGTCGGCCGCGCCGCGCACCTCCAGCAGCCCGCCGAGCAGCAGCACCAGGTCGATCGCGCCCCGTACGGACGAGCCCATCCGTACGTCGCGGTGCTCCCGGGTCGCCCGCACCAGCCGTACGGCCAGGCCGATCAGCTCGGCGCGGGCGCCGGTCACAGCCGCCACGATGGCCCGCTCGCCGGCCGCGTCCTGGTAGCCGAGCACCACCCGGCACATCCGGTCGGCGATGGCCTGGGCGACCCTGGCCGTGCCGACCGCGTCGAACGGGTTCATCGCGGCGATCAGCCGGAACCCGGCGGCCGCCCGGACGTGCCCGAACCGCGGCACGGTGATCTCGCCCTCGGTCAGCACGGTGATGAGGACGTTGAGGGTCTCCTCCGGGATCCGGTTCAGCTCCTCCAGGTAGAGCAGGCCGGAACCGCGCATCGCGGTCAGCAGCGGGCCGTCGGTGAAGCTGCTCGGCACGTACCCGTCGGCCAGCACCGCGGCCGGGTCGTACTGGCCGATCAGCCGGGCCGGGGTCAGCTCGGCGTTGCCCTCGACGAACACGACCTCCTGGCCGACCTCGGCCGCGATCGAGCGCAGCAGGGTGGACTTCCCGGTGCCCGGCGGTCCTTCGAGGACGACGTGCCGGTTGGTCCGCAGCGCCACGGTGAGCACCTCGCGCTCCCGGCGCAGTCCGATGACGGGCGGACTCTCGGTCACGGTCGTCTCCTCGTACGGCCGCCCGCGCTGGCCCGGTCCACTGTGGACCCCGATGCATCCACAGTGGACCCGGTCAGCGGAGCGCGGGCGGTCAGGCGAGCGGCGCCGTGTCGTACCGGATGACGCCGCGGATGTTCTTGCCGTTGACGAGGTCCTCGTAGCCCTGGTTGACCTCGTCGAGCGTGTACGTCGTGGTGATCAGCTCGTCGAGCTTGAGGTCGCCGGACTGGTACAGGTCGACCATCCGCGGGATGTCGTGGAACGGGTCGCCGGATCCGAACAGGCTGCCCTTCACGGTCTTCTCGAACAGCGTGAGGATCGAGCTGTTCAGCTCGATGTTGGGCTTCGTCGGGTCGGCGAGCCCGGTGATGACGGCCGTGCCGCCCTTGCGGATGACGTTCACCGCGTCGGCGACGACCTTCGCGTCGACCACGCCGACGGTGATGATCGCCTTGTCCGCACCGACCCCGCGGGTCAGCTGGTAGGCCAGCTCGTTCGCCTCCTCGGCGGTCTCGCAGCTGTGCGTGGCGCCCAGCTCCTCGGCCGCCTCGCGCTTGTTGGGCAGCGGGTCGACCGCGATGATGTTGCGGGCGCCGGCCAGCGCCGCGCCCTGCACGCTGTTGATGCCGATCCCGCCGATGCCGTAGATGACGATCGTGTCGCCCGGCTCGGTCGCCGCCGCGTGCACGGCCGAGCCCCAGCCGGTCGGCACGCCGCAGCCGATCAGCACGACCTTGTCCAGCGGCAGGTCGGGATCGACCTTGACGGCCGAGTTCTCGCTGATCACCGACCGCTCGGAGAACGTGCCGAGCATGCACATGCCGCCGTAGTCGTTGCCCTCGTCGTCGTGGAACCGGTAGGTCCCGTCGGTGAGCACGCCGTCCAGGATCGTCGCGCCCATGTCGCAGAGGTTGGACTTGCCGGTCGAGCACCACCGGCAGTGCCCGCAGACCGGCAGGAACGAGCAGATCACGTGGTCGCCGGGCTGCAGCCGGGTGACGCCCGGCCCGACCTTCTCGATGACGCCGGCGCCTTCGTGGCCGCCGACGACGGGGAAGCGCGGCACGATGTCGCCGTGCCGCAGGTGCTCGTCGGAGTGGCACAGCCCGGCCGCGACGTACCGGATCAGCACCTCGCCGGCCTTGGGTTCGTCCAGTTCGAGCTCGGTGATCTCGAACGGCTGCCCGACGGCACGGAGTACGGCTGCCCTGGTCTTCATCGACTCTCCGTTCCCGGCCCCCGCGGGGAGCCGATCGTGATCGGCGACGCGTTGCGCACGGCGAGCCGGCGCCCGCCGTCGAGACCGTCATCGTCGGTCCTGGCGGCGGCTGGGGCCACCCCCGGACGGGGGTACCGGACGAGTCTGGATCAGGCCTGACCGGTCTGCTTGAGGTGACGCCAGCCGCCGGCCCGGTTGTTGGCGATGATCTGGCGGAACATCGCGGTCAGCGGCGCGGCGTTGACCGGCTCGTCCCGGTAGATCGCGACCGTGCGGGCGGTCTTGTTGTCGTGCCCGCCGGTGATGATGTGCTCCGGATCGGGCACGATCGCGCCGTCGTAGAGGAAGACGTTGACGTGGTCCTTCGTCGCCAGCAGGGCGCAGACGTTGCCCTGCAGCACGAAGTAGGGCTGGACCCGGCGCTTGACGGTCTCCTCGACCTCCGGGTCCGCCGCGTGCACCAGCGCCCGGACCTGCTGGCAGATCGCCTGCTGCCAGCCGGGCAGCGCATCGATGTAGGCGTCGACGCGCGGGTCGGCGTTGCTGCCCATGCCCGGCGACTGTAGCGGGCGACCTCAGCTCACCCGGTCCAGCAACTGCCGGGAGCGCTGCAGCACCAGCGTCGCCGCGTCCGCGTCGTAGGAGGGCAGCGAGCTGTCGGTGAACAGGTGCCGGTCGCCCGGGTAGACGAACACCTCGCCGAGCTCCGGCCCGATCGTCGCGACCAGCTCGCGGGCGGCGTCGAGGTCGCCCTCCAGCCCGAAGAACGGGTCCCGCTCCATGCCGTGGACCTGCACCGGCACGCCCGCCGGCCACGGCCCGACCGCCCACTCGCCGGTGACCGGCAGGCAGGCCTCGTACAGCAGCGCGCCCCTGGCGCCCGGCCGGGTCTGCGCCAGCCGCTGGGCGACCATGACACCCCAGGAGAAGCCGGCGTAGACGAGACCGTCGGGCAGGTCGGCCAGGATCCGCCGGACCTGCCGATCGATCT
The DNA here is from genome assembly GCA_036558285.1 of Mycobacteriales bacterium. GTDB lineage: Bacteria > Actinomycetota > Actinomycetes > Mycobacteriales > CADCTP01 > CADCTP01. The sequence goes on along the minus strand of DATBFW010000172.1, from coordinate 963 downwards.
CCTCGTCGCCGATCTTCTCGGCGTGCGCGAGGCCCTCCTCGATCGTCCCCGGCCGCTCGCCGCCGAACAGGTCGGGGGTGTGGACGGTGTGCCCGCCGGCCCGCAGCTGGTCGGCGAACGCGCGCACACCGTCGGTGAGTCCCTGGACGTGGTGGACCAGCAGGACGTCGGCCATCTCTACACTCCTGTCATCGGACGACGGTTCTCGAATGAGCCACGACTCTAGAATGGTCCATAGATGTCGGTCAATGAGCAGATCCCGGACTACGAGCTGGACGAGATGCTCGTCGTCACCGCGCCCGAGCAGCTGCGCGCGCTGGCCGACCCGCTGCGCGGGACGTTGCTCGAGCTGGTCCTCGAGCGGGCCGCGACGATCACCGAACTGGCGCTGGCGGTCGGCCGGCCCAAGAGCACGGTCGGCTACCACGTGAACTTCCTGGTCGACGCCGGCCTGCTCAAGGTCGTGCGGACCAGGCGGGTACGGGCGATCGAGGAGCGGTACTACGGCCGGGTCGCCCGCACGCTCTACGTCGGCGTGCTCAGCCGCTCCGAGGACAAGCAGGTCGTCGCGTCGATGAACGGGCTGGCCGAGGCGGCGGCCGAGGCGGTTCCCGCGCACGCCGCCGACGACCTGCGCTGCCTGCTCGTGCACGCGCGCATCCCGGTCGAGGAGGTGCGCACCTTCTGGGCCGAGGTGCAGGCGGTCGCCCGGAAGTTCGCCCAGATCCCGCGGTCCGGCAACCAGGTCTACGGCTTCGTCGCCGGGCTCTATCCCACCGACGCCCCCACGCTCCCGGACGCCGACGGCGCCGGGTAGGGCCGGGTGGGTCGGGCGGGGTCAGGTGGTCTTGTCGACCGAGGCGGCGACGATCTGGGCGATCGAGGCGTCCAGCCGGGCGGTGAACTGCTCGTCGGTCTGGTCGGCGGTCAGCCCCTCCAGCAGCGCCCGGGAGAAGCTGGCGA
>DATBFW010000171.1:0-10025 GCA_036558285.1 Mycobacteriales bacterium | reverse complement strand
CGGCGCCGGCGCCGGCACCGAGGCCACGATCGACGACTACCGCACGACCTGCCCGCTCACCAACTAGAGCCGCGGGCGCGCAGGGGTGGCGCAGCGAGTCACCCCTGCGCGACCCAGTCGGTGATGATCCGGTGCGCGATCGACACCGGCGGCGGCAGCCGCACCACCCCGGCCCTGACCTCGTCCCGGGTGAGCCAGCGCGCCTCCGCCAGCTCGCCGTCGCGCAGGTTCAGCTCCGAGCCGGTCGCCCGCGCCGTGAAGCCGAGCATCAGCGAGGACGGGAACGGCCACGGCTGCGACCCCGCGTACGTGATGTCCGTGATCGGCAGCCCGACCTCCTCGTCGACCTCGCGGGCCACCGCCGCCTCGGCCGACTCCCCCGGCTCGACGAACCCGGCGAGGATCGAGAACCGCCCCTCCGGCCACACCGCCTGCCGCCCCAGCACGCACCGGTCCCCGCCGTCGTGCACCAGCATGATCACCGCCGGGTCGGTCCGCGGGAAGTGCTCGGAACCGTCGGTCGGGCACCGCCGCACCCAGCCCCCGTTCACCAGCGCCGTCGGGGTGCCGTCGATCGGGCAGCGCGGGTGCCGGTCGTGCCAGCGCGCCAGCGCGACCCCCGTCGTGAGCAGCCCGGCGTCCCGGTCGTCCAGCACGGCACCGATCTCGCGCAGGTCGACCCAGCGATCACCGGCCAGATCCCGCGGCCCCCGCGCGGCGAACACCGGGTCGTCCCCGGCCAGCCCGAGGAAGTAGCGCTCGGCCCCGGCCGGCAGCGACGAGCACGGCCGCAGCGCCAGCGCCGCCCCGGCCGCCTGCTCCACCACCGCGGTCGTGTACTCCGGCGTCACCACCAGCGCCAGCCCGCGCTCCCAGGCCGCCGCCAGCCACGCCTCGTCCGTACGCCGCTCGGCCGCGCGGTCGTGCCCGACCCGGGACAGCACCGGGATCCGCGAGAGCGTCACGTCACGCCGTCTCGACCGGGCCGAGCGTGGCCAGCGGGTCGTGGATCTCCGCCGCCTCGCCCAGGACCACGGCCAGCATCCCGGACGGCGCCAGGTAGGTCCGCGCCGCCGCGAACGTCTCCTCCAGCGTCACCGCCGCCAGCCGCCGCGGGTGCTCGCGCAGCCAGTCCAGCCCCAGCCCCACGCCGATCAGCGCGGACAGCGTGGAGGCAAGGCCGGCCTGGGTGGAGATGGACAGCGCCAGCGAGCCCACCGCGTACTGCCGGACGTTCTCCAGCTCCACCGCCGTGATCGGCAGCGTCGCCATCCGGCCCAGCTCGTAGTCGATCTCCAGCAGCGCCGGGGCCGTCACCTCGGTCGCCACGTCCGCGTCGATGATCAGCCGGGACCCGGCCACGCTGTGGCTGACCCGGCTGTGCGGACCGTACGTGTAGCCCTTGTCCTCACGGATGTTCTCCACCAGCCGGGAGGAGAAGTAGCCGCCGTAGGCCAGGTTCGCCAGTTGCAGCGCCGGATAGTCCGGCGCCTCCCGCCGCACCGCCGGGCCGCCGAGCCGGATCGAGGCCTGCACCGAGCCGGGCCGGTCGACCAGCAGCAGCGGCTGCGGCCGCACCGGAGGCAGCGGCGGCAGCGGCCGGCCGGTCGACTCGCCGGTCCACCCGCCGAGCGCCGCCTCGACCGTGTCCAGCGCCCGGGCCGGAGACAGGTCGCCGACGAGCACCAGCGCGCTGTCCTGCGGCCGGACCCGGTCGGAATGCAGCTTGCGCAGCTGCGCCGCCGTGACCGCCTGCACCGCGTCCGGCGTTGCCAGCTCGTGCGCGTACGGGTGGGAGCCGTACAGCCGGCGGTTGAGCGCCTCGCCGACCAGCACGGACGGTTGCGAGCGCACGATCGCCAGCCGCTCGGCCAGCCGGGACCGCTCCCCCGCGACCTCGCGGGTCGGGTACGACGCGGTCTCCAGCACCTCGGCGACCAGCCGGAGCAGCGCGCCGAGCCCGGTACGCAGCACCGCGCCGCCGACGATGAGCCGGTCGCTGTCGGAGGACACGGACAGGTCGGCCCCGAGCGACTGCAGCTCCGCGGCCAGCTCGACCTGGCTGTGCTCGGCCGTGCCGGCCAGCATGGTATTGGCCAGCACGCTGCCGCGGGCCGGGTGGCTCGCCGCGGTCCCGCCGAACGGCACCCGCAGCCGCAACTCGACCAGCGGCACGCCGGGCCGGCGGACCGCGATCACGCGCAGCCCGGACGGCAGCACCCGCTCGGCGGAGGTGGGCTGCTTCACCCGCGGCACCGGCCCGAGCGGCGGCACCACCTTGGGCGGCGGCACCGCCTCGGCGATCGCCGGAGTCTCCACCACGGCGGTCACTTGGCACCCCCCGGCGCGATCTCCAGCACCGCACGCCGGTCCGGCCGCAGCGCCGCCGCCGCGGTCCGCACCTGGTCGGCGGTCACCTCGGCCAGCCGGCCCGGCAGCTCGGCCAGCAGCTCCGCCCGGCCGTGCACCAGCTCCGCCGCGGCCAGCGCCTGGGTGCGACCCAGCACCGGGTCGAGGTCGCGGAAGACCTGCGCCAGCAGCCGGGCCCTGACCCGGTCGAGCTCGCCGGCGACCAGCCCGTCGGTGGCGAGCCGGTCGAACTCCTCAGTCGCCGCGTCGAGCACCTGGTCCGCGGTCGCGTTCGGCGCCTGGTGCGCCTGCAGCACGAACGCGGTGGGGTCGCGGACGTCGAACGGGTCACCCATCAACCCCAGGTACGCGGCGAGCTGGGTCACCGTCCGGTCGCCCTGCACCAGCCGCTGCTCCAGCCGGGACGCGTCACCGTCGGAGAGCACCTCGCCGAGCACCACGTACGGCAGGTAGTCGCCGAAACTGCCGACCGGGTCGGGCACCCGCCAGCCGGCCGCCACCGCCGGCACCGGCGCGAGCGGATCCGGCAGCGACTTGCGCCGCTCCGAGTCGAGCGGCGACTCGGTGAAGTCGGGCCGGACCGGCCGCGGGCGGCCGGGGATGTCGGCGAAGTGCTCGTCGACCAGCGCCAGCGCCTCGTCCGCGTCGAAGTCGCCGACCACGGTGAGCACAGCGTTGGCCGGCGCGTAGTAGCGGTCGAAGAAGTCGGCGGCGTCGGCCACGGTCGCGCTCTCCAGGTCGACGAAGTCGCCGTAGCCGTTGTGCGCGTTGGGGAACGTGTCGAACAGCACCGGCGGCAACAGCAGCCACGGGAACCCGCCGTACGGCCGGTTCAGCACGTTGACCCGGATCTCCTCCTTCACCACCGCGATCTGGTTCTGCAGGTTGTCCTCGGTGATGCGCGGGCTGCGCATCCGGTCGGCCTCCAGGAACAGGCCGCGGGACAGCGCGTTGCTCGGCAGCACCTCGAAGTAGTTCGTGTAGTCCAGGTGCGTGCTGCCGTTGAAGGTGCCGCCGGAGGACTGCACGTACCGGAAGTGGGCGAGCTTCTCCAGGTTCGCCGAGCCCTGGAACATCAGGTGCTCGAAGAGGTGGGCGAACCCGGTGCGCCCCTCCGGCTCGGACCGGATGCCGACGTCGTAGTAGACGGCCACCGCGACCACCGGCGAGCTGCGGTCCGGCGCGAGCAGGACGCGCAGGCCGTTGTCGAGGACGGTGCGGACAAGGGGGTACGACGGCGCGGGGAGGGACGCTCTCGGCACCCCTCGACACTATCTGTCTTCTCCGGGTACGGCCGCTCTCGGCCCGGAACCCGGGTCCATGCCCCGGTCGACGTCGGAGATGCAGACCAGCCGGTCGCCGTGGTCGAGCCGCTGCACGGACGGGTCGGCGTAGTTGCGCAGCTCGCCGCCGCGGACCACCGCGGCGACCGGCTGGCCGAGCTCGCCGGGCGCCCGGCCGACCTCCTCCGCCCGTACCGGGCGCACGGTCAGCGCGATGCCGGTGGACGCGGTGAGCAGGTCCTCGATGACGGTGACCAGCTGCGGGGCCGAGGTGGACAGCCCGAGCAGCCGGCCCGCGGTGGCCGAGGAGACCACGACCTGGTCGGCGCCGCTCTGGCGGACCAGCGGGATGTTCTCGGTCTCCCGGACCGCGGCGACGATCCAAGCGTCCGGCGCCAGGTCGCGGGCGGTGAGCACGCTGAGCACGGTCGCGTCGTCGGTGTCGGTGGCGACGACGACGGCCTTCGCCGTACCGATCTCGGCCTGGCGCAGCACCTCGGAGCGGGAGCTGGAGCCGTGCACGACGACCAGGCCGCGCGCGGTCGCTTCCTTCGCCGCGTTGCCGTTCAGCTCGACGACGACGATCCGGTCCAGCGGCGTCCCGTCCTCCAGCAGCGCGGCGACGGCGCTGCGGCCCTTCGTGCCGTACCCGCAGACGACGACGTGCTCGCGCACCCGAGACCTCCAGCGGCGGATCCGGAACTGCTCGCGGGACCGTTCGGTGAGCACCTCGAGCGTGGTGCCCACCAGGATGATGAGGAACAGCACCCGGGCCGGCGTCACGAACAGCACGTTGACCAGCCGGGCGCCCGAGCTGACCGGCGTGATGTCGCCGTACCCGGTGGTCGAGAGCGTGACGGTCGTGTAGTAGAACGCGTCGATCACGCCGATCCGGTTGCCGGTGACGTCGCGGTAGCCGTCCCGGTCGATCAGCACGACGGCGACGACCGCGAGCAGGATGGCGAGTGCGGCCAGCAGCCGGCGGCTGATCGCGACGACCGGGCCGATCGGGCGGGCGGGCAGCCGGACGGACTCCGCGTCCGAACGGGACCCCGGCCTGACCGCCATCCCGGGACCATAACCGGATGCACGCCACCCGACCGGGCCGTACGGTCCGCGTCGTGCTGGTCTTCCTCGCCGCGTGCGTGGCGCTCGTCGCGATCCCGGGGCCGAACGTGCTGTTCGTGCTCGCCCGGGGGCTCGCGGGCGGGCGCCGGGCCGCGGTTGTCTCGGTGCTCGGCGTTGAGGCCGCGACCGCGTGCTTCGTCGCCGCCGCCGCGTTCGGTCTGACCGCGCTGCTGGTGTCCTCGGCGATCGCGTTCGCCGTGGTCCGGTATGCCGGCGCGGCCTACCTGCTCGTGCTGGCGGTGCGGGCGCTGCGCTCCGGCGCGGCGGTCGAGCCGGCGGCGGTGCCGGCCGGGCGCACGTTCCGGCAGGCGTTCCTGGTCGGGATCTCCAACCCGAAGGTCGCGGTGTTCTTCCTCGCTTTCCTGCCGCAGTTCGGCAGCTCGTCGCAGCAGTTCCTGCTGCTGGGGCTGGTCTTCCTGGCGGTCGCGATCACCATCGACCTCGGCTGGGCGCTGCTGTCCGGGCAGCTCGGCGGGTGGCTGCGCCGGCATCCGGGCCTGCTGCGCCGGCAGCGGTTCGTGACGGCGCCGATCTACGCGGCGCTGGCCGGGTACGCGGCGACGTCGTAGCGGACCACGACCAGCCGCACCAGCGCGGCCCTGGTCGGCTGCGGGACGACGACCACCTCACGGGCCCAGCACGCGGCCGCGAGCACCGGCGCGGCGGCGGCCAGGTCGGCCGCGGTGAGCCCCGGCCGGAGCAGGAGCAGCAGCTGCTCGCCCTCGTGCACCGGCCGGGTCCACAGCACCATCGGGATGCGGCCCGAGCGGGAGAACACCCAGGCCTGGGTGAGCCCGGTACGGACCCGGTGCTGGGTGAGCACGCACCACACCCGCCACCGCAGCGCGGGTACGACGGCGAACGCCGCGACCGTGGCGAGCGCGGCGGCGACCGTCCACAGTGCACCGACCCGTACGGTCAGCAGGACGAGGGTGGTCGCCGCGCACAGCTCGTACCGCCAGCGCCAGGCGACGACGAGCGGGTTCGGCCGGGCCTGGCGCACGAACGCCCGCCCGAACTCCACCGCCCGGGCACTCATCGCCGACTCCACGCCTGCGCGGCGGCCCAGGCGCGCGCACGCCAGAGGACATTGCCGATCGAGCGATGCCAACCAGTGAAGGACCGCCGCCAAGGAGACGCACGTGACCAGCGCGAGCCCGACCGTCCGTCGGCGGGAGCTCGGCGCACGGCTGCGGGCGCTCCGGACGAATGCGGGCCTCACCGTCGAGGACGTCGCCGGTGAGATGGAGGTCTCGCCGGCCAAGATCAGCCGGATCGAGACCGCGGCCCGTGGCGTGAGCCTCGCCGACGTCCGCTTCCTCTGCGACCTCTACGGCGTGACCGGCGAGGACCGCGACCGGCTGCTCACCCTCATCCGGGACAGCCGGCGCCGCTCCTGGTGGCAGCGGTACGGCCTGCCCGAGTCGCTCGCGACGTACATCGGACTCGAGGACGCCGCGGTCTCCGTCCACCAGTACGAGACCAGCCTGGTGCCGCCGTTGCTGCAGACCGAGGACTATGCGCGGGCGGTGATCGCCGGCAGCGCACCCGACCTGTCCGCCGAGCAGGTCGAGGCGCTCGTGCGGGCCCGGCTGACCCGGCAGGACCTGCTCACCGCCGAGCAGCCGCCCGAGCTCTGGGCGGTCGTCGACGAGGCGGCCCTGCACCGGCTGGTCGGCGGCACCGAGGTGATGCGCGCCAGCTGGCCGCGCTGGCCGACCGGAGCCGCCCGCGCAACGTCGTCGTGCAGGTGATCCCGCTGGAGGCCGGCGCCCACCCCGGCCTGGACAGCGCGTTCACGATCCTGCAGCTCCAGCAGGTCTCCGACGTCGTCTACGTCGAAGGCCTCATCGGCAACTTCTACCTCCAGAACCCCGGTGACATCGCCCGCTACCGGCGGGCCTTCGACCAGCTGCGGGCGATCGCGATGAGTCCACGAGACTCCCGCGACCGGATCACCGCGCTGGCCGGCGCGCTCCCCACCTGAGCTGTCCGTCCGCAACTCTCCCGAAGAAGGAACACCATGTCCCAGTTCACCGAGCTCGCCTGGCGGAAGGCCGCGGCGAGCGGCAACAACGGCTGCGTGGAGCTCGCCGCGCTGCCCGGCGGCGGCGTCGCCGTCCGCGACTCGAAGGACCCGTCCGGCCCGATCCTGTCGTTCACCCGGCACGAGTGGGTCTCGTTCCTCGACGGGGTCGACAACGGCGAGTTCGACCACCTGAGCTGACCGCGGTGGCGCCGCCGCCGCTCGCTAGTGGGTGAGGGCGGTGGCGGCGCCGGCGCCGATGAGGGCGACGGCCCAGACCTTGTCGACGTTGAGCCAGGCCCGGCGGAGCACGCCGAGGCCGAGGATCTCCAGCACCAGCAGGGCCACCACGCCCGCGGTCACCAGCATCGCCGCGGCATGCAGCAGGGACGCGGTCGCGGCCCAGCCGAGCGAGGCGGGGACCGGGAGGCCGGAATGGTGCGCGAGCACCGGGACGAGCATCAACCCGGCACCGTGCACCGACGACATCAGGAACGACCAGACGCCGAGCTCCCATGTGGACAGTCGCATGCCGACCCAGCGGAAGTGCCGCCGGGACAGCAGGCGCCACAGGCCCATCCCGGCCAGAACGGCGCCGGCCGCGATGGTGACCGCGCGGGAGGTGACCGCTGACGCGGTGACGGCGAAGACCGCCGCCACCGCCACGACCGAGACCAGGTGACCGGCCGCGATCGGCGGCAGCGCCCGCAGAGCCGTGACCCGCCGGCCGCGCGGGTCGGCGGTCGCCTGCAGTCCGAGTGCCACCGCGAACAGCCAGCCCATCGCCGGGTTGAGGCCGTGGAAGACGCCGAGCCCGAGCACCGCCGCCACGAACCCGCCGCTCACCTCAGCCCCCCCCGCCGGGCCGCGCCGGCAGCACGCTCACGGGTAGCAGTAGGAGTCGGAGGAGGCGTCGCCGCCCTGGAGGCGGACCTGGTGCGGGCGCAGACCACGCCAGGCCGACTCGCCGTGCGGGAAGAACCGCTCGTCAAAGGCGAACGACTCCGGCGTCGAGTCGATCTTCGCCATCCAGGCACCCACGCCGTCCGGGTAGAACTGGTCGTCCCAGGCGCCGTACAGCGAGTTGGTGACGTAGACCCGCCGCCCGTCCCGGGACACCTCGACCATCTGCGGCCCACCGGCCAGCGGCGTGTCCGGCGCCGCCGGGTGCGCGGTCCGGCCGACGATCCCGCCGATCCGCACCGACCCGGCCTCCTTCGGGTGGAACGGGTCGGACACGTCGTACCGCTTCAGCTCGCCGGTGCCCCAGCAGGAGACGTACAGCCACTGGTCGTCGACGGACAGGTCGATGTCGGTGACCAGCGGCGGCACCGCGCCGAACGGCGCGATGACCGGCGGCAGCGTCGACGCGTCCGCCGGCTCGGCCGGGATGGTGATCACCTTGGTGACCTCCCAGCGGTCCCCGGACCGGTGCCAGAGCCACACCGACGCGGACAGGTCCTCGACCGACACCACGACGCCGACGAACCCGTACGACTTCGTCGGGTCGTGCGCGGGGCGCAGCTCGAGCACCATCTGGTGCTGGTCGCCGAGGTCGACCTCCTGCACGTGCCGGCGCCGGCGCAGGTCCCAGAAGTGCAGCTTGTGGCCGTACTTGCGGCCGAGCAGCAGCTCGCCGACCACGCCGTCCTCGATCATCGACGGGGTGCCCCACTCGCTGGTCACCGCGACGTCCTGGGCGATGTGCCACCACAGGTCGTAGGCCAGGTATTGCGGGCCGCGGTCTACCTCCCACCGGCCGAGCACCTCGAACGTCTGGTGGTCCAGCAGCGCGACGCCGCCCGGACCCTCCTCGCCGTTCGCGCCGCCGAGGCAGGTCAGGTAGATGCCCTCCGGTCCACAGTGGAGGGTGTGCGGGCGGGTGTAGCCGGCCCGCTTGGCCAGCTCCTCCGCCTCCAGCACCTTCACCACTGACGGCTGGCGCGGCTGCTGCTTGGTGTCCAGGATCATGATCCGGGACGAGCGCAGCCCCGGCACCACCAGGTAGCGGCGCTCGGAGTGCGGGTGTGGAGCGTACGGGCACAGCGCGGACGAGCACATGTTCCAGCCGAAGTGGTGCAGCTCGTCGCCGGTGAAGGGCATGTCGGTCCAGCCGACCACCTGGCCGTACGACGACGAGTCCGGGTCGACGTCGAGCACGGCCAGCGCGTCCGGCTGCTGGGCGGAGCGGTCGAAGGCGACCACGTAGGCCAGCGTCTCCTTCGGGCCCGCGGCCGCCTCGCGGGGAGAGGGGTAGAGCGTCGGGTCGGGGGTCCACAGCGTCACGGGAGGCTCCTCGGGGTCGTCGGGTGCGGGATCAGCTCCCCGGACAGGCCGCGCTGATGACCCGGAGCAGGTCGACGTGCCGGCGCGACGTGAGCACCAGCCGCTGTGACATGCCGGTCATCGTGACATCCCGCACCGCCGGTTGGCGAGATCGCGCCGGGCAGAGAAGATCTAGGCGTGCCTCCGGGAGGGGCGCCGTACAGACGTCGCAGCGGGGAGGCATTCATGGTCGAGCAGCGCACCGTGGTGATCGGTTCCGACAGCGGCTTGCACGCCCGCCCGGCCGCGCTGTTCGTCAAGGCCGCCGCGGCGGCGCCCGTCCCGGTGACGATCAGGGTCGGCGACGGCAAGCCGGTGCCGGCGCGCAGCATGCTCTCGGTGCTGTCGCTGGGCGCCCGCAAGGGCACCGAGGTGACGCTGGAGGCCGACGGCGACGACGCGGCGCGCGCGGTCGACGAGCTGGCGGCGCTGCTCGCCCGCAACCTCGATGTCGAGCACTGAGCCGCTGACCGGGCTCGGGGTCAGTCCGGGGCTCGCGGTCGGGCCGGTGGCCCGGATGGCCGGGCGGCCCGAGCTGCCGCCGCCGACACCGGTGTCCGATGTGGACGGCGAGGTGGCCGCGGCGGCCGCGGCGCTGGACGCGGTGGCCAAGGACCTCACCGACCGGGCGGCGGGCGCGGCAGCCGACGCGGCCGCGATCCTGGAGGCGCAGTCGCTGATGGCCGCCGACCCCGCGCTGGCCGAGACCGTGGACGAGCTGATCCGCGGCGGCAGCGACGCGGCGCACGCGCTGACCCAGGCGTTCGGGACGTACCGGGAGATGCTCGCCGGCGCCGGCGGCTACCTGGCCGAGCGGGTGGCCGACCTGGACGACGTGCGGGACCGGGCGGTGGCCGCGGTGCTCGGCCGGCCGATGCCGGGCGTGCCGCATC
>DATBFW010000170.1:0-25373 GCA_036558285.1 Mycobacteriales bacterium | reverse complement strand
AGAGGCTTAGCTGATGGGAAGCTGAGACCCTGAGCACCGGCTCAGGTACGGGCTCGGGTACGGAGGTGGTGGTCCGGTGCGGACGAGGCGCGAGGCTGCCCGGGCGGCGACGATCCAGGAGATCAAGGACACGGCGCTGGCGCTGATGCGGTCCCAGGGGACTGTCGACGTCAAGCTCTCCGACGTCGCCCGCGAGATGCGGATGTCGGCACCCGGCCTCTACCGCTACTTCGACGGCCGCGAGGGCCTGCTCGCCGCGCTGATCGTGGACGCGCTGACCGACCTGGCCGACCGGGTCGAGAAGGCCCGCGACGGCGTACCGGACGGCGACGCCGGCGGCCGGTTCCTGGCCGTGACCAGGGCCTACCGGGAGTGGGCGCTGGCCGACCGGGAGGGCTTCACGCTCGTGTTCGGCCCGGCGCTGACCGGCTTCGAGCGCGGGCACCAGTCGCACGCGGTGGCGAGCCAGGAAGGACCGGACAAGGCGGCCGCGCTGCGGGCCATGGACGCGCTGCGCAGCCTCACCCGCAACGCCGACGAGCAGGGCACGCGCCGGCCGGTGCCACTGACCCACCTCCCGCCGGCGCTGGAGGAGGCGCTCTCCGACGGCGAGCTGCACGGCGCCAGCCCGGCCACCGAGTTGGCGATGCTGCACAGCTGGGCGTCCCTGCACGGGTTCGTGACGCTCGAGGTCAACGGCAACCTCAACTGGCACGGCCCCGAGGTCCGCGACTCGATGTTCCTCGGGCTGGTCCGCCTGCTCGTCGCCCTGCTCGGCCTGCCCGAGCCCGCCGACGGCTGGCCGAAGGGCACCCCCGAACCCTGACCGGCGTCAGCGGAACACCGACCGGCGCTGCAGCAGCAGCCGGTAGAGGGTCTGCTGGATGGTCTCCCGGACCTGGTCGGTCAGGTTGAACACGAGCATCGGGTCCTCGGCGCCGTCCGGGTCGAGCGCACCGGTCTCGATCGGCTCGCCGAACTCGATGTACCACTTCGACGGCAGCGGGATCGCCCCCAGCGGTCCCAGCAGCGGCCAGGTCGGGGTGATCGGGAAGTACGGCAGGCCGAGCGCCCGGGCCAGCGTCCGCGCGTTGCCGATCATCGGGTAGATCTCCTCGGCTCCGATGATCGAGCACGGGATGATCGGCACCCGCGCCCGCAGCGCCGCCCCGACGAACCCGCCCCGGCCGAACCGCTGCAGCTTGTAGCGGTCCCCGTACGGCTTGCCGATGCCCTTGAAGCCCTCCGGCCACACCCCGACCAGCTCGCCCATCGTGAGCAGCCGCTCGGCGTCCGGGTTGCAGGCCAGCGTCTGCCCGGACTTGCGGGCCAGCGGGCCAAGGCCGGGGGTACGGAAAACCAGGTCGGCGCCGAGCATCCGCAGGTGCCGGTGCGCCGGGTGGTGGTCGAGCAGCGCCAGCGCAGTCATCACCGCGTCCAGCGGCAGCGTCCCGGAGTGGTTGGCCACCACCAGCGCGCCGCCGGTGGACGGCACGTTGTGCAACCCGGACGCCTCCACCCGGAACCACTTCTCGTACAGCGGGCGGAACGGCGGGGCGAGCACGTGCAGGGTCAGGTCGCGGTCGAAGCCGAACTCGTCCACCGCGTAGTCGCCGGTGATCCGGCGGCGCAGGAAGGCGAGGCCACCGGCGATCCGGCTCTCCCAGTCCGGCGGGTCCGCCTCGGAGCCGGGACCGCTCGCCGCCGCTACCGCGCGCGGCCGCCGCGGCGGCTCGGCGTCGCCGTCGCCGTGCAGCGGGATCACCCGCGCGTCACCCACGGCGCGCTCCCGCCGCGGCGGCCGCACGGACCGCGTCGAGGATGGCGCCCTCGGCCCGGCGGACCGCGGCCGGCTGCACCCGCATCGCCAGCCCCCGGTGCCGGACCACGTCGTCGAACGCGGCCACCGTGTCGTACCGGGGCGTGTAGCCGAACTCGGTCCGCAGCCTGGTCGTGTCCACCACCCGGCCGAACTCCAGGAAGCTCAGCTGCTCCCGGGAGAAGTCGAGCAGCCCGGCCCGGCGTACGAGGCCGCCGGCGGTGCGCACGACCGGCGCCGGCACGGGGACCGGCACCCGCCCGGCGCGGCGGACCATCTGGGACAGCAGCAGCACCCCGGCGCCGCCGACGTTGACCGTGCCGGGCCGGCCTGACCTCGTCGCCAGCCGCAGCACCTCCAGCGCGTCGTCGGCGTGCAGCAGCTGCACCCGTGGGTCGAAGCCGAGCACGGTCGGCACCACCGGCAGCCGCAGGTAGCGCAGCAGCAGGCTGTCCGCGCCGGGCCCGATCACGTCGGTGAACCGGAGCACGCCCACCGAGACGTCCGGCCGGCGCCGGGCGAACCCGCGCACGTAGCCCTCGACCTCGACGGAGTCCTTCGCGTACCCGGACCGGGGCAGCGAGCGCGGCTCCATCTCCTCGGTGAACAGCGCCGGGTCGCGCGAGGACGAGCCGTAGACCGCGGTCGAGGACTTCACCACGAGCTGCCGCACCGACGCCGACTTCTGGCAGGCGGCGAGCAGCTGCATGGTGCCGATGACGTTCATCTCCTTCATCGACGCGCGGCCGCCTGCGGCCCGGGGCACCGCGGTGATGTTGAGATGCACGACCGTGTCGACCGCGGCGGTGGCGATCACCTTGGCGATCAGCGGGTTGCGGATGTCGGCCCGGACGAACTCGGTGCGCCCGAGCGGGAGCTCGCGCGGCGGCGGGACCGTGTCGACGCCGATGATCCGCTCGATCGAGGGGTCGTCGGCCAGCAGCGCGGCGAGCCTCCCGCCCAGATGGCGGCTGACCCCGGTGACGAGGACCACGGACGGTGGCACGGTCGGCTCCCCCTCATGTCCGCGAGCGGAAATGGTACCGCCGGCGACCCCGGGCCGAGCTGGGCTGAGCTAGCTGGGTGGGCCGTCGACGACGGAGACCTTGGTCGCGGCCTGGCCGAGGTGCCGGTGCACCCGGCCGAGCACCACCGCCTCGCCCGAGGCGGCCCGCAGCTTCCGGTCGGCGCGGCCGCCGTTCACCGCGATCGTGATCGCCCGGAACGCGTCCTCGCACACTACCGTGCGCCCGCCAGGCACCTCGCCGAAGGTGAGCGTGAACGGCACCTCGGAGGTCCGCCCGCCGCAGCGCAGCTCGACCAGGTCGCCGAGCTGGATCCCGGCCGCCTCCAGGTCACTGCGGCGCATGTTGAGCGCCAGGTTGCCGAAGTGGTCGACCATCCGGATCTCGCCGTGCACGTGGTCACCGTGCACCTTGGGCTCGCTGATCCGGCCCTCGACCAGCGAGTCGGGGTCGAGCCGCGGGCCGACCTCGGCCAGCGGGACGCCGCTGGCCAGGTGCGCGGTGACCGGGGCGAACACGTCCCGGCCGCGGAAGCTGCGCGAGGGAGTCTCGGCCCACAGCCGCGGCTCGGCCAGCTCGTACGCCTCGGCCACGCCGCCGGCGACCTGCCAGGCCCGGAAGGCGAGCCCGTTGTCCGGCGACACGACCACGGAGCCGTCCTGGCACAGCACGGCGACGCCCCGGTTGCTGGTGGCGGTGAACGGGTCGACGAGGGCCAGGTGCACGCCGGTCGGCAGGTAGGGCCAGGCCTCGGCGAGCATCTCGCCGCCCATGGTCACGTCCTGCGGGCGCACCTGGTGGCAGACGTCGATGATGCGCACGTGCGGCGCGATCCGCGCGATGACGCCCTTACAGACACCGACCAGGTGATCGTCGAGGCCATAGTCGGAGAGGAACGTGACCCAGTCCGACCTCGTTGTCGGGGCGGTCATGGTCCGGCCGTCTACTTCTTGTTGCGGCGCTGCACCCGCGTGCGCTTGAGCAGCTTGCGGTGCTTCTTCTTCGCCATGCGCTTGCGGCGCTTCTTGATGACCGAACCCATGCCGGGAGCCTACGTGACAACCGCGCTCAGGCGTCAGCCGGCCTCGATGAACGCGTCGCGGAGGTAGTCGTGGACGGCCTTCTCCGGCACCCGGAAGGACCGGCCGACCCGGACCGCGGTCAGCTCACCGGAGTGGACCAACCGGTAGACCGTCATCTTCGACACGCGCATCAGGCTGGCCACCTCGGCCACGGTCAGGAACTTGACCTGCGCCAGCGGTTGCTCGGGTGGTTGCGAAGACGACATGGCTCACCAGACCTCGGCACGTGTCGCGGCGCCGGCTTCCCCTCCGGCGACGACGGACACGCACGTGCTCCGTGAAGGGTAGCGGTACTGGAGTGACAGGTGCGATTCCCGCGCTCATTCGCTGCGCAGCGCGACCACCGGGTCGAGCCGCCCCGCGCGGCGCGCCGGTGCCACGCCGAAGAACACGCCGACCGCCGCGGACACGCCGAAGGCCAGCACGATCGACCACCAGGCCACGGCGGTCGGCAGCGGGGTGAACTGGCCGACCACGACGGCCACCCCGACCCCGATGCCGATCCCGATAAGCCCGCCGAGCGTGGTCAGCAGCACCGCCTCGAGCAGGAACTGCACCAGCACGTCCCGCTGCCGCGCCCCGACCGCCTTGCGCAGGCCGATCTCCCGGGTCCGCTCCCGCACGCTGACCAGCATGATGTTGGTGATCCCGACCCCGCCGACGAGCAGGCTGATCCCGGCGATGGCGGCCAGCACGAGCGTGAGCAGGCTGAGGATCCGGCCGACCACGCCGAGGATCTGCTCCTGGGTCACCGCGGAGAACGTCTCGCCGGGGTAGCGCTTCTCCAGCTCGGCCACGATCCGGTTGCCGAGCTGGCCGATCGTGTCCCGGTCCGGCGCCTTGACCGCGATCCCGTCCACCCGGTTGGTGCCGAGCAGCCGCTGGGCGGCGGTGATCGGGATGTAGACGGTCAGGTCCGGGTCGGCGCCGGCGAGCCCGCCCGAGCCGGTCTTCGCCGTCACGCCCACC
The DNA here is from genome assembly GCA_036558285.1 of Mycobacteriales bacterium. GTDB lineage: Bacteria > Actinomycetota > Actinomycetes > Mycobacteriales > CADCTP01 > CADCTP01. The sequence continues at coordinate 20,478 of DATBFW010000170.1, read as the reverse complement.
ACCCGGAACCGCACGCCGGCGACGGTGAGCTGGCGGCCGACCGCGTCCTGCCCCGGGAAGAGCTTGTCGGCCGCGGACGAGCCGAGCACCGCGACCCGGCGCCGGGTGTCCACATCGGACCGGCTGAGGAAGTCGCCGCGGGCGACCGGCCGGACGAACACCTCCGGCACCGTCTCGGTCACCCCCTGCACGGTCGCGAAGACCTCCTGCTCGCCGGCTCGGAGTGTCTCGCCGCTGGTCACGGTCGCGGCCACGCGCTGCGGGTCGCCGGCGATCCGGCCGATGTCGTCGACGTCGGCGAGCGTGAGCCGGGACGAGGTCGGCGAGCTGCCGAAGGTGATCTCGCCCGGGACGACGAGCAGGAGGTTGGAGCCGAGGCCCTCGACCTGGCCTTCGACGTACTGCTTGGCGCCGGTGCCGATCGCCACCAGCATCACCACCGCGGCGACGCCGATGATCACGCCGAGCATGGTGAGCAGGCTGCGCAGCCGGTTCGCACGCAGCGCGGTGACCGCGACCCGCCACGCCTCGCCCAGCCTCACTGTGTCCGCTCCTCGAACCGGCCACCGGGCGCAAGCTCCTCCGGTACGCGCTCCCACAGCTCGGCCAGGCCGTCGCGCATGCGGAGCTGGTGGTGGGCGCGGGCGGCGATGTCCAGGTCGTGCGTGACGACGACGACGGCGACGCCGCGGTCCCGGTTCAGCGCCTCGAGCAGATCCATCACCTCGCCGCCGCGGACGCTGTCCAGGTTGCCGGTCGGCTCGTCGGCGAGGATCACCTGCGGGTCGCCGACCAGCGCACGAGCGATCGCCACCCGCTGCTGCTCGCCGCCGGAGAGCTGGTTGGGGGTGTGGTCGAGGCGATGGCCCATGCCGACGGCCGCCAGCGCCGCGACCGCCCGGCGCCGCCGCTCGGACCGCCGCACGCCCCGATAGACCAGCGGCATCGCCACGTTGTCCACCGCGCTGGTCCGCGGCAGCAGCTGGAAGGACTGGAAGACGAAGCCGATCGTCTCGTTCCGGATCCGGGCCAGCTCGTCCTTGTCGAGCCCGGCGACGTCCCGGCCGCCGACCCGCAGCGTCCCGCCGGTCGGCCGGTCCAGCGCGCCGAGCAGGTGCATGAGGGTGGATTTGCCGGAGCCGGACGGCCCGACCACCGCGAGGTAGTCGCCCGCCTCGACCCGGACCGACACCCCGCGCAGCGCCTGCACGGTGCTGTCGCCCAGCTCGTACGTGCGGGTGACGTCGACCGCCTCCAGCGCGGGCGGGCGCTCGGTGCCGGTCAGGACAGCTCCTGCCCCTCCCGGACCTGGTCCACCCCGCGGACCACGACCTGCTCGCCGACCCGCAGCCCCGCGGTGACCGCGACCTGGTCCTCGCCCTGGGTGCCGACCGTCACGTTCCGGCGGTGCGCGCGGGCGTCCTCGACGACCCACACCGCGTCCCGGTCGCCGTCCCGGACGATCGCGGTCGCCGGCACGGACACCGCGTCCTTGGCCGTGCGGACCTGGAGGTCGGCGACCGCGCTCATGCCGGGGCGCGGGGTCGGTGCCCGGCTGCCGTCCGGCATGGTGCCGCCGGCGAGGGTGAGCCTGGCCCGGTAGCTCACGCCGCCGCGGGCGGACTGGGTCGGGGACAGGCCGACCGAGGCGACCGTGGCCGGGTAGCGCCCGCCGGGGACGGCATCCAGCTCGGCGTCGGCCTTCACCCCGGGCTTGACCAGGAACACGTCGGTCTCGTCGACGTCGGCCTGCAGCGACAGGCTGGACACGTCGACGATCGTGGCCAGCGTGGTGCCGGCGCTGACCGGGGTGCCGGCGGTGACCGGGCCGGTGGTCTGCACCCCGCCGCCGCTGCTACCGCCGGTGGGGACCGCGCCGCCGCCGAGCGCGGACGTGGCCTGCTGTTGCTCGTCGGCCGGCAGCTGGGACAGCACGTCGCCGAGGTCGGCGCTGCCGCCCTGCCCGCTGCCGCTGCTGCCGCCGAGCTGCACGGTGCCGTCGATCGGCGCGGTCACGTCGAGCGCGTCGACCGCGTTCTGCGCGACCTGGACGGCGGTCTGCGCCTGCACCCGCTGCGCCGCGGTGAGCGACGCGATCGCCGCGTTGAGGTTGCCGATGCCGGAGTTGATCGCCGCGATCGCGGCCCTCGCCTGCGCGGCGGCCAGCTGGTATTGCCGCTCGGCCGCCGTGATCCGGGTCAGCGCGGCCGCCTTGAGCCGCGGGTCGGGGATGCCCGCGGCGGCGGTGCGGGCGGCGGTGAACGCGCCCTCGGCGGCGGTGTCGGCCTGGGTCTGCGCGCCGCCGGTCAGCAGTGTCGGGCTGCCCGGTGCCGCGGAGTCGACCTGGGCCAGCGCCGAGCGGGCCTGCGCCAGCTGGGCCTCGGCCTGCGGCGAGGAGATCGTGAACATCAGCGTGCCGGCAACGACCCGCTCGCCGTCCCGGACCAGGACCGACTCGACGGTCCCGGCGGCCGGCGAGGTGACCGTCGTGCTCGCCGCCGCCTGCACGGTCGCCGGTGCCTCGACCACCTCGCTGACCGTCGACCGCCCGACCGCGGCGACCTGGATGCCGGACGAGTCGCCCGTGCACCCGGTCAGCAGCACGGCGCTCACGGCGACCGCCGCGGTGGCGCACTTGCGCGGCAGCCTCACCGGCTCATCCTAGGTGCGCAATTGCGCCCCCGCCCGCCCGCCCAGCACCAGCACCAGCACCAGCACCAGCACCAGCATGGTCATGAGCCGCACGGCGCCTGGCAGCCGGCGGAGAGAGGTTCGCGAGCGGCTTACTCGTAGCGGCGGCCGAGCTCGGCGGAGCGGTCGCGGGCGGCCTCGATCGCGTCGAGCAGGGCGGCACGGACGCCGTGCTTCTCCAACTCGCGGATCGCGTTGATGGTGGTGCCGCCCGGCGAGGTGACCGCCTCCCGCAGCTTGACCGGGTGCTCGCCGGCGTCGCGGAGCATCACCGCCGCCCCCAGCGCGGTCTGCACGAGCAGGTCGGCGGCGACCGCGCGCGGGATGCCGAGCAGGATGCCGGCGTCGATCATCGCCTCGACCAGGTAGAAGAAGTAGGCCGGGCCGCTGCCGGACAGCGCGGTCACGGCGTCCTGCTGGGACTCCGGCACCCGGACCACCTTGCCGACCGGCCGCAGCAGCTGCTCGGTCAGCGCGAGGTGCCGCTCCTCGGCGTGCGCGCCGGCCGAGATCGCGCTCATCGCCTGGTCCACCAGCACCGGCGTGTTGGACATGACCCGCACCACCGGCACCCCGGGCGCCAGCCGGTCCGCGTAGAAGGTGGTCGGGATGCCGGCGGCCAGCGACACCACCAGCGACGAGCGCTGCACGTGCGGGGCCAGCTCGTCGACCAGGCCCCGGATGTCCTGCGGCTTCACGGTCACCAGCAGCACGTCGGCGCCGGCCGCCTCGGCCGCCGGCACCGCCCGCACGCCGTACCGCTCCTCCAGCTCCTTGGCCCGCTCCGCCCGGCGCACCACGACGGTCATCTCCTCGACCGGGCGGCCGGCCCGCAGCAGCCCGGACAGCAGCGCCTCGCCGAGCTTGCCGGCGCCGAGGACCGCGAGCCGGCTCACGACCGCGTCGCCAGCGCGCGCAGGAAGAACGCCACGTTGGCCGGTCGCTCGGCCAGCCGGCGCATGAAGTAGCCGTACCAGTCCATCCCGTACGGGGTGTAGACCCGCACCGGGTGCCCGAGCTCGACCAGCCGGCGCTGCTCGTTCGGCCGGATCCCGTAGAGCATCTGGAACTCGTACGAGTCGATCGCGCGGTCGTTGGCCGCCGCCCGGTCCTGGGCTATCGCGATCAGCCTCGGGTCGTGGGTGGCGATCATCGGCCGGCCGGCGCCGGCCATCAGGATCGCCAGGCAGCGGACGTAGGACTTGTCCACCTCGACCCGGTCCTTGTACGCGACGCTTTCCGGCTCCTCGTACGCGCCCTTGCACAGCCGGACCCGCGACCCGGCCGTCGCCAGGTCCCGGCAGTCCGCCTCGGAGCGGCGCAGGTAGGACTGCAGCACGGCGCCGGTGGCCGGGAAGTCCTTGCGTACCTCGGCCAGGATCCGCAGCGTCGAGTCGGACGTGGTGTGGTCCTCCATGTCGAGCGTGACGACGGTGCCGGCCCGCTCGGCGGCCGCGCAGACCAGGTGCGCGTGCTCGAGCGCGATCCGCTCGCCGTCCCCGGGCAGCGCCTGGCCGACCGCCGACAGCTTGAGGCTGACCTCGGTCTCGGGCGTGAGCCCCTCGGCGGCGAGCCGGTCGAGCACCGACAGGTACGCCTTCGCCGCGGCGGCCGCGTGCTCCGGGTCGGTGGTGTCCTCGCCGAGGCGGTCGAGGCTCACGGTCAGCCCGTCGGCGACCAGCCGCCGGGTCGCGGCGACCGCGTCGTCCTCCGTCGGGCCGGGCACGAACCGGTGCACCACGTTGCGGGTCAGCGGCGCGGTCTCGATCAGATGCTCGACCGTGGCGTTCCGCGACGCGGCCAGGATCAGCGAGCGCATGCGGTCAGCCTACGGGCGTCGCGGTCGCGACCAGGTGCAGCCGGGTGAAGGCCAGCGCCTCGGCCAGGTCGGCCTCCCGCTCGGCCCGGTCCGCGGCCCGGCGGGTGTTCACCTCGACCACGACCGAGCCGGCGAACCCGTCCCTCGCCAGCCGCTCCAGCAGCTCGCCGCACGGCTGGCCGCCGCGGCCGGGCACCAGGTGCTCGTCCTTGGCCACGCCGGTGCCGTCGGCGATGTGCACGTGCGCGAGCCGGCGGCCCATCACCGCGGCCAGCTCCAGCGGCTCGCTCTGGCTGACCGCGGTGTGGCTGAGGTCGAGCGTGTAGGCCCGGTGCGGCTCGACGGTCGGGTCCCAGTCCGGCGCGTACGCCGAGACCTCCCGGCCCCGCACCCGCAGCGGGAACATGTTCTCCACCGCGAACCGGATGTCGGTCTCCTCGGCCAGCCGCTCGATGCCCTGCCGGAAGCCGCGGGCGTAGTCGCGCTGCCAGCGGAACGGCGGGTGCACGACCACGGTCGGCGCCCGCAGCTTCTCCGCCGCTGCCCGGGCGCGTTCCAGCTTGATCCACGGCTCGGTGCCCCAGACCCGCTGGGTGATCAGCAGGCAGGGCGCGTGCACGGCGAGGATCGGCACCGCGTAGTGGTCGGACAGCCGCAGCAGCGCCTCCGGGTCCTGGCTGACCGGGTCGGTCCAGACCATGATCTCGACGCCGTCGTAGCCGAGGCGGGCGGCGAGCTCGAAGGCGGCCGCGGTCGACTCCGGGTAGACCGAGGCCGTCGACAGGCCGACCTTGGCCCGCGGCACGGTCACCGGTCGTGAGTTCACCGGTCCAATGTAGGCGGGCGCCTACTGCGTCAGTCCCTGCAGGGTGAACGCGGCCGGCAGCACGGTCAGCACGGTGATGACGCAGGCCGTGACGACCGCGGTGAGCAGGTCGAGGTCGCGGCCGTGCCTGCGGCGCAGGGCGCGGGCGAGCACCAGCATGGCGATCGCGGCGACGCCGACCGCGGGCACGGCGTAGAACGGCCAGGTCGACCAGAGCCGGTAGAAGCCGAGCCAGATGCCGAGGCCGGCGACCGCGCCGGTCAGCGTCTGGGCGAGGAAGATGCCCCACTGCAGGAGCAGCGCCGGCTCGTGCTCGGGCTCGTCGTGGTCGTCCGCGTCCTCGTCGTGCTCGTCCTCGTCCTCGTCGTCCTCGCCGGCGAGGCGGAACGCCGAGCGGGCGCGGCGGGCGCCGGTGTCGGTGACCTCGTCCGGGTCGGCGGCCGGGCGCGGCGCCAGCGCGGTCGATCCCACCGACTCGGCGAGATCCACCCTCGTCGTCCCGAACCGCGGCTCGCCGTCGTCCCGCCGGCCCAGGCGCGGACCGCCCAGGTCGACCCGCGTCCACCCGGATCCCGAGTCCGGGTCCTCCCGCGAACCGGAACGCGCCTCACCCAAGTCGACCCGCGTCCACCCGGATCCCGGGTCCGGGTCCTCCCGCGAACCGGAACGCGGCTGACCCAAGTCGACCCGCGTCGCCCCGAAGCGCGACCCGGCGTCGTCCCGGGGACGGGGTCGCGGCTCGCTCAGGTCGGCGCGGGTCGCGCCGAACCGCGGATCCGGGTCGTCCCGGCGACCGGGGCGCGGCTCGGCCAGGTCGACGCGGGGGTCGGCCGGACCGTCGCCTCGGGTGAGCCGGGCGTCGAGCAGGTCGGCGCGGGTCGCGCCGAATCGAGGCTCGGACCGGACCGGCGGCGGACCCGGAGCGGGCGGCGCCAGCCGGGACTCGTCCGGGCCGAACCGCGAACCGCCGAAGCGCGGCGAGGCCGGCTCCGCGACGGGTGCGCGCAGTCGGGCCTCGCCGGTGTCCACAGGCGACCCGCCCGAGCGCGGGTCGGCCAGATCCGCCCGGGTCGCGCCGAAGCGCGGCTCGCCGCCGCCGAACGAGGGCCCGGCCGGACCGGTGGTCGGAGCGCGGAAGGGCTCGCCGGCAACCTCGCGGCGCGCGCCGAACCGGGACCCGCTGGTCGGCGCGCTGGGCAGGGACTCCGCGAGATCGGACCGGGTCGCGCCGAAGCGCGGCTCGCCGCGCTCGGGTCCGAACCCGTCCGGCGCGCGGAGGCCGGACGGCCCGGGCGGGTCCGGCACCGCACGCGGATCACCGGCCCGCGAAGCGACGCCCCGCGATGCCTGGCCCCCGTACCGGGGCGGCTCCGGCGCACCGGACGGCAGCCCGACGTCGACGACCCGGTACGTCCTGCGGTCCCAGTCGCCGCTGTCCTCGGCGGAGCGCGGTGCGTACGGGTGGCGGGAGGGTGGGTCCGGAAGCGGCGCGGGTGCCTCACCGGACCCGCGCGAGTGACGTCCCATCCCGCCCTCCCCAACCCGGCTCGGCCACGAAAGGGGAATGAGAACGCTTCCGGCGCCCGCAGGGCAAATCGCGTGGCGTAGCGTGACCGGCGTGACGGTGGCGGTGTCGCGCGAGGTCGGGCTCGACTTCGTCCGGGAGTGGGTGGAGTTCGCGGATCCCGCCGACGCGGAGCACGTCATCCGGGCCGACCTGACCTGGCTGTGCTCGCGCTGGACGTGCATCTTCGGCCGCGGCTGCCGCGGCATCGACGCCGATCGCCCGGACGACGGCTGCTGCTCGCACGGCGCGTTCTTCTCCGACACCGCCGACGAGAAGCGGGTCAACCGCGCCTCGAAGGAGCTGACCCCGGCCGACTGGCAGTTCCACAAGATCGGCACCAAGCGCGGGATCACCGTGCGGGACAGCGTCGGCGACGACGACCGGCGTCGGCGGACCCGGACCGTCGACGGCGCCTGCCTGTTCCTCAACCGGCCCGGGTTCGCCGGTGGCGAGGGCTGCGCGCTGCACGCGCTGGCATTGCGCACCGGCCGGCACCCGCTGGAGACCAAGCCGGACGTCTGCTGGCAGCTTCCGATCCGCCGCGAGCAGGACTGGGTCGAGCGCCCGGACGGCACCAAGGTGCTGGTGTCCACGGTCACCGAGTTCGACCGCCGGTCCTGGGGCGAGGGCGGGCACGACCTGCACTGGTGGTGCACGTCGTCGCCGGACGCGCATGCCGGCGGTGAACGCCTCTACGTCTCGTACCGGCCGGAGCTCGTCGCGCTGCTCGGCGAGCCCGCGTACGAGCAGCTGTCGGCGCTCTGCGCGGCCCGGGTCGGCACCGGCCTCATCGCCCCGCACCCCGCCGGCGAAACGGAGTGAGCCGACCGGCCGGGCAGAGCTAGGGTCGGGCATGGGTACGCAGCCGGAGATCGTGTCGGCAGAGGAGTGGCGGGCGGCCCGCCTCGACCTGCTGGCCAAGGAGAAGGAATTCACCCGGGCCCGGGACGCGCTGTCCGCGCAGCGGCGGCAGCTCCCGATGACCGAGGTCACCGAGGACTACCGGTTCACCGGGCCGGACGGCGAGGTAGGTCTCGCCGACCTGTTCGAGGGGCGCCGGCAGCTGATCGTCTACCACTTCATGTTCGAGCCGGACTGGGACGCGGGCTGCCCGTCCTGCTCGTTCGTCGCGGACAACATCAGCCCCGTCGTGCACCTGCACGCGCGGAACACCAGCCTCGCGCTGGTGTCCGTGGCCCCGTACGAGAAACTCGCCGCATACCGGAAGCGGATGGGCTGGGACCTGCCCTGGTACTCGTCGTACGGCAGCGAGTTCAACGGCGACTTCGGGGTCACGATCGACCCGGCGCGGGGCCGCACCGACTACAACTTCCGCGACCGCAGCCAGGACGAGGGCTGGCAGGGCTGGTCCGGAGAGATGCCGGGGATGTCGGCGTTCCTGCGCGACGGCGACCGGATCCTGCGGACCTACTCCTCCTACGAGCGCGGCCTCGACATCCTGCTGAACACCTACAACTGGCTGGACCTGACCGCGCTCGGCCGGCAGGAGGACGAGGGTCCAGGGATGGACTGGCTACGCCGGCACGACGAGTACGAGCCCGGTCAGGTCTCGAACTTGTAGCCGAGGCCGCGCACGGTCACGAGGTGGCGCGGGTTGGCCGGATCGGGCTCGATCTTCGCCCGCAGCCGCTTCACGTGCACGTCCAGGGTCTTCGTGTCGCCGACGTAGTCCGAGCCCCAGACCCGGTCGATGAGCTGCCCGCGGGTGAGCACCCGGCCGGCGTTGCGCAGCAGGAGCTCGAGCAGGTCGAACTCCTTGAGCGGCATGGGCACGGTCCCGCCGTCGACGGTGACCACGTGCCGCTCCACGTCCATCCGGACCGGGCCGGCCTCCAGCGCCGCGGCCGCCGACTCCTCGGTCGTCTCGCCGCCGCGCCGGCGCAGCACGGCCCGGATCCGGGCCACCAGTTCGCGGGACGAGAACGGCTTGGTCACGTAGTCGTCGGCGCCGAGCTCGAGCCCGACCACCTTGTCGATCTCGCTGTCCCTCGCCGTCAGCATGATCACCGGCACGCTCGAGCGCTGCCGCAGCGTCCGGCACACCTCGGTGCCGGACAGCCCGGGCAGCATGAGGTCGAGCAGCACCAGGTCAGCGCCGGATCGGTCGAACTCGCTCAGCGCATCCGGGCCGGTCCCGGCCACGGCCACCTCGAAGCCCTCCCGGCGAAGCATGTACGACAGCGCGTCAGAGAACGATTCCTCGTCCTCCACCACGAGCACGCGGGTCACAGGGTTCCTCTCTTGTCGGGCGCACCGGCCCGTACGGTCTCGGCGGGCACCGACGCCGCCTCGTCGTCATCGTCCGGCTGCCGGTCGACATCTGAACCGGCAACGGGCAGCCGCAGGGTGAACGTGGAGCCCGAGCCTTCGACGCTCCACACGCTCACCCCGCCGCCGTGGTTGGTGGCGATGTGCTTGACGATGGCCAGGCCGAGGCCGGTGCCGCCGGTGGCCCGGGACCGGGCCGGGTCGGACCGGTAGAACCGCTCGAAGACGCGCTCCAGATCGCGTTCCGCGATGCCGATGCCCTGGTCGCTGACCGAGATCTCGACGTACCCGTCCCGGCGCCGGGTGCCGACCGCCACCCTGGTGCCCTCCGGGCTGTACGCGATGGCGTTGTCGACGAGGTTGGCCAGCGCGGTCACCAGCTGGGCCTCGTTGCCCCGCACGCACAGCCGGCCCTGGCCGCCGGACACCACCGTGATCCCGGCCGACTCGGCGGCCAGCCGGGTGCGGTCGACCGCCTCGGCGACGATCTCGTCCACGTCGACCACCGCGGGCGACGGCAGCGGCTCGGCGCCCTGCAGCCGGGACAGCTCGATCAGCTCGGCCACCAGCCGGCCGAGCCGGGTGCCCTCGTGCTGCATCCGGCCGGCGAACCGGCGGATCGCCTCCGGGTCGTCGGCCGCGTCCTGTACCGCCTCGGCCAGCAGGGTCAACGCGCCGACCGGCGTCTTCAGCTCGTGCGAGACGTTGGCGACGAAGTCCCGGCGAACCGCCTCCAGCCGGCGGCCCTCGGTGACGTCGTCGAGCAGCAGCGCCACGTAGCCGCTGTCCAGCAGCGGCGCGACGCGGGCGCTGACGGCGATCGGCTCGCGGCCGAGCCGGCCGCGGGTGTCGACGACCGTGTGCCTGGCCTCGCCGTCGCGCCGGGCGGCCCGGGCCAGCCGGCGCAGGTCCTCGATGACCACCCGGCCGCCGCGGACCACACCCATCTTCCGGGCGGCCGGGTTGGCCAGCACCACCTCGTCAGCCGGGTCGAGGACGACCGCCGCGCTGTGCATCACCTCGAGCACCCGGCGGGCCAGCATCGGCGGGGCGGAGTCCGGCACCGGGGCCGGCGCCGGGGCCGGCGCCGCGGGCGGAACGGTGGCGCGCCGTCGGATCAGCAGGAACGCGACGAGGACGCCGACAACCGCCCCGACCACGAGGGCGGCGGCGATCGCCACGATCTGCACGTCACCGATCGTACGGTCGAGGGGGCGTCGGGCCGGCAGCTCACCGCGGCGGTCCCGGGCCCTCCGGCCAGGAGTTCACCCAGCGTATGAGCAGGGTTCACCGGCAGACGGGCCGGGTAACCCTGCCGGGACTAGGCTCCGCAAAAGGAACCCTTGGGGAGGTGTGCTGGTGCGCGAGACGTTCCACGGGGAGCTCGACCAGATCGGTCGCATGCTCGTCGACATGAGCGAGGCGGTGGCCGTCGCCATGGACGACGCGACGTCGGCGCTGCTCGACGCCGACCTCTCGCTGGCCGAGAAGGTGATCTCCGCGGACGCCGAGGTGGACCGGCTGCGCGACGACCTGGACGCACGGGCGCTCGACCTGCTGGCCCGACAGCAGCCGGTCGCGATCGACCTCCGCACGGTGATCACCAGCCTCAAGGCGGTGGCCGACCTCGAGCGGATGGGCGACCTCGCTCTGCACATCGCCAAGGTGGCCCGGATGCGCTACCCGGCCTCGGCCGTGCCGGACGAGATGCGCGGCACCATCCGGGAGATGGGCCAGGTCGCGCTCTCGATCGTGGAGAAGACCCGGCAGGTGCTCGAGGGTCAGGACATCTCGCTGGCCGAGCAGCTGGAGCGCGAGGACGACGCGATGGACGCGCTGCACCGGCGGCTGTTCGCGCACCTGCTGTCCGGCGAGTGGACCCACGGTATGGAGCCGGCCATCGACATCACGCTGATCGGCCGCTACTACGAGCGGTACGCCGACCACGCGGTCTCGGTCGCCCGCCAGGTGATCTTCCTGGTCACCGGCGAACCGGCACCGCTGCCGGCGGCGATCAACAACGGCGCCACCGAGACCGCGCTGGGCGTCTGACGCGTCCCTATCGCCCCACCCGGCGCAGCGCGTCCGGGGTCAGGTCGGCGATCCGCGGGTAGCCGTCGACGGCCATGATCAGGTCGGTCTCGGCGAGCAGGCAGCGCAGCACGTGCTCGATGCCGGGCTGCCCGCCCACTGCCAGCCCGTACGCGTACGGCCGGCCGATGCCGACCGCGGTCGCCCCGAGAGCCAGCGCCTTGACCACGTGCGCGCCGCCGCGGACGCCGGAGTCGAACCAGACCGGGACGTCGCCGGCCGCCTCGACCACCCCGGGCAGGCAGTCCAGTGCCGGGAGCCCGCCGTTCGCCTGCCGGCCGCCGTGGTTGGAGCAGTAGATCCCGTCCATCCCGGCGTCGACGGCCCGGCGGGCGTCCTCCGGCGCGCAGATGCCCTTGAGCAGCAGCGGCAGCCGGGTCAGCGACCGCAGCCAGTCCAGATCGGCCCAGGTCAACGCCGGGGTGCCGAACAGCGACGCCCACAGCCCGGTGGCCGCCTGCGGGTCGGCCTCCGGCGGCGCCGCCAGCTTGGACCGGAACACCGGGTCGGTGAAGTAGTTCGCCAGGCACAGCCCGCGCAGCTGCGGGAAGCTCGCCAGCGTCAGGTCGCGCGGCCGCCAGCCGAGGGTCAGCGTGTCGAGCGTGACGACGATCCCGGCGTAGCCGGCGGCCTCGGCCCGGTGCACGAAGCTCTCGGTCAGCTCCCGGTCGTCGGGCGGGTAGAGCTGGAAGTAGCCGGGGGTGTCGCCGAGCGCCGCGGCCACGTCCTCCATCGGATCCTGCATGAGCGTCGAGGCGACCATCGGCACGCCGGTCGCCGCGGCCGCCCGGGCGGTGGCCAGGTCGCCGTGGCCGTCCGGGTCGCACAGCGCGATCACCCCGACCGGCGCCATCAGCAGCGGCGTCGGCAGCCGGCGACCGAACAGGTCCACCGACAGGTCCCGCTGCGCCGCGCCGACCAGCATCCGTGGCATCAGCCCCCACCAGTCGAACGCCTCGACGTTGATCCGCTGGGTGCGCTCGTCGCCGGCACCGCCGGCCACGTACGACCACAGCTCGGGCGTGAGCGTCTGCTCGGCCCGCCGCTCCAGATCGGCCCAGGCCATCGGCAGCTCGGGGCGGACACCCTGGAGCCCGCCCAGGTACGTGACGAACTGCCAGTCGCCGTAGTTGGCCACCGGCCTAGCGGCCCTGGTTCTTGACCGCCTCGATGGACTCGGCGGCGGCCTCGGGGTCGAGGTAGTCACCGCCGGCCTTCGTCGGAGCCATCCGGTCGTCGAGGTCGTACCGCAGCGGGATCCCGGTGGGGATGTTCAGCCCGACCACCTCCTCGTCGGACAGACCGTCGAGGTGCTTGACCAGCGCCCGCAGCGAGTTGCCGTGCGCGGCGACCAGCACGACCCGGCCGAGCCGCAGGTCCGGCACCAGCGCGTCGTACCAGTACGGCAACATCCGGTGCACCACGTCGGCCAGGCACTCGGTCCGCGGCAGCGTCTCCAGCAGGTCCGCGTAGCGCGGATCGCCGGCCTGGGACCACTCGCTGTCGTCGTCCAGCGGCGGCGGCGGCTCGTCGTACGACCGGCGCCAGCGCATGAACTGCTCGTCGCCGTACTTCTCCCGGGTCGCGGACTTGTCCAGGCCCTGCAGCGCGCCGTAGTGCCGCTCGTTGAGCCGCCAGGACCGGCGCACCGGCAGCCAGCCGAGGTCCGCGGTGTCCAGGGCCAGCTCGGCGGTGCGGATCGCCCGGCGCAGCAGCGAGGTGTGCACGACGTCCGGTCGCAGCCCGGCGTCGCGGAGCAGCTCGCCGGCGCGGGACGCCTCGGCCAGGCCCTTGTCCGACAGGCCGACGTCCACCCAGCCGGTGAACAGGTTCTTCGCGTTCCACTCGCTCTCGCCGTGCCGCAGCAGCACCAGGGTCGCCGTCACGGCTTCAGCCTAGGACCGGGTCATCTCGACAAGTGCGGTGAGGGTGCGCCAGTTGCGGGCGGTCGCGTCCACGCCGAGCTTCTTCAATGCCCGGTCGACCGTGGGCCGGCCGGACCGGTCGCGCCAGTCGACGACGACCTCCTCGCCCCGGTGCGCGACCTGGACCGGCCCGTAGTCGCCGGCCAGGAAGGTCTCCACCCGCTCGGCCTCCGGCTCGCCGGACAGGTGCAGCACCCAGACCAGGTTCGGCCGCTCGGTCGCCGCGTCCGGGAACGGATTCCAGTCCAGCACCTCGGTCAGCTGCCGGCCGGTGCGCATCATCACCGGGGTGTCGACGCCGAAGTGGTCGAGGATCACGTCGTGCACGGCCTGGCCGACCTTGGCCGGCGACCGCAGCGTGGAGTCGAGCACGATGTTGCCGCTGTTGACGTAGGTCTTGACGGCGGCGAACCCCTCGGCCGCGAGCGCGTCCCTGAGCTTGGGCATCGAGACCTTGTTGTGCGAGCCGAGGTTCACCGCGCGCAGCAACGCCACCCAGGTCGGCACGCCGGCAGCCTAGGTCATCGCGCGTCGGGATCGGCGAACCGGGCGAACGCGCGGAGGTTGGCCAGCGACTCGCCGCGCTTGACCCGCCAGGCCCACTCGCGCTTGATCGAGTCGCCGAAGCCGAGCTTGAGCATCGTGTCGAAGTTCTCGTCCGCGTACGTCAGCACAGCACCGAGCAGCCGGTCGATCTCGTCCGGGGTGACCGCGGCCAGCGGCAGCCGGCCGACCAGGTAGACGTCGCCGTCCCGGTCGAGCGACCAGGCCACCCCGTACATCCGGCTGTTGCGCTGGAGAAGGAAGTCGTACAGCTCCGCTTGATTTTCGTCGGCGTGCCGCATCACGAACGCCTCGACCAGGAGGGCGTGATCGCCGACGACGAGCCAGCACGGCGTGGCCAGCCGGTGCGTACCGGGCAGCGAGACGAGGTAGGACCCCTCGCCGGTGCGCTCGAACTCCAGCTCCCGGTCGGTCAGCGTGGTGCGGATGACCTCGTCGAGCTCGGCGCGCGTCATGATCCCCCCACGGCCGTCGCGAGCGGCGGACTCCCCCGGTCGGCCAGCGCGCCACGATAGGCGACCAGCAGCCCCTCGGCGGTGCGTTGCCAGGAGAACCGCTCGGCGTGCCGGCGGGCCGCGCCGGCCATCCGGGACCGGAGCCCGGGGGCGGTCACCAGCCGGTCGAGTGCGGCGGCGAAGTCGGCCGGCCGGTGCGAGTCGACCAGCAGCCCGGACTCCCCGTCCCGGACCGCGGTGGTGAGCCCGCCCACCGCGGCGGCGACGACCGGTGTCCCGCAGGCCTGCGACTCCAGCGCGACGAGCCCGAACGACTCGGTGTGGCTGGGGACGACCGTGACGTCGGCAGCCCGGTACCAGTCGGCCAGCCGGTCGGCCCGGGCCGGCGGCTCGAACCGGACCAGGTCGGTGATGCCCAGCGCGGCGGCCAGCTTGTGCAGCGACTCGGGACGGTCGAGCCCGGTCCCGCTCGGGCCACCGACGATCGCGACCTGCAGCCGGTGTCGGAGCTCCGGCATCCGCTCGAGCAGCGGCGGGACGGCCCGCAGCAGCAGGTCGGGCGCCTTGAGCGGCTGGATGCGCCCGACGAACAGCAGCAGCACGGCGTCCGGGGGCACCCCCAGCCGGGTCCGCGCGGCCGACGCGTCGGCCATCCGGAACAGCTCGAGGTCGACGCCCGGCGGGACGGTGACGACCTGCTCGTCCCGGGCTCCGTACAGGCTGCGCAGCTGGTGGGCCTCGTCCGCGGTGGAGGCGACCAGCCGGTCGGCCTCGGCCGCGATCCGGTCCTCGCCGACGAGCCGGGCCAGCGGCTCCGGCCGGTCACCCTCGGCCAGCGAGGCGTTCTTGACCTTGGCCAGGGTGTGCGCGGAGTGCACCAGCGGCACCGCCCAGCGCGCCCGCGCCAACCGGCCGACCTGGCCGGACAGCCAGTAGTGCGAGTGCACCAGGTCGTACCAGCCGGGCTCGCGGGCGGCCTCGACCCGCAGCACCTCGGAGGTGAACGCGCACAGCTGGGCCGGCAGGTCGGCCTTGTCCAGTCCCGCGTACGGGCCGGCGACCACGTGCCTGACCTGAACGCCCGGGCTCAGCTCGACGACAGGCGGCTGCGCGCTCGAGGTGGCCCGGGTGAACACGTCCACCTCGACGCCCATCTCGGCCAGCCGCCGGGACACCTCGAGCACGTAGACGTTCATGCCGCCGGCGTCGCCGGTCCCCGGCTGGTCCAGCGGCGAGGTGTGCACCGACAGCGTCGCCACCCGGCGCGGGCGGGAGAGCGAGAACGGAACCACCGCACGACCCACCGGCACAGCCACCTCCGCAGATCCCGGGCCTCCCGGGCGCACGCCGCCCAGAAAGGCCCAACAGTCGGCTTGCCCGAAACCTGCCCGACCCAGTCCGAGGAAGATCCGAGTCACCTGGGCGGGGTACTACCGCCGGCGCGGCTCCCCGCTGACCGGGTCCAGGCCGGCGCGGTGGCGGCGGACCCGGCGGCCGGCGAGCACGCCGACCGCCAGTGCGCCGGCGCCGACGACCAGGTAGGTGAGCAGGTCGCCGTACCCGCCGACCCGCTCCCACTCCTCGCCGAGCAGGAACCCGAGCCCGACGAACAGCACGTTCCAGACCGCGCTGCCGACCGTCGTCAGCAGGGCGAAGCGCCACAGCGGCATCCGCTGCACGCCGGCCGGGATCGACACGAGACTGCGGACGCCGGGCACCATCCGGCCGAGCAGCACCGCCCAGCTGCCGTGCCGGGCCATCCAGGCATCCGCCCGCCGCACGTCCCGTGCGTCCATCAGCGGGAGCCGGTCGGCCAGCCGCTCCAGCCGGTCGGTGCCCAGCACGGCGCCGAGCCGGTAGAGCACCAGGGCGCCGAGCAGCGAGCCGGCGGTCGCGAACGCGACCACTGCGGCGAAGCCCATCCGGCCCTGCCCGGCCAGGAAGCCGGCCAGCGGCAGCACCACCTCGCTGGGGATCGGCGGGAACACGCTCTCCAGCGCGACGAGCAGGCCGACGCCGGCCGCGCCGAGCGCCTCGATGACGTCGAGCACCCAGCCGACCAGGCCGCCCGGCTCGCGCTGGTCGGCGGGGACAGCTGTCACAGGGCCACGCCGACCAGCCGCGGCTCCGGCCGCAGCTCGACGCCGAACCGCATCGCCACGCCGTCGCGGACCTCGCGGGCCAGCGCGACCAGGTCGCCGGCCCGGCCGCCACCGCGGTGGGTCAGCGCGAGCGTGTGCTTGGTGGAGATGCGCACCGCTCCGGCGCCGTAGCCCTTGACGAAGCCGGCCCGGTCGATCAACCAGGCCGCGGACAGCTTGCGGCCGCCGATCGCCGGCCAGGACGGGTACGGCGCGCCGGGGGCAAGCCGGGCCTCGAACGCGGCCAGCGCCGCCGGGTCGAGCACCGGGTTGGTGAAGAACGAGCCCGCGCTCCACGTGTCGGGGTCGGCCGCGTCGACGACCATGCCCTTGCCGCGGCGCAGGTCGAGCACCGCCTCGCGCACGTCGACGAGCGGCGCGACCTCGCCCACCGTGCCGACCAGCTCCGCGTACCGCAGCGGGCCGGACTTGTCGCTCGCGTTCAGCGCGAACACGACTCTGGTCACGACGTACCGGTCGGTGTGCTTGAACAGCGAGTCCCGGTAGCCGAACCGGCACTCGGCCGGCCTCAGCTCGCGGACCACGCCGAGCTCCCGGTCGTACGCGTCGACGCGGGTGATCGTCTCGGCGACCTCCTGCCCGTACGCGCCGACGTTCTGCACCGGGGTGGCGCCGACCAGGCCGGGGATGCCGGACAGCGCCTCCATCCCGGCCCAGCCCTCGCCGACCGCGCGGGCGACGAGGTCGTCCCACGACTCGCCGGCCTCGACGGTCAGCGTGCGGGTGTCGCCGTCGGCCCGGACGGCGACGCCGCGGGAGCGGACCAGCACGACCGTGCCCGGCCAGCCGCCGTCGCCGACGACGAGGTTGGACCCGCCGCCCACGAGCAGCATCGGCTCACCGCGCTGGTCAGCGGACCGTACGGCCTCGACCAGCTCGGCAGCGCTGTCCGCTTCGACCAGGGTGCGGGCCGGGCCGCCCAGCCGCAGGGTGGTCAGCTCGGCGAGCGGCACCCCGGATCGCACGTCCATCCCGCCAACCCTACGGGTGCGCGGCACACCGCCCGCCGAGGCGCCGGCGTCTCCTAGGATCCTGCGCCGTGCGGAAGCCGCCGCGGCTCGCCGCCGGGCGGGCTCGCGCGCTCGGCCTACCGACGCGCGGCACCACCGCGCCGAACCGGCTGCGCCGGGTGGACCGCTGGATCGTCGGGACCCAGTCGGCCCGGTTGCGGGACGCGGTCGACCCGCTGGTCGTCGACCTCGGCTTCGGGACCAGCCCGGTGACCACGGTCGAGCTGGCCGCCCGCCTCGCCGACGTGCGCAGGGACGTCCGGGTGCTCGGGCTGGAGATCGACCCGGATCGGGTCGCCGCGGCCGAGGCCAGCGCCGACCCGCCGCGGCTGGAGTTCGCCCGCGGCGGCTTCGAGCTGGCCGGCCGGCGCCCGGTGCTGGTGCGGGCGCTCAACGTGCTCCGCCAGTACGACGAGGCGGCCGCGGCCAATGCCTGGACGGAGATCTGCGGCCGGCTCGGTCCGGGCGGCCTGCTGGTCGAGGGCACCTGCGACGAGCTCGGCCGCCGGGCCTGCTGGGTCGCGCTGGACGCGAGCGGCCCGCTGACGATCACCCTCGCGGCCCGGGTCGCCGACCTGCAGCGGCCGAGCGACCTGGCCGAACGTCTGCCGAAGGCGCTGATCCACCACAACGTCGCGGGCGAGCCGGTGCACGGGCTGCTGCAGGCGTTCGACCGGGCCTGGGCGGTCGGCGCGCCGTACCAGACTTTCGGGCCGCGACAACGCTGGTCCGCCGCGGTCGAGCAGCTGGCCGCACAGGGCTGGCCGGTGGTCGGTGGCCGGTCTCGCTGGCGTCTCGGAGAGGTCACGCTCCGGTGGTCGTCGGTGTTCTCTCAGTGATTACCGCGACACGATCGGGGGAGGAATGCACTGTGAACGTGACTCATGCCCGAAGTCGGTGGAACGATTCCGTGCGTGATCGCCGAGACGCAGGGGGTGAGCGAGACGGCGGACCAGCCCACCACCACTGAGGCCCGGGAACGGCGCGACTGGTGGGTGGCGGCGTTGCGGCGCGAGGGCGCCGCGTTCGCCACCGCCGCCCAGGCGGCCGACCCGGATGACGACGTCCCCACCTGCCCGGGATGGACCGTGCGCCGGCTGATCGCGCACGTGGGCCGGGTGCACCGCACGGCGACCGCCGGAGTGCTCGACGGGACCGTGGAACCGCCCGCGCTGGCGGCCCGGCCGCCGGCGGACGACAGCAAGATGCTCGGCTGGTATGCCGAGGGACTGGA
Organism: Mycobacteriales bacterium; assembly: GCA_036558285.1. Classification (GTDB taxonomy): domain Bacteria; phylum Actinomycetota; class Actinomycetes; order Mycobacteriales; family CADCTP01; genus CADCTP01. The sequence continues at coordinate 1,845 of DATBFW010000170.1, read as the reverse complement.
GAAGCTGCTGCAGGTCTTCACCGACGCCGAGCCGCACCTGGACGACTTCTGGCCGCGGCGGATGGCCCACGACACGACCGTGCACCGGTTCGACGCCGAGCTGGCCGCGTACGCCAAGGCCGGCGGGTTCGACGCGGCGCTCGCCGCGGACGGGGTCGGCGAGGTCGTGGAGAGCATGCTGCAGCTGCGCGCCGGCGACGAGCCGCTCGCCTCGGCGCGCGGCGACGTGCTGGTCGAGTGCACCGACACCGGCGACACCTGGCTCGTCTCGCTGGAACCGGGCCGGGTCACCGCGACCCGGCCGGAGCGCCGGCCCCGGCGCATCGACGCCCGCATCGCCGGCCCGGCCGCCGACCTCTACCTCGTGCTGTGGGGCCGGCTGCCGCTCGACCCGGCCGAGCCGGGCCGCACCCGGCGCCGCAAGGTCGAGGTCACCGGCGACCGAGCGCTCGCCGAACTGGTCCGTACGGGCTGATCCGGGCACCCGTTCGGCGCGCGCGCGACGGCGCCCGTTCGGCTGGCAAGGCGCCGCGGCCGTTCGGCACAACGCCCGGGAAGATGAACGTCAGGTGTGATGGCTGTGCGACGGCGCCAGTTCCGACTACGGTCATACTCGTGGACCCCGTGTTCGTCACCGAACGGCTCCTCGCGCGTCCCTGGACGCTCGACGAGTCGGATCTCGCCGCGGCGTACGACGTGTACTCCCGACCAGAGGTCGCCCAGTGGATCGGCGCTCCGATGGAGCCGGCGGAGATCAGGATCCGGATCGAGCGGTGGGCCCAGCCGACCGACGACCCGACGTACGGGGTCTGGGCGGTCGAGGAGCTGGCGCAGCCAGGCCGGCCGATAGGCAGCGTGCTGCTCCGGCCGCTGCCGCCGGACGAGGAGGACGTCGAGGTCGGCTGGCACCTGCACCCCGAGGTGTGGGGACGCGGCTACGCGACGGAGATCGGCCGGGCGGCGGCGAAGCGGGCGTTCGAAACCGGGATCGACGAGGTGTTCGCGATCGTCCGGCCGGGCAACGACCGCTCCAGCCAGGTCGCCCGCCGGCTCGGGATGGCCTACGTCGGGCGCACCGACAAATACTGGGGGCTGCACGCGGAGCTGTTCCGGCTGCGGCCGTCGGACCTGATCGACCCGACGGAGCTCAGCCGGTACGCGACGCGGTAGGGCACGCCAGCACCCCGTCCCACTCCTACCAGCGCTGCTGTGCCAGCGCTGGTCTCACCAGCGGTCGCCGCCGCCCTGGATCTGGCGGACGGCCGGGCGGACGTCGACGAGGTAGACGATCGAGGCCACGATCCCGGCCAGGCCGAGGATGCCGAGGGGACCGAAGAGAAGGCCGACGACCAGGGCGATCGCGGTGATGGCGAGCCAGGCCGGCTTGGTCAGCTTGCCCGCCGCCTCGAACGCCTTGCTCGGCCGCATGACGCAGTCGATCAGTGCCCATCCCTGGACCACCACGATGGCGAGCGAGAGAAGGGACAGCAGCGCGTTGTTCAGCCCGAACACGCGTCCAGCGTAACCGCTCGACAACACCGCTTGGTAAGCGCTTGGGGAATCGTGCCGGGTGCGCACGGTTGCGGGCGGGCACCGTGCCGCCGGCGGGTGCACGCCGGCCGGCACGGTGGTCCCCACGCCGTGCCGCTCCGCCGGGCGACACGGCCGTCCGGAACCGCGTCGCCGTAGGGCGCGCGGTCGAACGGGAGCCGTGCCGTCCCGCGGGGCGAGACGACCGTCGAGGCCGTGCCGCCCTCCCCCACCGGAGGGCGACACGGCAGTCCGTCGCCGCACCGCCTTCGGGCGCGCGGCCGGACGGGAGCCGCGCCGCTCCGCCGGGGACCG
>DATBFW010000169.1:0-11874 GCA_036558285.1 Mycobacteriales bacterium | reverse complement strand
AGGCCATCCGCGACATCGCCCGAACCGCGGCCGGCGAGGCCCTGCTGCCGGCCATCGACCAGACCCGTACGGTCGGCCTGGTCACGCTGCCCGGCGCGTTCGTCGGCGCGTTGTTCGGCGGTGCGTCGCCGGCCTTCGCCGCGCGCTTCCAGCTCGTCGTGCTGGTCGGCCTGCTCGCCGCGGAGGCCGTCGCCGCGGTGACGCTGACCTGGCTGCTCGGCGCGCCGGCGCCGCTGCCCCTGCCGCCGGACGACCGGACCGCGGCGGACGAGCGACCGGCCCGGGCGGCCGCGGCCGCCCGGATGCGGCGGCGCCTGCCGCGCATCCGATCCTGAGTCCGGACCTGCGGCCGCTCAGCTCAGCGGCAGCCGTACGGTGACGACGGCCCCGCCCAGCGGAGGTCCGTTGCGGATCCGCACGCTGCCGCCGTGGGCGGCCACCACGGCCCGGACGATCGGCAGGCCGAGGCCGGCGCCGCCGCCGGTGCGGGCGCTGTCGCCGCTGACGAACCGCTCGAATGCCGACTCCAGCAGCTCCGGTGCGAAGCCCGGCCCGTCGTCGGCCCACTCGATGCGGGCCGAGCCCGTGTCGACGTCGACCCGGAGCCGGGCCGCGGTGGCACCGGCGGCCGCGCTGTTGGCCGCCAGGTTGGCCAGCACCTGGCGCAGCTTGCCGGCGTCGGCATCGACGACCAGCGGCTCGCCCGCCGCGTCCACGTCCAGGCCGACGACCGGCGCGAGCCCGGCGACCTCGGCCAAGGCGAGCTCGGACAGGTCGACCGGCTCGCGGTGGACGACCAGCGTCCCGGCCCGCTCCCGGGCCAGCAGGAGCAGGTCCTCGGCCAGCCGGGTCAGCCGGTCGGCCTGCCCGCGGGCCGCCAGCAGCGACTGCTCCACCTCGGCCCGGTCGTCCAGCGCCGCCAGCGCCAGCTCGATCTCCCCACGCAGCACCGCCAGCGGCGTCCGCAGCTCGTGGCTGGCGTCGTCGACGAACGCCCGCTCCCGGTCGAACGCGATCGCCAGCCGGCCGAGCATGCCGTCCAGCGTCCCGGCGAGCCGGGCGAACTCGTCGTCGCCGGGCACGGCCGGCAGCCGGCGCCCGGTGTCCAGCGTCGAGATCGCCGCCGCCTCCCGGGTCAGCTGGTCCACCGGGCGCAGCGCCGCCCGCACCAGCAGCCACCCGAAGGCGCCCAGTCCGGCCGCCAGCAGCGGGGCGGCCAGGGCAAGCACGACCAGCTGCCGGGTGCTGCCGCTCTCGACCGCGGCGCTCGGGACCGCCACCGCGAGGACCGGACCGGTCGGGCTGAGTCGCCGGGTCAGCATCCGCACCCGGACCGACTGGCCGAGGTGGCCAATCGGCAGCGTCGCGCTCGCCAGGTCGGTGGAACGCACGGCGGCGACCTGCCCGGACCCGAGCAGCCGCCGGCTGGCCAGCGACGCCGAGCTGGCCAGCACCGTGCCGTCGGCGGCGTACAGCTGGGCCATCAGGTCGTCGGAGATCGCGCTCACATCGCCGGTGCGGATGCTGGCGGCCAGGTCGTTGCTGCGGCCGGCCAGATCCGCGTCGACCGCGTCGTGCAGCTGCCGGTCGAGCACGGCGTAGAGCAGCGCCAGCGACACGACCACGACCAGCGTGGTCCCGATCGTGAACAGGACGACGAGCCTGGCCCGCAGCGAGCGTGGAAGCAGCTGCACCCCACCTCCCTGGCTCTCACGGTGCTCTCATCGACACGATCCCAGCCTGACAGAGTGATTCCGCGCCGCGCCCGCGTCGAGGACCGCGACGCCCCCGACCGGTCCGGACGACGCGGGGGCGGCGCGGATCCGACCGCCGTCCCACGGCCGGGTCCCGTCGATCGCACCACCGACCTGGTGTGCCGCGCGGTCGGATCCTGGGCCTACCTCGGTCTGCTCGCCGCCGGAATCGCCGTCGCCGCCACGGTCGCCGTCCCTGCAGGCAGCCGGCCGGTCGCGCTGGTCGGGCTCGGAGTGTCCGCGCTGGCGGCGGTGGAGGTCCCGGTCGTGCTCCTGGCCGGCCGGCGGGCCGAGCGGATCGCGGCGGACGTCGCCCACCACCACCTCGACCAGGGCCGCCGCGTCGCGGCGGTCGCCGAGGAGCTGCGCGCGGAGATGCGCCGGCTGCACGACGAGCTCGCCCGGATCGCCGCGCAGGCCGAGATCGCCCGCAGCTCGACCCAGTCCCGAGCCCACCCCTAGGAGGCGCGGCCATGCCCGTCGCGAGCACCCCCGTCCCCGAACCGGCTCCCGGCCCGGCCGGCAGCCGCGCACACCTGGAGGTCAGGAGATGATCACACTCCGTCCCCGCTACCGGTTAGGTGTCTGCCTGGTCGCCGTCGCACTCGCCGGTACGGCCTGCGGCAGCTCGACCGGCGGCTCGACCTCGTCCGCGGCCAACCCGCCCGGGAAGGCCACCGAGACCGCCACCTTCGCGCTGCCGCCGAACACCGTGCCGAACTGGATCTGGCCGTTCGCCCCGCTCGCGAACTTCAGCCTGACCAACTCCGGCACCTTCCAGTGGCTGATGTACCGGCCGCTCTACTGGTTCGGCGACAGCTCCGGCGGCCCGGCACTCAACCCCGACCTGAGTCTGGCGAACATGCCCGTCTACAGCGACGGCGGCCGGACCGTGACGATCAAGCTGAAGCCGTACGCGTGGTCGAACGGCGAGAAGGTCACGTCGGCCGACGTGCTGTTCTGGATCAACATGGAACGCGCGGAGAAGGCCAACTACGCCGGCTACGTGCCGGGGCAGTTCCCGGACAACGTCACGTCCGCGACGGCGCCGGACAGCTCCACCGTGGTGCTGAAGCTGAACGCCGCGTACAGCCAGGAGTGGTTCACCTCCAACCAGCTCGGGCAGATCACGCCGATGCCGATGGCCTGGGACGTGACCGCCGCCGGGACCCCGGGCACGTGCGCGAGCTCGGTCAGTGGCTGCGCCGCCGTCTATCGCTACATGCTGACGCAGACGAAGGACCTGCCGACGTACGCGACCAACCCGCTCTGGCAGGTCGTCGACGGGCCGTGGAAGCTGTCCAGCTTCAACGCCGACGGCCACGTCACGTTCGTGCCCAACGGCGCGTACTCCGGTTCGCCGAAGCCGACGCTGAAGAAGCTGATGCTGGCGCCGTTCACCACCGACTCGGCCGAGTTCAACGTGCTGCGCACCGGGCAGACGCTGGACGTGGGCTACCTGCCCACGCAGGACGTCACGCAGCCGAAGTCGGCGAGCTCCGGCCCGGCCACCGCGGGACCGAACCCGCTCAGCTCGAAGTACGCGCTCGCGCCGCTGTTCCTCTACGGCATCAACTACTTCCCGCTCAACTTCAACAACCCCACCGTCGGCCCGGTCTTCAAGCAGCTGTACTTCCGGCAGGCCCTGCAGTCCGTGGTCGACCAGAACTCGATCATCACGGCGGCCGCCAAGGGCTACGGGATACCGACCACCGGTCCGATCCCGACCTACCCGGACAGCCCGCTGGTGTCCGCGCTGGAGAAGCAGAACCCTTACCCGTTCGACCTCACCGCGGCCAAGAACTACCTGACCGGGCACGGCTGGAACGTCGTCGCGGGCGGCACCACGACCTGCACCCGGCCCGGCACCGGCCCGACCGAGTGCGGCGCCGGCATCGGCGCGGGCCAGAAGCTGGCCTTCACCCTGCAGTACGCCAGCGGGCAGCAGACGATCGACACCGCGATGCAGTCGCTGAAGTCCAACGCCGCCAAGGTGGGCATCCAGCTGACCCTCAGCAGCGCGCCGTTCAACACCGTCACCGCGACGGCGGTGCCCTGCTCGGGTCCGAAGTGCACCTGGCAGATGGGCAACTGGGGCGGCGGCTGGGTCTACTCGCCGGACTACTACCCGACCGGGGAGAGCCTGTTCCAGACCGGCGCCGGGTCGAACTCGGGCAGCTACAGCGACCCGGCCATCGACAGCCTGATCCACGCGACCAACGTGCGGAGCGGCACCGCGCCGATGCTCGCGTACGAGGACGCGCTGGCGAAGGCGGTGCCGGTGGTCTGGCAGCCGAACTACACCTACAGCCTCACCGAAGTGGCCAACGGCCTGCAGGGCGTCACGCCGCAGAACCCGTTCGGCGGCATCACCCCGGAGTCCTGGCACTACTGAGCACCCGCGGACCAGCCGGACCGGCCCGCCGTACGGCGGCGGCAACCCGGCGGAACAGGAGACGGAAGTGATCGGCTATCTGCTCCGCCGGGTCGCCCAGTCGATCGCGGTCGTGCTCGTCGTCACGATCATCGTGTTCGTCCTGCTACACCAGCTGCCGGGCGGCCCGGCCAGGGCGGTCCTCGGCAACCGGGCCACCCCGCAGCAGCTGGCCGAGTTCAACCAGCAGAACGGGCTGGACCGGCCCGTCCCGCTCCAATACCTGGACTACCTGCGGCGGTGGGCGTCCGGCGACTTCGGGTTCTCGTACAAGCTCAACGAGTCGGTCGGGTCGCTGTTGCTGCAACGCCTGCCCAAGACGCTGATCCTCAACGCGCTCGCGCTGCTGTTCACCATCGTGGTGGCGATCCCGGTCGGCATCTACCAGGCGGTGCGCCGCAACCGCCTCTTCGACTACACCGCCACCGGCCTGTCGTTCGTCTTCTACGCGGCACCGACGTTCTTCCTCGGGCTGATCCTGGTGCTGCTGTTCGCGCAGAACCTGAAACTGCTGCCGCCCGAGGCGCCGCAGTCCGACGGCGTCACGCCGATCTTCGCCGACTTCCGCGCGATGATCCTCCCGATCGTCACGCTGGCGCTGCTGAGCATCGCCGGCTTCTCCCGGTACATGCGCTCGGCCGTCCTGGACAACCTCACCCAGGACTACGTGCGCACCGCGCGGAGCAAGGGCTGCTCGCCGAACCGGGTGCTGCGGGCGCACGTGCTGCGCAACGCGCTCATCCCGGTCGCGACGCTGATCGGGCTGTCGCTGCCGGCCATCTTCGCCGGCGCCCTGGTCGCCGAGTCCATCTTCAACTTCCCCGGAATGGGGCTGCTGTTCTGGCAGGCGGCGCAGACCTCGGACTATCCGGTCCTGCTCGGGGTGGTGCTCGTCACGGCGGTGGCGACCGTGGTCGGCAACCTTCTCGCCGACGTCTCGTACGTGCTGCTCGACCCGAGGGTGCGGTTCTCGTGAGCCTGAATTCTCCTTACCTGGCAGGCGAACCGCTGAGCGCGGGACCGGCGGAGAGCCCACCGGAGAGCCCGGCCGCGAGCCACGACGTCGCCGGCCTCCCGGCCGGCAGACCCAGGAGCATGCTCCGGCTCGGCGCCGCGGTCTTCGTCCAGAACAGGCTGGCCGTCGGCGGCCTGGTCGTCGTGGTCCTGCTGGTGCTGTTCTGCTTCGTCGGGCCGCTCGTCTACCACACCGACCAGGTGGACGTGAACCTCGGCAACGCCGGCCTCCGACCGGGCGCCGGGCATCCGCTCGGCACGGACGAGACCGGGTACGACGAGCTGGGCCGGCTGATGGTCGGCGGCCGGGTGTCGCTCACGATCGGGTTCGCGGCCGCCGCGATCGCCACCGCCCTCGGCACGCTGTGGGGTGCGATCTCCGGCTTCTTCGGCGGCGCGGTCGACTCGTTCATGATGCGGATCCTCGACGCGATCCTGGCCATTCCCATCCTGTTCCTGCTGCTGTTCCTGGTCACCGTCGTACGGCCGAGCATGACCGTGATGATCGTGGTGCTCGGGCTGACCGCATGGCTGGTGCCGGCCCGGCTGGTCCGCGGCGAGACGCTGACGCTGCGGGTGCGCGAATACGTCCAGGCGGTGCGGGTGATGGGCGGCACGTCCTGGCGGGCGGTGCTGCGGCACATCGTCCCGAACGTGGCCGGGACCGTGATCGTCAACGCGACCTTCCAGGTGGCCGACGCGATCCTGCTGATCGCCTACCTCGGCTACCTCGGGCTCGGCATCTCCCCGCCGGCCACCGACTGGGGCGGCATGCTCAGCAACGGCACCAACTTCATCTTCCCCGACTACTGGTGGCTGATCTACCCGCCCGGGCTCGCCATCGTCGCCGTGGTGGTCGCGGTCAACTTCGTCGGCGACGGCCTGCGGGACGCCGTCGAGGTCCGGCTGCGGAGGCGCTGAGTCCATGGCGCTGCTGGAGATCCAGGACCTGAGCACCGACATCGCGCTCAGCCGGACGGTGGTGCACGCGCTCGACCACGTCTCGCTGACCGTGGAGGCCGGCCGGACGCTCGGCATCGTCGGCGAGTCCGGCTCCGGCAAGACGATGACCGCGATGAGCATCGAGCAGCTGCTGCCACCCGGCGGTCACATCGTCGGCGGCCAGGTCCGATTCGACGGGCGCGACCTGGTCGGCCTGTCCGAGCGGGAGCTGAACCGGATCCGCGGCAACGAGATCGGCATGATCTTCCAGGACCCGTCGACGTCCCTGAACGCAGTCCAGACCGTCGGCGTGCAGGTCGCCGAGCCGCTCCGGCTGCACCGCGGGCTCGGCCGCACCGAAGCCAGGCAGCGGGTGATCGACATGTTCGCCCGGGTCGGCATCCCCAGCCCGGCCCGGCGCTACGACGACTACCCGCACCAGCTCTCCGGCGGGCAGCGGCAGCGCGTGATGATCGCGATGGCGTTGATCTGCGAGCCGAAGCTGCTCATCGCCGACGAGCCGACCACCGCGCTGGACGTGACGATCCAGAAGCAGATCCTCGAGCTGATCGACGACCTGCGGGCCGAGATCGGGATGGCGGTCATCCTGGTCACCCACGACCTCGGCGTGATCGCCGGCAACGCCGACCGAGTCGCGGTCATGTACGCCGGGCGGATCGTCGAGACGGCCGGCGCGGCCGAGCTGTTCGCCCGTCCCCGGCACCGCTACACCGAGGCCCTCCTCAGCGCGCTGCCCGACCGCGCCGCCGGAACCGGCGAGCGGCTCTACTCGATCCCCGGCCTGCCACCCGACCTCACCGACCCGCCGCCGGCCTGCCGGTTCGCGGCCCGCTGCCGGTACGCGGTGGACCGCTGCCGGAGCGAGGTTCCCGTGCTGGCCGCCGACCATGGCGCCGGCGGTCACGAGTACGCCTGCTTCGTCCCGCGGCCCGTCTGGGGCGGCGACACTCCCGCCGTCGAGCCGGCCGCCCGGGTGCCGGTCGCGCGGGCCGGCTGGGTCGCCCCGACCACCCCGATCCCGGCCGACGGCGTCCCGCTGCTCGAGGTGACCGACCTCGAGAAGGAGTTCCCGGTCCGCAGCGGCGCGATCGTGCAGCGCAGGGTCGGCGCGATCAGTGCGGTCGCGGGCGTCTCGCTGCGCCTGCAGCGGGGCGAGGCGGTCGGCCTGGTGGGCGAGTCGGGCTGCGGCAAGACCACGCTGGGGCGCCTCATCGTCGGCCTGGACGAGCCGACGAGCGGCCAGGTGCTGTTCCGCGGGCGGCGGGTGGACCGGCTGCGGGGAGCCGACCGGCGCCGCGAACGCCGCAACGTCCAGCTCATGTTCCAGGACTCGTACGCGTCCCTCGACCCGCGGATGCGGGTCAGGGCGATCCTGCGGGAGCCGCTGGAGATCCAGCACGTCGGCACGTCCCTGGACCGGGACCGCCGGGTCGATGAGCTGCTCGACGCCGTCGGCCTGGCCCGCCGGTCCGCCGAGCGGTATCCGCACGAGTTCTCCGGCGGGCAGCGGCAGCGCATCGGCCTGGCCCGGGCGCTCGCGCTGCAGCCCGGCCTGATCGTGGCCGACGAGCCGGTGTCCGCACTCGACGTCTCGGTGCAGGCGCAGATCCTCAACCTGATGAAGGACCTCCAGCAGGAACGCGAGCTCAGCTACCTGTTCATCAGCCACGACCTGGCGGTCGTCCGCTACCTCACCGACCGCATCGCGGTCATGTACCTCGGCAAGATCGTCGAGACCGGCCCGTCCAGGCAGGTGTACGCCAACCCCTGGCACCCGTACACGAAGGGGCTGGTCGACACGATCCCGGTCGCCGACCCGGCGCTCGAAGCCGCCAAGGCCCGCAGCGGCGTCACCGGCGAGCTGCCGTCCGCGCTGGACCCGCCCAGCGGGTGCCGGTTCCGCACCCGGTGCCCGCGCGCGCAGGATCTCTGCGCTCGGGTCGAGCCGCCGCTGGCGGTCCCCGCCGTCGCCGGTCCGGCCGTCGCGACCGAACGGCTGGTCGCCTGCCACTTCCCGCTCGTCGGGGTCGACGCCCCCGGGCCCCCGCCCCGGTTCGACCTGTCGGAGAACCCGTCGTGACCGCCGCCGCTCGTATGGTTCTCGGATGAGGCTGCTCGTCGTCGAGGACGACCCGGCGATGGCGACGATGCTGCTGCGGGGCCTGCGCCGGGAGGGCTACGCCGTCGACGCGGTCGGCAGCGGAGCCGACGCGGTGTGGCGGATCACCGAGTCCGACTACGACGCGGTGGTGCTGGACGCGATGATCCCGCCGCCGGACGGGTTCACGGTCTGCCGGCAGATCCGCGCGGCCAACCGCTGGGTCCCGGTGCTCATGCTCACCGCCCGCGACAGCGTCCAGGACAAGGTCGACGGCCTGGACGCCGGCGCAGACGACTACCTCACCAAGCCGGTCGACCTCGCCGAGCTGTTCGCCCGGGTCCGCGCGCTGATCCGCCGCGACCCGCTGGAACGCCCGACCGAGCTGCGGGTCGGCGACCTCGTCCTCGACCCGGCGAACCGCTCGGTCCGCCGCGGCGGGACGCCGATCGCCCTGTCGCCGAAGGAGTTCTCGCTCCTGCAGGAGCTGATGCGCCGGGCCGGCGAGACGCTGACCCGCACCTACCTCATCGAACACGTCTGGGACTTCGCCTACGACGGCGGCTCCAATGTGGTCGACGTCTACGTCCGCTACCTCCGCGACAAGATCGACCGCCCCTTCGACCGCACCACCATCCAGACCATCCGCGGCACCGGCTACCGCCTCGACCCCGACGCCTGACGCGTCCGTCCCCGACCGTCTGGTCGTCTCGGTCGGGGCAATCACATTCGTCTTCGCCACCGGTGCTCGGGTATTACCGAGCACCGGTGGCGAACGTCGTCGTGGATGTCGGGTCAGCGAACCGTGAAGTTCGCCGTCAGTGAGCCGACCTGGACCTGGTAGGGCCCCCGCTCGACCGCCGGTCGGGCGGTGCCGTCGATGTCGCCCGGCGTGACGGCGAGGTCCGAGACCCGGAACGACACCGTAACCACCTTCGACTCGCCGGCCTGCAGGGTGGTGCGGGCGAACCCGGCCAGTCGCTGCGGCGGCACGACCACCGCACTGACCGGCTGGTGTACGTAGACCGGCACGATCTCAGTGCCGGCCCGACTTCCTGTGTTCGTCACCGTGAACGTCGCCTTGACGGTGCCGTTGCGCGTCACCGTCGAGCTGGCGGACAGGCCGCTGGTCCGGAAGCTCGTGTACGACAGCCCGAACCCGAACGGGAACAGCGGGTTGTAGCTGTGGCCCTGACCCGAGCCGGTGTCCGGCAGCTGGTCGAAGAACTTCGGCTGATCGCCGAGCGGCGACGGGCAGTCGCCGCAGAAGTCCCCGCCGGGCGCATCCGCGTCCGTCGGCCAGCTCACCGACAGCTTGCCGCTCGGGTTCACCTTGCCGAAGATCACGTCCGCGATCGCCGTGCCCGCCTCCGTGCTGCCCTGGTAGGCCATCAGCAGCCCGGCGGTCGTCTCGCCCGGACCGAGCCCGACCGGACGGCCGGCGATGACGACGACGATCACCGGCTTGCCCGTCGCCTGCAGCGCACTGATCAGCGCCTTCTGGTCGGGTGGCAGGGCCGGCGCCGGGTTGTCGCCCAGCCCCTCGGCGTACGCCTTCTCGCCGACGGCGACGACGACCGCGTCGGCCGACGCCGCGGCGGCGACGGCGGACGCCTGGTCCGGCGCGGAGACGACGTTCGGATCCGCCGCCTGCAGGCCCTTGAGCACGGTGGTGCCCGGCGGGATCTGGTCCGGCGGCCCCATGCAGCAGACGTGGCCGGCGCCGAATACGCCTTGCCAGCTGACGCTCCAGCCGCCGAGCTGGTTGGTCATCGAGTCCGCGCTCGGCCCGGTCACCACGAGCTTGGCGTTCGGCGCCAGCGGCAGGGCGTTGTTCTGGTTGCGCAGCAGCGTGATCGACTCCCGGGCCGCCGTGAGCGTGGCGTCCCGACCGGCCTTCACCGTCGCGTCCGCCGCCGTCGGGTCGACGAAGGGGTGGTCGAACAGGCCGAGCTGGAACTTCAGCCGGAGGATCCGCCGCACGGACTGGTCGATCCGCTTCTCGGACACCAGGCCCTGCCGTACGTCCTGGATGAGCCCGGTCTGCCAGCCGACGTAATCGCTGGGCGTCATGGACACGTCGACACCGGCGTTGACGGCCTTCGCGATGGCGCCGGCGAAGTCGGCGGCGATGTGGTAGTTGGTGGCCAGCGCCGGGACATCGCCGTAGTCGCTGATCACCACGCCGTCGAAGCCGAGACGTCCACGCAGCTCATCCGTCAGCAGGAAGTGCGACGCGGTCGCGGGGATGCCGTTGATCGAACCGGAGTCCACCATGACGGTCGCTGCGCCGGCGTCGATCCCGCCCGCGTACGACGGGAAGAAGACGTCCTGCAGATACCGGATCGGCAGCTGGGCCTCGACGCGGTCGTGCCCGTTGATCGACTGCGAGTAGCCGGCAAAGTGCTTGACGGTCGCAGCGGCCTTCAGCCGCCCGTTGCCGTCGCCGCCCTGCAGGCCGCGGACGAACGCTGCTCCGAGGGCCGAGCTCAGGGCCGGCTGCTCGGCCCAGGTCTCGTAGTTGCGGCCCCACCGCTGGTCACGGTAGAGGTCCTGGACCGGAGCGAAGTCCCAGCTCCAGCCGGCGGCGCGGACCGCGTTGCCGGTGATCGCCCCGGCGGCCTCGGCCTGCGCGGGATCCCAGGTCGCACCGACCCCGATGGAGTGCGGGAACAGCGGCGCCTCGAACGGGTGGCCGAAGCCGTGCACCGCGTCGACCCCGAAGATGACCGGGATGTGCAGGCGCGAGTGGTCGATCGCGTAGTGCTGGATCGTGTTGTACCAGTCGGCCCACGCCGCGCCGGTGTTGCCGGCCGGGTTGTCGGTGCCGCCGGCCAGGATCGAGCCGGTGAAGTTCTTGATCAGCACGTTGTCGAGACAGGTGGTCTGCAGCTCGTCGGTGTTGCCGCCGGCATTGTGGCAGTTGCCGTCGGCCGGGCTGGTGGTGTCGCGCAGGCTGCCGGTCACGATCTGGTCCATCTGGCCGATCTTCTCGGCGAGCGTCATGCGGCGCAGGAGGTCTTCAACGCGCGCGGAGATCGAGGCCTTTGCGTTTAAGTAGGTCGGGCCGGTGTCCGAGATCGCGTTCGAGGCTGACGGGGTGAGCAGGATGACCGCGCCGATCGCGGCGGCGATGGCGGTCAGCGTTCCGGCCCGCCGGCGGCCGAGTGCATGCGAAAGCATCATTCACATCCATCTCTGCGTGGGGGGAACAAACGGGCATGGCCGCGCGCGGTGCGGGTAGGGCGAAAAACCGCATGCGGCAGCGGCGGGAACCATGACCTGGCGCCGAGGTCACGGGTCTCGCGCGCGGGGTTCTGCGTGAGCCGATGCTCACGCTATGAGGAGGGGAACGGCCGGTCAATACGTAGACGCCCACCGATTGTTCTCGGCGACCACAAATTCACGAGACGTTCGATCGTCACTTAGGACAAGTGCTGAATCGCATCGATGAGTAGGTTCGGAAGCGTGCTGCACGGACGCTCCGCCGAACAGGCGTACGTCGATGAGCTGCTGGCCGGGGCCGGCGCCGGCCGCAGCGGTGTCGTCGTCCTGCGCGGTGAGGCCGGAATCGGCAAAACTGCCCTTTTGGACTACGCTGCGGCGGCCGC
>DATBFW010000168.1:0-4452 GCA_036558285.1 Mycobacteriales bacterium | reverse complement strand
TCGATCGCCCGGCTGGAGGCCAGCGGCAGCTCGGCGAAGTCCTCCTCGGTCAGCACCACGACCTGGCCGTCGGGCAGCTCGTAGCCCCGGGCGATGTCGTCGTACGGGACCTCCTCGCCGTCCAGGGTGCAGACCCGCCGGTAGCGGATCTGACCCCCATCGGAGACGTGGATCTGGCGGAAGGACACGCCGTGCTCCTCGGTCGCCGCGAACAGCTGCACCGGGATCGAGACGAGCCCGAATGAGATCACGCCTTTCCAGACGGTCTGCATGTCGCCTCCGGGGAAGTCGACGGCGCCGCTCGGGCCGTCGTTCCGGCCCGTTCCACCTGCCGGTTTTCCCGCTCAGTGTCCCTCGTACCGGTCCCGACGTCATCACGGCGGACGGCGCCTGCGCGAGCGGGCGCGGTTGGGCATCATGGTGCGGATGCGTTTGTCCGAGACCGACGAGATCGCCGCCGAGCTCTACCTCGTGCCGCCGGCCCGGTTCGTCGCCGCCCGGGACGAGGTGGTGCGCCAGGCCCGCGCGGCCGGGCACCGCGACCTGGCCCGGGAGCTGCAGGCGCTGCGCCGGCCGACGCCGAGCGCGTGGCTGGTCAACGCGCTGACCCGGCACCGGCGGGACCGGATGCAGCAGCTGTTCGCGGTCGGCCGGGAGCTGCGGCAGGCGCAGACCCAGCTCGACGCCGGCCGGCTGCGGCGACTGCCGGCGCAGCGCGAGGAGCTGGTCGCCGAGCTGCTCGACTGGGCCCGCCGGCACGCCGCCGAGGCCGGCGTGCCGCTGACCGAGGCGGCGCTGGCCGAGGTGGAGGCGACGCTGCACGCCGGCCTGGTCGACCTGGCCGCGGCCGCGACGGTGATGTCCGGGCACCTGGTGCGGCCGATGTCGCACGCGGGCTTCGGCCCGCTGCCGCAGGTCGAGTCCGCCGGGAGCCCGCCGGTGCCGCCCGGGCCGGCCGTGCCGCCTGCGCCGCTCGCGCCGCTGCCCGCTCCCGGCTGGGAGGAGCCGACCGAGTGGCGCATGTGGCCGGTGCACGACGAACTGCAGCTGCGCCGGGAGAAGGCCGTCGCCGCGTCGGGCGAGCACCCCAACGGCCGGCCGGTCCGGTGGCAGCGGCCGCGCGCGCCGGATCCGACCGAGACCTTCCGCCGGGCCGAGGCGGCACTTGCCGAGGCCGCGTCGGTGCACTGGCAGCGCGAGCACGACCTCGCCGAGGCCGAGGCGGCCATGGCGGCGGTCCGGGACCGGCAGGAGACGCTCGAGCAGCAACGCATGCACCTGCGCCGGGAGAAGGTCGCCGCCGAACAGGACCTCGCCGCCGCCCGCGAGGCGCAGCGGACCGCCCTGCGCGCCATGATCGACGCCCGCCGCGCGCTGGACACCGCCGAGGCAGAACTGCGGGCCGACGACCCGGACTGACGACCCGGGCCGACGACGCCGGGCCGACGACGCCGGGTCGACGACGCCGGCCGACGACGCCGGCCGACGACGCCGGGCCGACGACCCGGACCGACGACGACGGGCCGCGGGCCGGTCAGGCGACGCCGGTGGGGTAGTCGTAGTAGCAGAGCTCGTCGTCGCAGCCCTGCAGGTCGGCGACGAACACCTGGCCGTCGATCACGACCGTCAGCCCGGGATCGCAGCCGTCGCAGGCCTCGGGACCGACGCCCACCGGGTCGAACGTGATCCCCGGGTCGTCCGCCGCGACCACCGCCCGCTCGCCGCGTACCCGCCGGACGGCGATGTGCGATCGGGGCCTGGTGCCGTAAAGGTCAGGCATCGTCGTCTCCTCGGTTGGCCGTCACCTGGCTGAACACGCCGCCGACCGGGCGGAGCGTGATGTGGTTGGTGTTACGGGGCTCGCCCGGCGGCGTGGCGAAGTCGAACTCGCGGACCAGCTTCGCCAGCGCGATCACCGACTCGAGCATGGAGAAGTGCTGCCCGATGCAGCCGCGCGGGCCGCCGCCGAACGGGAACCAGGCGTACCGGTGCCTGGCCTTCTCCCGCTCCGGGGTGAACCGCCGCGGGTCGAACCGGTCCGGCTGGTCCCAGAAGTCGGGGTGCCGGTGCACGACCCACGGCGCGACGACCACGTCGGCGCCGGCCGGGATGCGGTAGCCGCGGATCACGTCGTCCTCGACCGCCCGGCGGCCGAGCAGCGGCGCCGACGGGTAGAGCCGCATGGTCTCCTTCAGCACCATCGTCGTGTACGTCAACGCCGCGACCTGCCGCGGAGTCACCGTGCCGTCGCCGGCGACCTCGGCCACCTCGGCACGCACCCGGCGCTGCGCCTCCGGGTGCCGGCCGAGCAGGTGCAGCGCGTAGGTCAGCGCGGTCGAGGTGGTCTCGTGCCCGGCGAGCAGGAAGATCAACACCTGGTCGCGGACCTCGGCGTCGGTCAGCGACCGGCCCTCGTCGCGCGCGTCGAGCAGCAGCCCGAGCATGTCCTGCCGGCGCTCGCCGGCGGCCCGGCGGTGCGCGACGATCTCGTCGCAGACGCCGTGCAGCTCGCTCTGAGACCGCTGCAGCCGACGGTTGACCGGGGTGGGCCACTGCCGGGGCGGCCGCAGCCCGGCCATCGCCCGGCGCCGGACCGCGGTGCCGAGCGGCTCGAAGGTGCGCTGCACCACCGGCAGGATCCGGTCGACGTCCTCGCCGAAGAGGATGCGGCAGACCGTCGCCAGGGTCAGCCGGGTCATCTCCTCGTGCAGGTCGAGCGTCTCGGGCAGCCGGGGGCGCCACCGCTCGACGAGCTCGTCGACCTGCTGGCCCATCTCGCCGGCGTAGCTCTCCACCCGCTTGGCCACGAACAGCGGCTGCAGGAACCGCTTCTGCCGCTGCCAGTCGGCGTCCTCACTGGTCAGCAGCCCGTTGCCGAAGGCGCTGCGGATCTCGGCGTAGAAGACGTTGTCCTTGCGGTAGTTCGCCGAGGCGGCGGCCAGCACCCGGTGCGCCGCGTCCGGGTGGCACAGCACGTGCAGCTCGATCCGGGCTCCCGGCGGCCCGGCCCGGAACCGGACCACGTCGCCGTACCGGCCGAAGGCCCGCTCGTACGCGCCGAGCATGTCGCGGCGCAGCTCCATCGCCGAGCCGAGCAGGAACGAGCCGGGGGCGACCGGCGCCAGCGGCGCGAGCCCGGCCGCGGTGGTGCTGGTCATGCCGATCCTGCCGGCTGCGGGACGCCTCGTGCGCCGCCCCGCAGCACGCAGCCCGGCAGCCGCTTGCTCCGCCGGCGCGGCCGGGACCCGGTCTCGGTGACTGCCGCGCGCGGCCCGGCGCGCTCGATCCACGTGCGACCGCCGACGTCGTCCCAGAGCGTCATGGCAAGCACCCCCGCTTCGAAGAGCCCGCCGCCCGAGCGCTGATACAGGTTCGCACCCGGGCGGTCAGGCGGTTCGTGCCACCGCGGGATCGAGGCCGAGGATCCCGTCGACCTCGACGGCCATCAGCGCGGACAGCTCGCGCAGCAGCCCGCGCGCCTCGACCGGATCCCACTCGTGCGAGGCGAGCCGGTCGACCACGGGGTGCATCGGCAGCGCGATCCGGTTCCTGCGCTCCTGGTAGCCGGCCAGGGCGCGGTCGGCCGCACGGTCCGACGCCGACCCCGCGACGACGGCGGCCGCGAGCAGCTCCGCGTCGTAGAGGGCCGCGGTGATCCCGTGGGTGGACAGCGGGTCCTTCCACCAGCCGGAGTCGCCCACCAGCGCCCACCCCGGCCCGTACGGGCGGCGCAGCCGGCCCGGCAGCCCGCGGAAGACCCGGACGGCGCCCGCCGGCGGCGCCGCCGTGAGCTCGGCGAGGCCACCGTCGATCCGGGCCAGCAGGTCACGCTGCACGGCGAGCGGGCGGCGGTGCCGGGTCGGCGCACCGACCGTCCCGGCCGGGCCGCCGACGAACACGCAGGCGAGGCCGTCGTTGGTGGGGATCGCCCCGGCCGACAGGCCGTCGCCGTAGTACCAGTGGTAGCCGTCGAGGTCGCCGGCCGGCCAGTACCCGTACGCGTACGCGGCGGCGTGCGCACCGGCTGCGACGGTGGGCGCGGCCACCCGTGCGGCCACCACCGAGCCGCGGCCGTCGGCGCCGACGACCAGCCGCGCGTTCTCGCACCAGATCGTCCCGGCGTGGTCGCGCAGGACGACGCCGGTGACCCGGCCCGCCGCATCGCGGGCCAGGTCGATCACCGTCGCGCCGAACAGGATCCGCGCGCCGGCCTGCTCGGCGGCGTCGACCAGCAGGGCGTCGAGGACGGTACGGCGCGGCGCGTAGAGCGCGTCCACGCCAGCGGACGGCTTCAGGGTGACCGGCACCGGGTCGGCGCCGTAGTGGAAGGTCACCCGGCGCACGGGCGGTGCGCCGGTCGCCGCCACCCGGTCCAGCACGCCCCAGCGCCGCAGCTGCAGGACGCCGCCGCGCATCAGCGCGTGCGTGGACAGGGTGTCCGAGCCGCGGCGG
>DATBFW010000167.1:0-3050 GCA_036558285.1 Mycobacteriales bacterium | reverse complement strand
GACCGGGCGATCCGGGCGGTTGGCGGGCAGGAGACTGACGTGGTCGTGCACGTCTCGCTGCTGCCCTGGCTGGAGGACTGAGCCCATGCCGACCGTCGTCCGCAACCCGGCCCGCACCGACCCGGTCGTCGCCGCCGCGTTCACCCGGTTCGGGGTGGCGACCGTTCACGAGGCGCAGGGCCGCACCGGGCTGCTCGACCCGCGGCTGCGCCCGATCCACCCCGGCTCGCGGCTCGCCGGCACCGCGGTGACGGTCAGCGTGCCGCCCGGCGACAACTGGATGGTCCACGTCGCGGTCGAGCAGTGCCGCCGCGGCGACGTGCTCGTGGTCGCTCCCACGTCGCACTCCGAGGCCGGCTACATCGGCGAGCTGATCGCCACCGCGCTGCGGGCGCACGGCGCGCTCGGCGTGGTCATCGACGCCGGCTGCCGGGACGTGGCCGAGCTGACCCGGATGGGCTTCCCGGTCTGGTCGGCCTGCGTGTCCGCGTACGGGACGGTGAAGGAGACCCTCGGCGACGTCAACGTGCCGGTCGTCTGCGCCGGCCAGCTGGTGAACCCCGGCGACGTGGTGGTGGCCGACGACGACGGCGTTGTCGTGGTGCCGCGGGCCGGTGCGGCGCAGGTGCTGGCGGCGTCGCAGCAGCGGGAGGAGAAGGAGGCGCTGTCCCGCAAGCGGTACGAGGACGGCGAGCTGAGCCTGGACGTGTCGGCCATGCGGGAGAGGCTGGCGGCGAAGGGACTCGTCTACGTCGACGCCGAGGACGCCTCATGATCATCGACGTGCACGGGCACTACACCACCGTTCCGGCCGCACACCGCGACTTCCGCGCGCGCCAGCTGGCCTGGCTGTCCGACCCGTCCGGACCGCGGCCGGTCGAGGACCCGATCGGCGAGGACGAGATCCGCGAGAGCATCGAGAACAACCAGCTGAAATACCTGCGCGAGCGCGGCGAGGACCTGATGGTGATCTCGCCGCAGGCCTCGGCGATGGAGCAGCACGTGCCCGACCCGGTGGTCGCCGTCGACTGGGCCCGGTCCTGCAACGACCTCGTGCACCGGGTGGCGGGGCTGTTCCCGGCCCATTTCGCCGCGGTCTGCCAGCTGCCGCAGATCCCGGCCGGCGACCTGGCCGAGCCGATCGCCGAGCTGCGCCGGTGCGTGTCCGAGCTCGGCTTCGTCGGCTGCAACGTCAACCCCGACCCGTCCGGCGGGCACTGGACCTCCCCGCCGATGACCGACCCGTACTGGTTCCCCCTGTACGAGGTGCTGGTCGAGCTGGACGTGCCGGCGATGGTGCACGTGTCCTCGTCCCGAAACCCCAACTTCCACGCGCTCGGCGCGCACTACCTCAACGCCGACACGTCGGTGTTCATGCAGCTGGTCGAGGGTGACCTGTTCGGGCGGTTCCCGACGTTGCGGCTGGTGATCCCGCACGGCGGCGGCGCGGTGCCGTACCACTGGGGCCGCTACCGGGGGCTGGCCGACCGGCTGGGCCGGCCCGAGCCGCGCGACCACGTCCTGCACAACGTCTTCTTCGACACCTGCGTCTATCACCAGGCCGGGATCGACGTCCTGCTCGAGGTGATCCCGGCGGACAACATCCTGTTCGCCTCCGAGATGATCGGCGCGGTCCGCGGCATCGACCCGGAGACCGGCTTCCACTGGGACGACACCAAGCGGTACGTCGACGCGGCCGGGCTGTCCGAGTCGGACCGGACCAAGATCTTCGAGACCAACGCGCTGCGCGTGTACCCGCGGCTGGCCGCCCGGCTGGCCGCCAGCACCTGACCGACCCCGGGGAGCCGAATGACCACGTCGGAGTGGATGGACGAGAAGCTGGCCGCGCGGTGGACCGCCGCCGACTCGCTCAAGGAGATGCTGGTCGTGCCGCGGCGGATCAGCGCCACGGTGGTCGCCGCCGACCGGCCCGACACCGCGCTGGTCGTGGACGTCGGCAGCGGCCCGGGGGACTACCTGTCGACGATGCTCGACACCTTCCCGGCGGCCCGGGGCGTGTGGACGGACGTGTCGCCGGCGATGGAGGACATCGCCCGGCCGGCCCTGGCCGCGTACGGGGACCGGGTCGAGTTCCGGCTGGTCGACATCGAGGACCTGTCCCCGCTGCCGGAGCAGGCCGACGTGATCACGACCTCGCGGGCCAGCCACCACTTCGACGCGGACACGCTGGCCCGGTTCTACGCGTCCGCGGCCGGCCGCCTCGCCGCGGGCGGCTGGCTGGTCAACCTCGACCACGTGCTCTCGCCCGGCGCCTGGGACCGGCGGCTGCGGGACGCGCGCGCGGCGATGATCCCGCAGAAGAAGGACGGCACCGGGCACAGCCACGACAAGCCGCTGCCTACGGTCGAGGTGCACCTGGCCGGGCTGGCCGCCGCCGGCTTCGACGACGTCGCGATGCCCTGGCGGTCCTTCTACACCGTCCTGTTCATGGCCCGAAAGGCCGGCTGACCTGCGGTTACTCGGCGGTGGTCTCGGCCGCGCGGGCCAGTCGCTTGGCGGTGCGGCTGAGGTGCCGGTGCATGATCTCCGTCGCCCTGGCCGCGTCCCTGGCCGCGATCGCCTCGACGAAGTCGCGGTGCTCGTAGACGCCGCGCTGGCCCATCAGTGGCGCCGCCGTCGCGGCCTCCCGCAGCGACATGAGCAGCGGCCCGTGGAAGGAGTGCATGAGCATCTCGATGGCCCGGTTGTGCGTGCAGGCCGCCACCCGGTTGTGGAACTCGGCCGACTTGGCCATCGTGTATTCCCCGCGGCGCAGGGCTGCGATGTGCTCGCGGGTGAGCTCCCGCAGGCCGGCGATGTCCTCGTCGGTCGCCCGCTCGACCAGCATCGGGATGATGCCGAGTTCGAAGACGAGGCGGGCTTCGGTGACTTCGACGGCGGTGACGGGTGCGAGGGTGATGAGGTCGGCGAGGCCGGCGCCGAGTCGTTCGGAGGAGGGGGTGGTGACGAAGGCGCCGCCGCGGGCGCCGACGCGGATTTCGACGAGGCCGCCGGCTTCGAGGATGCGCAGGGCTTCGCGGACGGTGACG
>DATBFW010000166.1:0-17454 GCA_036558285.1 Mycobacteriales bacterium | reverse complement strand
ACCGGCCGGCCGTCGCGCGGCCCGTCGTCGGCGTAGTCGATCTCGAGCAAGTCGGTCGTCAGCGTCGGCACGAGCCGAGTCCTTCCCGATCACGCCCGCAGGTACGCGGGCGGAATGCAGGCGGTGCATGGCGCCGGCAATGGCTGCCAGCTCGGCGTCGGTGAGGCGGCCGGCCGCCGAGCGACCCGCCGGGCAGGCGGCTCATCGTCACGGTGGGCGGGATGGCGGTGAGGGCGGCGGACAGTGGTCGGGGCGAGGCGGGGGAGTGCCGGTGCAGTCTGGAACGCCAGCATCACCTGTCCGGCCGGTGCCAGCACCCGGGCGAACTCGGCCAGCGCGACCGGCAGCAGCTCCGGCGGCAGGTGGATGATCGAGTAGAAGGCGACGATCCCGCCGAGACTCCCGGATGTTATGTCAAGCTGCGTCATGTCGCCCTGGGAGAACGAGACGGCCGGATACGCCCTCCTGGCCACCGCGACCATCGCCGCGGACAGGTCAACGCCGAACGCCTGGCAGCCGAGGCCGTGCAGGTGGGCGGTGACGTGGCCGGGCCCGCAGCCGAGGTCGGCGACCGGGCCGGAGACCGTCTCGGCGAACGCCGCCAGCACCGCACGATCCAGCGGCTTGCCGGCGAGCTCGTCGCCGAACAACTCCGCGTACGTCTCCGCGACGGCGTCGTACGACGTGCGGGTCGCGTCGAGGGGATCCACCCGGCGCACGCTAGCGCTCTCCCCTGACCATCCTCCCCACGCCGATAATCGACACTATGTCAACTTGGTGGTCCCGGGTGGGGCCGGCGGGCCGGTTGATCCCCGCGCGGCTACGTCTCCGCACCGCTCCCCGGAGCAAGGCGTAGCCGACCGAACAAGGGACACCCACCACTGGGTCGGGCCTCCGCGTGGGACGCCGGGCGCAGAGCGAGGCCGGCCGGTTCGCGGGGAGTTTCGTCCGTCCACAGTGGACGACAGCGGAAACCGGACTTCCTCCCACTTCAACATATAGCGCGTGGGGGGCCTTGCGGCAAGCCCCGGATAGTGCCGCACAATCACCAGCCCGGGCCCACCACCTGCGCAAACGCAACGGGAGCTGATGCGTGAACCCCGTGACCACCAGCGTGTTCGACCTACCTGACCATCTGTCCGCTAAGGCCGACCCGGCACTGATCGCCGGCGACGAGCGGCATTTCGCGGCCATCGCCGAAACCCTGGAAGGTTCGATCGCCGACCTGTCCGAGCGGCTGGACGCCGAGCGCAAGGCGCCCGGCCGCGGCGGCCAGGCCGCAATGGACCGGGACATGGAGATCCACCGGCTGACCGCGCGGCTGCGGCTGCTGCGCCGCTTCGGCGTTGACCTGTGCCTGGGTCACATCGTCCGCACCGACGACCCCGAGCCGGTGTACATCGGCCGCATCGGCTTGACCGACAGCGCCGGGCGCCGGTTGCTGGTCGACTGGCGCTCCCCCGCCGCCGAGCCGTTCTTCGGCGCGACCCACGCCAACCCGACGGGCCTGGCCAGCCGCCGCAGGTACCGCTGGACCCGCGGCCGGGTCAGCGACTACTGGGACGAGGTGTTCACCCCGGAGGGGTTGGAGGGCCACGCCGCCGCGCTCGACGACCAGTCCGCGTTCATCGCCAGCCTCGGCGGCAGCCGATCGGGTCGGATGCGGGACGTGCTCGGCACAATCCAGGCCGACCAGGACGCGATCGTCCGGGCCGGATCCTCCGGTGCGCTGGTCGTCGACGGCGGCCCCGGCACCGGTAAGACCGTCGTCGCGCTGCACCGCGCCGCGTACCTGCTCTACTCCGATCCCCGCCTCGGCCACCACCGCGGCGGCGTGCTGTTCGTCGGCCCGCACCAGCCCTACCTGGCGTACGTGTCGGACGTGCTGCCCAGCCTCGGCGAGGAGGGCGTGCAGACCTGCACGCTGCGGGACCTCGTCCCGGAAGGCGGCGCGGCGAAGCCGGAGGCCGACCCCGAGGTGGCCCGGCTGAAGTCGGCCGCGGCGCTGGTGCACGCGATCGACGCAGCCGTCCGGTTCTACGAGGAGCCGCCGGCGAAGGGCATGACGGTCGAGACGCCGTGGGACGACCTCCGGCTGACCGCCGGCGACTGGGCCGAGGCGTTCGGGACGCGGGAGCCGTCGACCCCGCACAACGAGGCGCGCGAGCAGGTCTGGGAGGAACTGCTCACGATCCTCACCGACCGGTACGACGGCGACGCGTCGGTCGACCTGCTCCGCCGGTCGCTGCAACAGAACCGGGAGCTGCGCGCCGCCTTCACCCGGGCGTGGCCACTGCTCGACGCGGCCGACGTCGTCGCCGACCTGTGGTCGGTGCCCGCCTACCTGCGCACCTGCGCGCCCTGGCTGAGCCCCGAGGACGTACGCGTGCTGCAGCGCGCGGACGCGACGGCGTGGACGGTGTCCGACCTGCCGCTGCTGGACGCGGCGCGGCAGCGGGTCGGCGACCCCGAGTCGGCCCGGCGCCGGCGCCGCGCTGACGCCGCGGTCGCCGCGCAGCGGGAGCACATGACCGACGTGGTGAACGACCTGATCGCCGCCGACGACTCGGAGATGCAGGTGATGTCGATGCTGCGCGGCGACGACCTGCGCGGCGCCCTGGTCGACGAGAGCGCGCTGCCCACCGCCGACCCCGACCTGCTCGCCGGACCGTTCGCGCACGTCATCGTGGACGAGGCCCAGGAGCTGACCGACGCCGAGTGGCAGATGCTGCTGCTGCGCTGCCCGTCCGGCAGCTTCACCGTGGTCGGCGACCGCGCCCAGGCCCGGCACGGCTTCGCCGAGTCGTGGCAGGAGCGGCTGGAGCGGATCGGGCTCGACCGGATCACCCTGGCCTCGCTGGCCATCAACTACCGGACCCCGGAAGAGGTCATGGCCGAGGCCGAGCCGGTCATCCGGGCCGTGCTGCCGGATGCCAACGTGCCGACGTCGATCCGCAGCACCGGCGTCCCGGTCCGGCACGGGCCGGCGGCGGATCTCGGTGGGATCGTCGAGCGCTGGCTCGCTCGGCACCCCGAGGGAATCGGCTGCGTCATCGGCGATCCCGCGTTCCCGGCGACGGCCCGGGTCCGGTCGCTGACCCCGGAGCTGGCGAAGGGGCTCGAGTTCGACCTGGTCGTGCTCGTCGACCCGGAGCGGTTCGGCACCGGCGTCGAGGCCGCCGTCGACCGGTACGTCGCGATGACCAGGGCGACCCAGCAGCTCGTCATCCTCACCAGCTCGTGACGGCGGGGCCGTCCGGTCATCCGTGACGGGTGAAGACGGGCGTACGGCGGCGGGGCGACGCTGGGTGCATGAGAACCCGGTGGGCGGCCGTCCTGCTCGCGACGGGGCTCCTGGTGGCCGGCTGCGGGTCGAGCGGCAGCGGCGGCGGCGCCAGCACCCCGACGCCGGCGCCGTCCCCCACCACGTCCGCGCCGTCGACGCCGGCATCGACGTCCACGGCGAGCGCGGAGCTGTGCGCCGACGCCGCGGACCTGCAGACCTCGCTCAACCAGCTGGTCACGATCACCGTCGGCCCGAACACGGTGACCGAGCTGCAGAACGACCTCAAGGACGTGCAGAGCTCGCTCACCACGCTGGTGGACAGCGCCCGCGCCGAGTGGCAGGACGAGATCGCCGCGCTACAGGCGTCGCTGACCACCCTGCAGACCGCGATCCAGCAGCTCGCCAGCAACCCCGGCACGGCGACGATCGCGGCGGTCAGGGCCGCATTGCTGGGCGTTCGCACGGCCACCCAGAACCTGTTCGCCGCGGTCAGCGCGAGCTGTCCGTCGCTCTCACCGTCGCCGAGCAGCTGACGAGCGGGATCAGCCGGATCATCCGGATCAGCGGCGGGGGCGCTGCTCGACGAGGCCGACGAGGTTGCCGTCCGGGTCGTGGACGAACGCCATCCACTCGTCCGTACCGGCCGGGCCGAGCGTCGCGTCCTCGTGGCTGAAGATCACGTGCGGCTCGGACTGCACCGCCGCTCCCCCGGTCCGCAGCCGGTCGACCGCGGCGTCGATGTCGGGCACCGGGTAGTAGTGCAGCGCGCTCGGCGCGGCCCGGTCCAGCAGCAGCCGCACTCCCCCGAGGTCGAAGAACAGCAGCCCCGGCGGGTCGTACCGGGCCACCGGCTCGGAGCCGAGCAGGTCGGCGTAGAACCGGCCGGCCCGGTCGAGGTCCTCGGCGTGCTGGGCGATCTGGACGAGCTGCACCGCGGCCTCCTTGGTAGCATCCCTACATTAGGGTAGTGATGCTATACAGTCCGGGTGGCAACGGGCAAGCGGCTGGCCGGCACGGCCTCGGAGCTCAACTCGGCGGCGATCCACCTGCTGCGCGCGCTGCGGGCCACCGACCGGGCGGCCGGGCTCACTCCGGCGCGGCTCAGCGCGCTGTCGGTGCTGGTGTTCGGCGGCCCCAGGCCGCTCGGCCGGCTGGCTCGCACCGAGGACGTCGCCGGCCCGACCATGACCCGGATCGTCGACGGCCTGTGCGACCTCGGGCTGGCCGAGCGGCGCCCGCACCCGGACGGCGGCCGGCTGGTGCTGGTGGCGGCGACCGCCGAGGGCGAGCGGGTGATGCGGGCGGCCCGGCAGGCACGCATCGACACGATCGTCACCGCGTTGCGCGCGCTGCCGGCGGCCGACCGGGCCGCGATCACCGCCGCCTCCCCCGCCCTCCTCCGGCTCGCCGACCAGGTCCGGGACACCGGCTGACGCCCTCCGCCCGGTCCGGGCCGACGCCCTCGGACGGGGTCCGGGCCGTCGCCGCCCTCGGCTGAGGGCGGGCGGCTCACTCGCGGATGCCGGCGGCGTCGGCGGGGCGGGTGCGCAGGATGCGGCGCAGCGGCAGCGTGGTGCCGACGACGCCGAGCAGGACGGTGCCGCCGAGCACCGCCACCCAGCCGGCCGGCGGCACGTAGGGGACCGACGTGCCGGTGGTGCCGCGCACCATCGGCACCAGCGTGCCGGCCGCGACGGCGCCGCCGAGGACGAGCGCCAGCCCGAGCAGCAGCACCCGCTCCAGCCGGACCGTCCGCAGCACCTGGGACCGGGTCGCGCCGGCCAGCCGCAGCAGGGCCAGCTCGCGGCGGCGGCCGGCGGTGTAGAGGGCCAGCGCGTTCACCGCGGCGACCACCGCGTACGCGACGAGCACCGCGGTGACCATCCGCTGGGTCCAGGCGTTGTCCTCGAGGTTGCGGTCCAGGCCGACCTGGTACGCCGAGCGCGGCAGCAGCTGCGCGCCGGGGGGCAGCGCCGACCGGACGGCCTCCGCGCCGGCCGGCGTGGCCCGCACCAGCACCGCGTCATCCCGGCCGGCCGGGGTGTGCGGGGCGAGCCGGTCCCGCGGCAGCGTCATGGCGGCGAACCCGAGCCCGCGCCGGTAGACCGCGACCACGTGCAGGTCCGCGGGCGCGCCGTCGCCGTACCAGCCCTGGAACCGGCCGCCGACCCGCAGGTGCAGGGTGTCCGCGGTGAGCGTGTCGACGGCGACCGCGGGGCCGTGCAGGTCGGCCAGCCGGCCGGCGGCGACGTCCAGATCCATGGTCGCGGGCAGGGCGGCCGGGTCGACGCCCTGCGCCGGGTAGCCGACCGGGCCGGCGGCGTCGGCGAACACCGTGCCGCGCACCACGCCGGTCGCGGCCGACACACCCGGGGTGGCCCGGACGGCGGCGGCGACCTCCGGCGGCAGGCCGGGCGCCGGTCCGGTCACGACGTGGTCGGCGAGCAGGCCGGCGCGGGTCTGCGCGGCGGCGACGTGCTGCTGGGAGGTCGGCACGAACCACAGCGACCCGCCGAGCCCGACGGCGAGCACGAGCCCGCTCAGCACCGCGGCGAGCCGGTACGCCGAGGCGCCGGTGGTGGCAGCGGCCAGCCGGCCGGGCGCGCCGAAGGCCCGCAGCAGCGGGCCGGCGACCGCGGCGGTCAGCCGGATCAGCACCGGCGCCAGGAACGCCACCGCGACGACGAGCGTGAACACCGTCCCGACCGCGATGCCGGCCGCGTCGTCGCCGCTGGCCTGGGCCGAGACGACGCACAGGGTCACGCCGCCGGCGAGCGCGACGACGCCGAGCAGCAGCCGCAGCACGCCCGGGCGGCGGCGTTCGACCGCGGTCTCGGCCAGTGCCTGGCTCGGCCGGACCCGGCTGGAGCGCATGCTGCCCACCCAGGCGGCGACGACCGCGATGAGCAGCGCCGAGGCGACCGCCACGACCGGCGGCAGCCAGGACACCCGCAGGGCGAAGTCGGCCGGCACCATGCCGCGGTCGGCGAACTGGTCGCGCAGCCACTGCGCCGCGGCCAGCCCCGGGAGGACCCCGGCGGCGCCGGCGAGCAACCCCAGCGCGGCGGTCTCGCGGACCACCATCCGGCGGACCTGCCGCGGCGTGGCCGCGATCGCCCGCAGCAGCGCGATGTCCCGGTGCCGCTGCCGGACCGACAGCCCGACCGTGCCGGCGATGACCAGCAGCGCGATCAGCAGCGCGCAGCCGCCGAACACGCTGGACACGGCGATCGCCAGCTCGCGGCCGTCGTCCACGGCCGGCGACTCGACGCTGCCGCGGCCGGACCCGCTGAACGCCCGCGGGTACGCCCCGGCGCCGTCGGCCGGCGGCAGCACCCGGCGCACCGCCGCCGCGACCGCGTCGACGGACTCCCCCGCCCGCGGCAGCACGCCGACGACCTGCGCCGGCGCAGGCAGGCCGGCGGTGAACACGGTCGGCGTCGGGCCGGTCGGTCCGGTGGTGCCGGTGACCGTGCGGGCGCCCACCCCGGGCAGCGCGATCCGCTCCCCCACCGAGCCCAGCCGCCGGTCGACGACCACGTCCGCCGGCCCGGCCGGCGACCGCCCGGCCACCAGCCGGTACGGCGCGAGCGCGGCCGCGGCCCACGGGTGCAGCTCCACCGGGACGGGGTTGCCGGACCGCAGCACCTGGGCCGGCACGGCGGCGTCGACCAGCACGGTCCCGACCTCCGGCAGCGCCGCGATCCGGCCCGGCAGCCCGGCCGGCAGCGGGCCGCGGGCGGCCAGCGGGGTGCCCTCGGCCTCCCGGTCCTCGCCGGAGCCCTCGATCACCTGCACCGAGGTGGTGGCGACCAGCACCGGCGCGGCCCCGTACCGGGCCACCGTGCCGTGGTAGCGCACGCCCGACTCCAGCAGCACGCCGCAGGCGGTCACGATGACCACGGCGATCCAGAGCGCGACCGCGGTCGCGATCACCGCCGCCGGCCGCTGCGCGATCATGCGCAGCGCGATCCTCAGCACCGCACGCCTCCGACCGCGGTCAGGGGCCGGCCCAGCCGCTCGGCGATCGCCTCGGCCCCCGCCGGCGGCAGGTCGTCGGCGATCCGGCCGTCGGCCAGCACCAGCACCCGGTCCGCGTACGAGGCGGCGACCGGGTCGTGGGTCACCATCACCACGGTGGCGCCGTCCCGGTCGACCGCCTCCCGCAGCAGCCCGAGCACCTGGGCCGCGGTGCCGGAGTCGAGCGCGCCGGTCGGCTCGTCGCAGAAGATCACCGCCGGCCGTACGGACAAGGCCCGGGCGATCGCGACCCGCTGCTGCTCGCCGCCGGACAGCTGCGCCGGCCGGTGCCGCAGCCGGCCGTCCAGCCCGACCCTGGCGACGACCTCGGCCAGCCGCCCGCGGTCCACCCTGCTGCCGGCCAGCCGGGACGGCAGCAGCACGTTCTCCCGTACGGTCAGCGCCGAGACCAGGTTGAAGGCCTGGAAGACGAAGCCGATCCTGGTCCGGCGCAGCTTCGTCAGCTGGGTCTCGGACAGCTCGGCGAGGTCGGCGCCGGCCAGCCGCACCGTGCCGGCGGTCGGCCGGTCGAGGCCGGCGGCGCACTGCAGCAGCGTGCTCTTGCCGGAGCCGGACCGGCCCATGACGGCGGTGAACGTGCCGGCGGCGAGGTCGAGGTCGACGCCGTCGAGGGCGCGGACCGTGGCCGCGCCGCGGCCGTAGGTGCGGTGGACGTCGCGGAGGGAAACGGCGGTTTCGGCAGGAAAGCTCACGCCTCCCGACGCTAGGCAGCGCTGCGGCCGGAGACGATGCGGCCAGCACCCGAGATCCGAGGTGGGGGCAGCCCCACCCCGGCTGCGGGCAGCCCTACCCCGGCTCGGGCAGCGGCTGGCGGGGCAGCGCCAGCGCGGTGACCAGCATGAGCACCGCGATCACGACGACGGCCAGGAAGATGTGCCGCACGGCGCTGGTCAGCGCGGCCGGGTCGACCTGGCCGCCGGACCGGCTGACCACCGCGTTGGCCAACGCGCCGAAGCCGGCGATGCCGAGCGAGCTGCCGACCGAGCGCAGGAACAGGTTGTTGGCGGTCACCACGCCGCGCTCCCGCCAGCCGACGCTGGACTGGGCCGAGATCAGCGTGGGGCTGACGGTCAGGCCCATGCCGGCGCCGATGATCAGGCACGTCGCGGCGACCTGCCAGACGCTGGTGTGCTCGCCGAACAGCAGCAGCAGCGCGGTGCCCGCCACGATGATCGAGGTGAGGCCGGTGGCCAGCATCACCGCGCCGAGGATCGGACCGCGCTCCGAGCGCAGGCCGACGCCGCCGCTCCTGGGTCGGCCGGTCGCCGGC
Source organism: Mycobacteriales bacterium (assembly GCA_036558285.1). Taxonomy (GTDB): domain Bacteria; phylum Actinomycetota; class Actinomycetes; order Mycobacteriales; family CADCTP01; genus CADCTP01. Next base: position 8,857 of record DATBFW010000166.1, on the reverse strand, counting down.
CCGCTGGTCGTCGCTTCGCCGGCCACGTCTCTCCCGCAGTACGCCGATGGGTACGTCCAGGGACATGACCACCTCGGCGGTGGTCATTCCGGCATTCCTAAGGTGAGCACGTGAGCGGTCTGTCGACGGGTGTGCTGGTGGCGCTGGCGCTGATCGGCCTGGTCGGCGGCATCGGCATCAGCGCGGTCGGCCCGGGCGGCGTGCTGCCCACGATCGGGCTGTTCGCGTTGACCCCGCTGTCGCCGGCCGCGGTGGCCGGCACCGCCATCGCGACGAACATCGGGGCCGGGGTGGCCGGCACGGTGGCGTTCGCCTCGTCCGGCCACCTGCGCGAGCCGGCGACCCGCCGTACGGCGGTGCTGCTCGCGGCGGCCGCCGTGGTCGGCACGCCCCTCGGCGTGCTCGGAAACACGCACGTGTCGAAGAAGCTGTTCGGGGTGCTGTTGGGCGTGTTCGCGGTGGTGGTCGCGGTGCTGGTGTGGCAGCGCGGCCGGCGCGAGGCGAGTGCCGGCGTGGCCCGCGCCCGGCACCCGAGGCCGGCCGTCGTCGTCGCGGTCGGTGTCGGGGTCGGCGTGGTCAGCGGCCTGCTCGGGCTCGGCGGGCCGATGCTGAGCGTGCCGCTGCTGCTCGCGCTCGGGGTGGAGGTGCTGGCCGCGCTGGCCGCCGCGCAGGTGCAGTCGATCGTCATCGCCACCGTCGGCACCATTGGGTACGCGGTGCACGGCAGCGTCGACTGGGGCCTCGTCCTGCTGATCGGGCTGCCGGTGCTGGTCGGCGTGATGGTCGGCTGGCGGATCGCCCGGGCGCTGCCGACCAGGACGCTGCGCACCGTCCTGGTCGTGGTCCTGCTGCTGCTGGCGCCGTATCTGGCACTGCGGTGATCTTGTCCCGGTCCGTCCCCGGTGCCCGGAAGGGTCCCGGACCGCGGCCGGGTGGGTTATCGTCCTCGCCGACCTGTCGAGGGAGTGCCGGTGGACGACGACTTCGGTCTGCTGCCCGACCAGCAGGGAACGCCACCGCCGCCGCAGCGGCCGATGTGGCTCGTGCTCGGCGGCCTGGTCCTGTTCGCCCTGGTGGCGGTGGGCGCGGTGTTCTGGCTGGTCGCCTCGCTGGCCGACCGGGGCCGGACGGTCAACGCGACCGGCACGCCGAGCCCGGCCGCGGCGACGAGCGCGGCGCCGACCCCGACGCCGGAAGCCAGCACGCCGCCGGTCCCGACCCTGCCGCCGACGACAATCGCGCCGACCACGCTCGCCCCGGTGCAGTCGGCGGCCACGATCGTCCCGACCCGCACCGTGCCGAGGCCGCCCACGCCGACCACCCGGCCGGTGCCGCGCCCGACCCTGTCCGTCCCGGTCGGCACGCTGGTCGCGGTGCCGGGGGTGGTCGGCCTGAAGGTGCAGCAGGCCGGCACCGTGCTGCGGGCGGCCGGCCTCAAGGTGCAGGTGATCGGCGGGGTGCTCGACCCGGAGCGGGACGACCGCCGGATCGTCGCCCAGCGGCCGACCGCCGGGTCGGTGGTCCGCGCCGGCTCCACGGTGATCCTGGTCACCGACGGCACCTGAGCGCCGGCGAGCCCGCTCAGAGCAGCGCGCGCCGACGCAGCACGCCCGCCGCGGCCAGGCCGGGCACGGCCGGCAGCCAGACCGACACCAGCCGGGACAGCAGCGCGGCCGCGGTCGCCGCCGGCAGTGGCATCCCGGCCGCTGTCAGCCCGGCCACCAGCGCCGCCTCCACCGGGCCGATTCCGCCCGGCGCCGGCACCAGCGAGCCCGCGGTGGCCGCACCAAGGTAGACCGCGGCCAGCGTCACCAGTGGCAGCGAGCCGCCGGCCGCCGACACGCAGGCGGCGAAGGCCAGCACGTGGAACAGCGTCAGCGCCCCCGACGCGACCACGCCGAGGCCGACCTTGACCGGGTTGTGGCGGGCATGCCGCGCCAGCGCGACCTGGCCGCGCCAGGTGGCGGCGATCCCGGCCCTGACCCGGCTGCTGTACCAGGCGCCGATCAGGCCGACCAGCACCAGACCGGCGATGATCGCGACGGCGACCAGCGTGGTCCGGCCGTCCGGGCGGGCGATCCCGGTGCCCGAGCCGGCGCCGAGCGCGGCCACCACCGCCGCGGTCGCGACCAGCTGCGCGGCCTGCCCGGCCGCGACCGTGGCCGCCGCGTCCGCGACCGACGCGCCGGAACGGTGCAGGTAGCGGCCGATGACCGCGGGCATCCCAGCCGCCGAGGGGACCAGCAGCCGCAGCCCGCCGACGGCGAGCTGGGCCAGCACGGTGGTGGACAGCCGCAGCGGCAGCGGGGAGAACCCGGTCACCGTGTACGCGGCGGCCACCAGCGACAGCGCGAACCACCCCATCCCGACGGCCAGCATCCTCGGGTCGACGGCCGCGAACGCGGCACCCAGCTCGGCGTCGCGCAGCTGCAGCGCCAGCATGGTCAGCGCGGCCGCGAGCACGACGGCGCCGGCCAGCCGGCCCACGTGACGCGGCTGGATCCGGCGCGCCGGGCGAGCCGGAACCGCCCGCCGGACCGGCTCGATCGAGCTGGCCGACGGGACCCGGACCGGTGCGGGCGCGAGGAGGACCATGCTTCGTACGATCGCGATTCGGCCGCTGCGATACATCGGGGAGCGCCCCCGAAGCGGGTAGGGGTTCCCCCGGAACCCGTCGCGGCGGCCAGCATCAGCCCAGAGGGTGGGGCCAGCCCTACTCCGTCAGCAGCAGGGAACAGCGACCTCGTGATCGAGCAGCAAGTGGGCTTCGTGCTCGCCGCCGTGGCCGTCGTCGTGGTCGGCTCGCTGGTGGCGCGCCGCCTCGGCGTGCCGGTGCCGGTCGTTCTCGTCCTCGCCGGCCTCGGGTACGCGCTGCTGCCGGGCCGCAACGTCGAGCTCGACCCGGACGTCGTGCTGGTCGTGGTGATCCCGCCGCTGCTCTACGCGGCGGCGATCGAGGCCAGCCTGGTCGACATCCGGGCCAACCGCCGGCCGATCGCCTCGCTGTCGGTCGGGCTGGTGCTGGCGACGGCGTTCGCGGTCGGCGGGGTGCTGGCAGCGGTGGTGCCGGCGGTCCCCATCGCGGTCGCGCTGGCACTGGGCGCGGCGGTGGCGCCGCCGGACCCGATCGCCGCGCTCGGGGTGGCCCGCCGGGCCGGGCTGCCGCCCCGGCTGCTCACGCTGGTCGAGGGCGAGGGGCTGCTCAACGACGCCACCGCGCTGACGATGTATCAGGTCGCGGTGGCCGCGGCAACCGGCGCCGGGTTCTCGATGCTGCGTGCCTCCGGGCAGTTCGCGCTGGCCGCGCTGGGCGGGATCGTGACCGGGCTGGCCGTCGCCTGGCTGGCCCGGCAGCTCTACCGGCGGCTGGACGACCCGCTGCTGGAGACCGCGATGTCACTGGCCACGCCGTTCGCGGCGTACCTGCTGGCGGACGAGATCGGCGCCTCCGGGGTGCTCGCGGTCGTCGTCGCCGGGCTGTGGATCAGCCACTCGTCGCCGACGGTCATCTCGGCGGCCACCCGGCTGCAGGCGCTGAGCGTGTGGCGGCTGGTCGCACTGCTGCTGGAGGGCCTGGTGTTCCTGCTCATCGGGCAGCAGGTGCCGGTCGTGCTCGGCGGGCTGGACGACGTCGACCCGACCCACACGGTGCTGGCCTGCGTGCTCACCCTGGCCGCGGTGCTGCTGGTACGGCCGGTCTGGCTCTACCTGATGGTGCACCTGCCCGGCCGGCTGCTCGGCGAGAACTCGCGCACCCTCGGCGGCCGCGAGCTGGTCGCGCTGAGCTGGGCCGGCACCCGCGGGGTGATCACGCTGGCGGCGGCGTTCGCGCTGCCGCTGACCGTCGACGGCGGCCAGCCGCTGCCCGGGCGGGAGCTGCTGCTGCTCTGCGCGTACCTGGTCGTGCTGGTGACGCTCGTCGGGCAGGGGCTGACGTTCGGGCCGCTGCTGCGGCTGCTCGGGCTGCGCGACGACCGGGCCGGCCGGCTGCGGGCCCGCGGCGAGGCCAGGGTGGCCGCGACCGAGGCCGCGCTGCGGCAGCTCGACGACATGGCCGACGACGGGTTCGACGCCGACGTGGTCGAGCGGGTACGGGAGGACTCGGAGCGGCGGCTGCACCGGCGCAAGGAGCGGCTGCGGCTGCTGGACCGGACTGACGCCGACGGGGACGGCGCCCGGCCGGCGGCCGCGATGGCCGCGGTGGCCGAGCTGCGCCGGGCGCTGCTGCAGGCGGAACGGCGCGAGCTGCTCCGCCGGCGCGACACCGGCCTGCTGCGCGACGCCGACCTGCGCAGCCTGCAGCGGGAGCTGGACCACGAGGAGCGGCTGCTCTCCCGGGACCCGCCGGCCTAGTCCGGCCCGTCTCAGCCCGTCTCAGCCCGGCTCGGAGCGGCTCGGCGCGGCCCGGCTCGGCCCGCTCAGCCCGCTCAGCCCGGCTCGGCCCGGCTCGGCCCGCTCAGCCCGGCTCAGCCCGGTTGGACGTCGACGAGCTCCCAGGACCGCGGGCGTTCGGCCCGGGTCGAGGCGCAGGTCAGCCGCACCGGCGGGGCCAGCCCGGCGCGGACGGTGACCAGCAGCGTGCCCGGCGGCCGGGCCAGCCGGACCCGCCAGGTGCTGTCGGCGAGCTTGGCCATGCCCAGCGGGCGTAGCGCGTCCACGGCGTTCTCGGCCAGCTCCAGCCGGGCGTAGTGCTGGGCCGCCTGGGCCGGCGGGGCGAACGCCGACCGGCCGCGCAGCAGGTCCGGCCGCACCTCGCCGCGCTCGTACGCGGCCGCGACCTCGACCGCGGTGCCGACGGTGACGTGCGCGTAGTAGAAGCCGTGCGGCAGCGCGACCAGGTTGGCGGCGAACCGGTCGCCGCCGACGTGCGAGCACTCCCAGACCGTGCCGGGTCGGGCCACCGCCAGCGCCTCGGCGACCGGCCGGCCCCGGATCGCGCAGCACGGGTCGTGCCGGCCGTGCGCGCAGACCAGGTAGAGCGGCCCGCCCGGCTCCCCCGCCGCCGTGCCGACCGGCAGGTCGAGCAGCTCGGCCGGGTCGGTCCAGCTGCCCCAGCCGACCCGCTCCCGGCCGGCGCGGGAGTCGACCACCGCCCAGGCCCTGCGGGCCGGCGCGGCGTACCGGCCGGGGCGGCGGATCAGCACCACCCGGATGCCGGCGCCGTACTCCCAGCGGCGGATCAGCTCGGCGCCGACCGCCCGGTCCAGCGCCGAGTCGAGCAGGGCCTCCGGGCCCCAGCCGCCGGGCTGCTCGACCAGCAGCCAGCGCGGGGTCGGCGACGCGGTGCCGAACCGGACGTCGCCGCGGCGCTCGGCCGACGGCGCGCACCGGTCGGCCACCCCGGGTCGGCCGGCCACCAGCCGCTCCAGCGGATCACCCACCCGCGGTGGCCCGCCGGGTCGGCCGGCCACCAGCCGCTCCAGCGGATCACCTGCCCGCGGTGGCCCGCCGGGGCCGGCCGTCATGCGCCCGCCGGCACCACGATCGACTCGCGCAGCAGTCGGGCGACCAGCGTCCGCCCGTCGGCGGGATCGAGCCCGGGCAGCTGCCCGGCGGACCGCACCTGTCCGGACAGCAGCGCGCGGACCGCGTCCGCGGTGTCGCCCGGCAGCGTGAGCGTGCGGTCGGCCAGCTCAAGCACGACCGAGTCACCGGCCGGCCTCAGCCGGTGCCGCAGCCCGCCGCGGATCCGGACCGCGGTCGCGTCGGTGACCGACCGGGCCGCCGCGGCCTGGGCCAGCGGCCCGACCGGCTCCGGCCGGGTCTGTGTCCACACGCGACGGCGCAGCCGGTCGGCGACGGCGGCCGGGTCGGCCTTGCCGAGCCAGCCGGCCAATGCCTCGACGGTCGCGGCCAGGTCGGCGCCGATCGCGTCGGGGTCGGCCACGTCGACGCCGAGCGGCAGTGAGGCGCGCAGCTCCGGCTCCTCAGCGGCCAGCGCGGCCAGCGCCTCGACCAGCGCATACCGGGTCACCGAGTGGATGCCGACGGTCAGGTGTACGGACACGTCGCCGAGTGCCTCGGCGGAGTGCAGCCAGCCGCGGGGCAGGTAGAGCGCGTCGCCGGGGCGCAGCACGGTGTCGATCGCCGGCTCGCCCTCGGCCTGCCGCTGGACCGCCGCGCGGTAGCGGGTCCACTCCTGGTCGCGCAGCGGCGCCGGGTGCACCGGCTCGTGGATGGTCCACCGCTTCTCCCCCGCGACCTGCAGCACGAACACGTCGTGCACGTCGAAGTGGGCCGAGAATCCCTTGTTCTGCGGGGGTGTGACGTACGCGTTGATCTGCACCGGGTGTCCGAGCTCGACGGCGAGCCGGCCGCCGAACCCGACCAGCGGCGGCCAGGTCCGGTGCAGCCCCTGCAGCACCAGCGTCGAGCCGTCGACGAACAGCTCGGCCAGCCGGTCGTCGGCGACCTGGTCGGAGATCTCGGCGCCGGCCCCGCCGCCGCGGGTGAACCGGGCCGGCTCGACGACCTTGCCGTCCTTCGCCACCCGCAGGAACGGGGTACGCAGGCCGCGGGTCGAGGTCAGCTCGTCCACCGCGGCCAGGCTGAACAGGTCGCCGAAGTCACCGGCGCCCGGGGTCAGCAGCGGCCGGGTCGCCCAGTAGGCGGCCGCGAACTCGTCCGGGTCGACGCCGATGCAGCGGCACAGCGCCGGGCGGTCCTGTGCGGACCCGCCCGGCGCCGCCCCGATCCGGTCGGCGCTCAGTAGTTGCTCCCGCCGTCCGCGCCGCCGTCGGCGCCCCCGTCGGCACCGCCGTCGGCGCCGCCGTCGTGCATCCCCGGCGTGCCACCGGCGCCGGCGTCGGCCGGACCCTCGGCGCTGCCGTCGGCCCCGCCGTCGTGCCGGCCGGCGGTCCCGTCCGCGCCACCGTCGAGCGGGCCCTCGGCCCCGCTGTCGGCACCACCGTCGGCCCCGCCGTCCGCGCCGCCGTCGTGCATCCCGGCGACCCCGTCGGCCGCGCCCGAGTCGAGCGGGCCACCGGCACCGGAGTCCGCTCCGCCGTCGGCACCGCCGTCGGCGCCGCCGTCGTTGACGCCCGGCGTACCGGATGCGCCCCCGTCCGCCGGACCCTCGCCACCCGGTCCGGACGTCATCATGTCGTCGTCGTCCAACGCCATCGGCGCAGCCTCCCTCGTCGAGTCTGGATACGGGCCACGGCCGGCCCGCGCCGACCCTAGGCCTGCCCTCGGGGGCCCACAACTAACCGGGCGGATCTTGCCTGGCTAGGGTCGTTGCGCAACGGCACGCCGGCGATCCCGGCGGCCGTCCCGACGAGGCGTGGGTGGAGCGTGGAGTGGCCGGACGGGTGCTGCTGGTGGCGCTCGGCGCCGTCGGCGCCCTGCTCGGCCTCGCCCTCGCCGCGGTCGGCGTCGTGCTGCTGCTGCTCACCGGCCGGGACACCACCTTCGGCGGCGCCGAGGCCGCCCTGTCCACCGACCGGTACGCGCTGGTGACCCAGGCGGCCGGGCTCGGCGGCGGTGGGGTCGAGGCGACCGTGCGGGTCCGGGTGCGGTCCAACCAGGGCCGGTCGGTGTTCGTCGGGGTCGCGCCGGCCGCGGACGTCGACCGCTACCTGGCCGGCACCGGCTACGACGAGCTGGTCGACGTCCGGCTCTCCCCGCTGCGGGCCACGCTGGTGCCCAGCGACGGCAGCAGGGCGCCGGTCCCGCCGGCCGCCGGTCCCCGGTGGACGGTCAGCGCGTCCGGGGCCGGCGAGCAGACCATCGACGTGCCGGTCCGCGACGGCGGCCAGCGACTGGTGATCATGAACGCGGACGCGGCGGCCGGGGTGGACGTGACCGCGGCGCTGTCCGTACGGGCGCCGTTCCTGCGCCGGCTCGGGCTCGGGCTGCTGGTCGCCGGCGCGGTCGTCGCCCCGGTCGGCGGCCTGCTGCTGGCCGCGGGCGTACGCCGGGTGCTGCGCGACCGCCCGCCCGCCGTCGCGCCCGAGTAGATTCGCACCCGTGCGAGTCTCACGGGGCTTCGCCGGGCGGCGCCGGATCGCCGACCCCGGCCGCCTTCCCCCAGGGCAGTACGACGTGGGCGCGGACTGGCCGGTCCTCACGGCCGAGCTGACGCCCCGGGTCGACCTGGACTCGTGGACGATCACCGTCCACGGGCGGGTCGAGTCGCCGCGCACGTGGACCTGGAAGGAGGTCCGGCAGCTGCCCGGGTCGGTCTACAACGGCGACATCCACTGCGTGACCACCTGGTCGAAGCTGGACACGTCGTTCGCCGGTATCTCGGTGGACACGCTGCTGGAGGCGGTCCGGCCGCGGCCGGAGGCGACGTTCGCTGTGGCCACCAGCACCACCGGCTACACCACGAACCTGCCGATGGACGACATCACCGGCGGCAAGGCGTGGATCGTCTGGGAGGTCGGGGGCCGGCCGCTGCCGATCGAGCACGGCGGCCCGGTGCGGATGATCGTCCCGCACCTGTACTTCTGGAAGAGCGCCAAGTGGATCGAGTCGATCACGCTGCTCGACCACGACGAGCCCGGGTTCTGGGAGGTCCGCGGCTACCACGACCGCGGCGACCCCTGGCGCGAGCAGCGGTACCAGGGTGACTGAGCCGCTGGCCGGCGGCGACGCGGAGCCGGCGCCGACACCCGGGCCGTGGCAGTGGGCGACGGTGGAGGCGATCCGGCCGGAGAACGCCCACGTCGTCACGCTGCGGCTGAAGGTGCCGGAGTGGCGGGCGCACCTGCCCGGCCAGCACTACGTGGTCCGGCTGACCGCCGAGGACGGCTACAGCGCCAGCCGGTCCTACTCGGTGAGCTCGCCGCCGGAGGACACCGGCGTCGTCGAGCTGACCGTCGACCGGCTGCCCGACGGCGAGGTCTCGCCGTAC
>DATBFW010000165.1:0-49527 GCA_036558285.1 Mycobacteriales bacterium | reverse complement strand
CCTCGGCCGGCTCAGCTCTCGTCGCTCCCCGCTCGGGCTGCGAGCCCTCGCCCTCGCTCATCCGGAGACCTCCACGAGCACCTCGCGCCCGAACCAGTCGAGGTTCTCCAGCAGCTCGCCTTCGCTCGAGCCGGGGATCTCGACGATGAGATGCGAGACGCCTACCTGTTCGAGCTCGGCGACCGTCGCCGCGATCGCCGCCGCGTCGCCCTGGAGCACTCTCGCGTCATCGGTCGGCGTACGGACCAGCTTGCGGCGGGTCGTGACCGTCACCTCGTCCACCGAACGCCCCGCGCGCTCACACTCGGCGTGCAGCGCGGGGATCTGCCGGCGCAGCTCGTCGACGGTGAGATGGGACGGATGCCATGCGTCGCCGGCCCGTGCCGCCCGGCGCAGGGCCGCCTCGCTGCGGCCTCCGATCCACAGCGGCGGGTGCGGCCGCTGCACCGGCTTGGGCAGGAACCCGGCGCCGTCCTCGGCACACAACGACTTGAGCATCGCGATCGCCTCGTCGGTCCGCCGGCCGCGCTGCCGGTACGGCACGCCGACCGCGTCGAACTCGCTCTCCAGCCAGCCGGCGCCCACCCCCAGCACCAGCCGCCCGGCGGAGAGCCGGTCGAGCGAGACGGCCTGCCTGGCCGCCAGCAGGGGACTGCGGAGCGGAAGCAGGTAGACCGACGTGCCGAGCAGGACGCGCCGCGTGACGGCGGCGAGGTAGGCCAGCACGATCAGCGGCTCGTAGATGCTCTGACCGCGCTGCTCGCCGTAGCCCGCCGCGTAGGCCGGCTCGGTCGAGCCGTCGCCCTGCGCGCTGGGCATCGCGAGGTGATCGTTGCACCAGACGGAGTCGAACCCGAGCTCGTCCGCCGTCCGTGCGACCGCCTCGATCGTGCTGCGCTCCGCCAGCGTCTCGTGGACGTTCGGGACCGTGACTCCGATGCGCATGCCGAGGCCGGCGCGCTAGGCCTGCACGGGGGTTCGCGCGAGCGCCGTGGCGAGCGCGCGCTCGATCTCGTCCCGGCCGGCCGGCTCGCGCGAGCGCCAGGCGACCACGCCGTCCGGGCGTACCAGCGTCGCCCCGCCGGCAGAAAGCCAGTAGTCGTCGGCGAACGAGTCGGCGTCGATGACGTACGACGCGACCCCCGGCGGTGCCCAGTCGTCGACGCCGTCGCCCGCGGCCCGCAGCAGCACGAACCCCGACCCGAACAGGTCGAGCGTCGAGCGGCCGTCGGAGAGCACGACGTGCGGTGCCCGGGTGCCCGGCCGGCCGTCGAGGGCGGCGGGAGCCAGGTGCAGGGCGCCGTCGTCCTCGCCGTCGGGCACGATGACCGGCGAGCGCATCACCAGCCCGATCTCCAGCTCGATGTCGGGGACCGGCGGCTGCACCCCGTCGGTGCCGCGCTCCGGCACGACCCGGCTGGCGTAGCGCGTGTACGCCTGCTCGACGTTGAGCTCGCACAGCGGCAGCCGCTCGGTCTCGTAGCTGTCCAGCAGCGCCGGGTCGGCGTCGCCCTTGACCACGGCGGCCAGCTTCCACGAGAGGTTCAGCGCGTCCTGGATGCCCATGTTGCCGCCGAAGCCCCCGTTGGGCGGCACGACATGCGCCGCGTCGCCGGCGAGGAACACGCGACCGTCCCGGAGCCGCTCGGCACAGGTCGCCTCGGCCCGCCAGTTGGCGACGTCGACGATCTCCATCGGCATGTCGGTGCCGATCGCGGTGCGCAGGTACGCCAGGGCGCGTTCGGTGGTCAGCCCGGACTGGACGTCGACCGCGGAGTCCTGCGTGACGTCGGCGCCGACCGTGTTGATCACGAGGAACCCGGTGCCGCCGCTGCGGTCGAGCCGGAAGAACCCGCGCAGCTGCGGGTTGTGCACGTAGATGACGCCCTGGTTGCGGTCGCGCAGCAGCTCGGCGCAGTCGGCGCGGAAGTAGATGGTGATGCTGCGCGAGAGATCCGCGTGGCCGCGCATGCCGACGCCCAACCGTCCGCGGGTCGGGCTGCGATTGCCGTCCGCCGCGACGACGTACCGCGCGCGAATCGTGCTCTCGGTCCCGGCGTCGAGGTCGCGCAGCGTCGCCGTCACGCCGTCGTCGTCCTGATCGAGGGCGACCGCCTCGGTGCGGTTGCGGACGGTCGCGCCGAGCTCCAGCGCCCGCTCGCGCAGGATCGGCTCCAGCGCGTCCTGGTTGATGAAGACCCGGACGGTCGGGCTGAAGCCCTCGACGCCCTCGTTGAGCTCCTTGACGTACGTGCCGAGCTCCCGGCCGGCGAGCGAGTCGACGGCGATGATGCCGCCGGTCGCGCTGTAGGTCTCCAGCGACTTCGTGCGTACCCGGTCCTCGAGCCCCATCTGCCGGATGGTTTCCATGGTGCGCAGCTGGAAATGTCCGGCGCGCGGGTGGATCGCCGTGCCCGCGTGGCGCTCCACCGACAGCGACCGCACGCCGTGGTGCCCGAGCAGCATGGCCGTCGTCAGACCCACCAAGCTCCCGCCGATGATCAGAACGGGAATCTGCTCGTCAGGCATGGCGTGACGCTAGACGCGCCTGGCAGTATGCACCAACGGAATCTTGTGATGCGCGGGATTCATCGGAGCAATGAACCTCAGCGGTCTTGACCTCAACCTGCTCGTCGCGCTCGACGCCCTGCTCAGCGAGCGCAGTGTGACGCGGGCGGGGCAGCGCGTCGGGCTCAGCCAGCCGGGCATGAGCAACGCGCTCGCCCGGCTGCGCCGGCTGCTCAACGACCCGCTGCTCGTCCGCCAGGGCGCGACGCTCGTGCCCACGGCGCGGGCGGAAGCGCTGGTCGGTCCGGTGCACGAGGCGCTCGAGCTCATCCGCGGGGCGCTCGACGCGCCGCTGCGCTTCGACCCGGCGACCGACCGCCGCTCGTTCCGGCTCAGTTGCTCGGACTACAGCGTGCTGATGCTCATCGGGCCGCTCGTCCGCGCGCTCGCGGCCGAGGCGCCCGCGGTCGTCGTCGAGGTCGTGCCGCGGCTCGCGGACGCGCCTCGGGCGCTGGCCAACGGCGAGGTCGACCTGGTGATCGAGCCGCCGGAGATCATGGGCGAGGCCGATCTCGAGTCGCTGCGGCTGTGGGACGACTACTGGGCGTGCTGCGTGTGGGAGGGCAACACGCGCGTGGGCAAGCGCATGACGCTCGAGCGCTACACCGCGCTCGGCCACCTGATCTACTCGATGGGCGGGGCGGGTCAACCGGTCGCGCTGCCCGACATCCACCTCGGACGGCTCGGCATCCCGCGGCGCATCGAGGTCAGCGTCGAGAGCTTCCTGCTCGCGCCGTTCCTGCTGCAGGGCACGGACCTGGTGACGGTCATCCCCAAGCGCGCCGAGGCGTTCCTCCGCCGTATCGGCGACATCCGCGTGCTCGAGTCGCCGATCGATCTGCCCGGGGTGGTCGAGACGCTCTGGTGGCACTCCCGCTCGACCACCGACCCGGCCCACACATGGCTGCGTACGCGGATCGGCGAGGTCGCGACCACGGTCATCCACTGACCGGGACCGGCGTCGCTAGTGAGCGGTAGCCACCGGGAGGTCGGCGAGGCGCCGCGCGACCGGCCTGGCCCGGACGAGCAGGTCCACCGCGGCGGGGGCGGCGAGGGCGTAGCCGGTGCCGAGGGCGAAGCCGCCGACACTGTCGGACAGCCAGTGCGCGTTGAGGAACGTACGGCTGAGCGCGGTGGCGGCGGCGAGCGGGACGGCGACCGCGAGCAGGCGGCGCCGCGCCGGACCTGCCGGCAGCAGCGCGATCACGATGCCGGGAGCCGTGGTCGCGGCCGCCAGCGCGTGACCGGACGGGTACGACGCCATCGAGGTCCTGGTCATGGAGGCGTCCGGACGCGGCCGGTCGACGGCCGACTTCAACGGTCCCACCGAGATCTCGCCGAGCGCGACCGTCACCGCCCAACCGGCCAGGGCCGACCACCGCCGGGTGCGCAGCAGCTGCGCGGTCACCGCCACGCGAACGGTCCAGTCGACCGTGGTGCCGAACGCGACATCGAGGGTCCGGGACGCGGCCTCCCGCGGAGCGGCGTGGGTGCGCTGGACCAACCGGTACCACCCGTCGTCGACGCGCTGGACGAGTGGTCGCGTACGCGGCGCGTGCACCAGCGCGGTCACGGCGGCGCCGACCGCAATCCCGGCGAGCCCGGCAACCAGATCGGCGGGCATCCGGCGACTCGGCATGCCCCATCCTGGCACCGCGCCCGGCCCCGGCGGGTTCTGACGCGGCGATCGGGTCGGCAGCCGCGGCGCCGGCTGCCCTCCGCGGCGACGCCCGCGTGACGAGGCCCGTGTCCATTGCGGACATCGGTGGTGCACGAAAGGTAGGGCCGCGCGGGAATTGCTGGGCGCGGCCGGATCGGCTGTGCTTGACGGGCCGTCCGATCCACAGCGGCGAGGGGGAAACGATCATGACCGGAAAGACGGTGTCCGACATGAGAGGCGTCCGGGTCTTCCCGCCGGCGCCCAAGGGATTCGACGCGCTCGCGGCGAGCAAGACAGACCTGCTGCGGCACGGGCTGCCGCAGCGTCCCGATCCTCGGACGCAGCCTGGACCGGCGGCGCTGTGGGAGCAGCGGGCCCGCCGCTACCGGGACTTCGAGCACCTGGAGCCGGTGCTTCTCCCCGCCGACGAGGCCGCCGAGGCCGCCGAGCCCGTCGCCGCGGGCTTCGGTCTGCCGGCGCTGGTGTCGTGCGGGTTCGAGCTGACGTTCCCCGCTCCGATCACCATCGCGTCCGGGACGTGGACGGTGCCTGACCTCAACTACAACCCGGCGCCCGGCGGCTTCCCCGACCACCTGCACACGTTCTTCGGTCTCGGGTTCCTCGACGTCCACGTCGAGATGACGGTCGACTCCGCCCAGAACGTCACCAGCCTGATCCGGATCCACACCGGGGCGCAGGTCGCCCTTCCGGTCCGTCCGGGCGACGCGGTCAGTGCCACCCTGTGCATGCAGACCGACGCCGCCGGCACCGCGGCCTACTTCCTGGCCAACGAGACGACGTCCCAGACGGTGAACTTCACGATCGAGACCGGGTTCCCGCCGGCTCGCGCCATCAACGCCGGGATCACCCGGGACAGCCAGTTCAACGGGCCGCCCGACCCGCTGGCCCGGTTCGGCGTGGTGTATTTCGACGAGCTCACCGCGTTCGCCACCAGCGGGACGCCGAGGCTCACCAACGGCCTGCCGACCACGATGGTCGACGCCAACGGATCGGCGCTGGCGCGACCGGAGAAGCTCACCGACTTCACGTTCAAGGTGATCCCTGCCTGACCCGGCCTCCACGGGTCGGTCGCGAGTGAGCCGGATGGGCCGGTTCGCGCCAGATGCGTTCGGAGTCTGTTCCGCGCGATCACCGGCTCGTACGCTGCGGCAGCGGGAGAAGCGCTCGGGTCCGGGGAGGGAGCGCGCGTGACGTTCACCGACCGCAGCCCGCTGTACGCCGCGGTGCACGAGGACGGAATCAACCGGATGCTCCGGCATCTGCGGCGGCAGCGTCCCTCGCTGTTCAACTACGCGACCGTCGGGTTCACGCAATACCTGCGACCGCTGCTGTGCGCGCCGATCGACGCCACCGACCAGGTGCTGGCCTCCGGTCAACCGCTGTTCACCACCGAGCAGCCGCTGCCGGTGATCGGCGCGGTCCGGCCGATCGGCCTCGAGTTCTGCCTGCAGGTGACCGACGCCACCGTCGACCTCCATCCCGGGGACACGCTGACCTTGCCGCCGGAGCTGGGCACGCTGGCCGACCAGCAGTTCGCGCTGCGCGCCAGCGCCTGCTTCGGCCTCGGCTGCCCGGCGGACGGGACGCTCCGGAACCTCGTCGCCGAGATGGAGGCGGCGGCCGCGGCGGACATCCTGGCGACCCGACCGACGGCGAACCCGCAGACCTCGCCGCGTTCCACGTCCACCTCGCCCGCCTTCGCCGCCGGCGATTCGAGCGCTCCGGACGTCGTGACCGCGGGCGAGGTGATCTGCTTCTGCCTGCAGGTCTTCGGCGTCGGTCACATCCAGTGGACGACCGTCGCCGGCGACCCGGAACCGTGGCTCGCGACCCGCCTGGACGGGCTGGAGGTCGTCGACATCGAGACGGTGCCGCCGAGCGGGCTGGAAGACATCGTCGAGTGCTACCTGAAGCAGGTGGTGGAGCTCGGCATCCTTCCCAGGCTGATCCAACCGATGGAGCGGCTCATGTTCGACGTGACGAGGATGCTGCAGGACAACGCACCGAACGTGGGTCAGCAGGTGACCCTGGTCCCCGCGGCCGTGCCCGCCGACGTGCCGCACAACCCGGCCGTCGAGCACGACGAGCTGCGGGTGTACGTGAAGATCCAGGCGCGGAGGCGCTGAGGTGCCGCACCTGACCGTCGCGGCGTCCGAGGCCGTGTTCGCCAAGACCCTCGAGCTGGTGGTCGACGCCGTCGGGTTCGAACCGGCCGGCAGCCACGACTTCGGCGCGTTCCGGGCCGGCTACGACGGCCGGCTTGTCCTGGCCGGCGGCGACGTCGAGCTCCGCAGCGACGGCACCATCCGCCTGCACGAGCTGGACGCGCGCTGGGAGAAGCTCGAGCTCAGGCTGGTGCTCGAGCTCCCGCAGCTCCAGATCGGCGGCGGCTGCTTCGACGGACCCCTCGGCGGCGTCGTCTGCCTCCCCGCCGTGACGCTTTTCCGCGGCTCGCCGCGGGTGGCGGTGACCATCGACCTCGCGCCGTTCGTCCGGCACGAGCTCACCCTGGTCGGCACCCCGCGCGTCGACTACTTCGACCCGGCGACGAGTCCGTTCACCGAGCGCTGCCAGCAGGTGCACACCGCGCTCGACATCGACGACACGAAGACCCAGTGGCGGGTCTACTGCGACCCGCAGACGATCGACTTCGATCCGTTCGACCTCGCCGACACTGCCGGCGACCTGCTCGTGGACGCGTTCAGTGCCGCCATCGAGGCGCTGCTGCCGCCGGGCCTCGGCGTGATCCGCGACGCGGTCTTCGCTGCCATCGGGTCGATCGGCGACCTCGTCCGCACGCTGCTGGACATCCCCGACGACATCGCCGAGTGGCTGAGCGACCTGTTCAACGTCAGCTTCGGGCTGTTCAACCTCGTGCTGCAGTTCGTCGCCGACTTCTTCGGCCGGTGCGTGTCGTTCTACCAGCTCGACGACCCGTACCCGGTGTTCCCGGCGACCGACACGTTGCTCGCGGTGTCCGTACCCATCGAGGATCTGCAGGCGACCGTCGACGACCTGGAGCTGGTCGTCACCGCGAACGTGGGGGAGTAGCCGTGTTCGAGCTGCAGGGAGACGTGGTCCTCGACCGGGCCGTCCTGGACGACGCACCGGTGGACTCGACCGCGGTCGGGGTACGCGCCGCCCTGCTCCAGCCGCTCGCCGAGGTCGGCGACTACGACGTGATGGCCCTGCGGGACGGGCGGATCCGCGTCCGGGTCACGGTCACCGTCGTGCCGGACGCGGCCGCCCCGCAGCTGACCCTCGATCTCGCCGAGCTGGAGGACCAGCCGTCCGTCGCCGGCCGGTACGTCATCCGGGAGGGCGGCATCGTGAGCTTCGCCGTCGGCCACGGGATCCGCCGGTACGCCGTTCTCGTCCAGCGGGCGTCGGCGGCAGGGACGCGGACGGTGCTCGACACGCGCGAGCATCTGCCGGCGGGTGCCATGTTCGCGGTGACGCTGGTGTCCACCGGCGGCCACCGCGCGGCGAACCTGGCCAACCAGACCGAGCTGCGGATCGCGGTCGACGCGCCGCAGCAGGGTGAGCCGTACAGCCCGGCCCGACCCACGGTGGTCCGCGCCGGCGACGGGGGATTCGAGCCGGCGCCGGTGCAGATGCTCGTCGGCCAGGCGATCGTGCTCATCGCGGACACGCCAGCCCGCTTCGTCGTCGAGCCGCCCGCCAGCTGAACGCTCCGGGACCGCGTAGGTTCTGGGCTCGACGGCATTCCACCAGGATTCGTACGGGGAGTGGCAGCGATGACCGATCCCGCAAAGCCTGCAGCCAAGAAGACTGCAGCCAAGACCCCAGCCAGGAGGGCCGCCGCGAAGGAGGCGCCGGCGAAGAAGGCCACCGCGAAGAAGGCCACCGCGAAGACGGCGCCGGCGAAGAAGGCCGCCGGGAAGAGGGCGGCACCCGGGTTCACCGAGGCCGAGCGGTCCGCGATGAAGGACCGGGCCGCCGAGGTGAAGGCGGCCAAGCGGGGCGCCAGCAAGGCCGACGACCTCGAGACGCTCCTGGAGAAGATCGCCGAGATGGAGGATGCGGATCGGGCGCTGGCCGAGCGCATCCACGCGATCATCACCTCGGCGGCGCCGGAGCTCGCACCGAGGACCTGGTACGGGATGCCCGCGTACGCCAGCGGCGGCAAGGTCGTCTGCTTCTTCCAGCCGGCGCAGAAGTTCGGTGCCAGGTACGCGACGTTCGGTTTCAACGACCCGGCACACCTCGACGAGGGCACGATGTGGCCGACCGCCTATGCCCTGACCGATCTCTCGGACGCCGACGTGGCGAGGATCGAAGGGCTCGTCAGACGGGCCGTGAGCTGACGACCGACCTGGCCAGCGAGCGTTAGCTAGCGGATGGACGACCGTTCCGCGCGAGCAGCCCGTCGACGAACGCGCGGACGCCCTCCGCGTAGGTGTCCCGCGCTGCCAGCGCCGGCCAGCGATCGCCGACGGCAGCCAGGCTCGGCATCCGGGCCGGGTCGAGGTTGCCGAAGAACGGCGTGGCCGGTCGGCCGCCGTCCGGCCGGCGTCGCGCGGAGTGTGCCCGGACGAGGATCTCGCCGACCGCGAAGTACCAGATGTTCCGGAAGACGTCGACGGCCTGTTCCGGCGTGCATCCCGCGTCGATGGCGCCGGCCACGATGGCTTCGACCATCCACAGCGCCGACTCGCCGAGGAGACCGACGAACCCGTCGGCGGTGAGGACCTCCGCGGCCCAGGGCCAGTCGGCGAGGCCGTCGTGCAGCGCGATCGCGGCTTCGACGACGCGGTCGCGCGGCTCGTTTGGCAGGTCGGGCTGCGCGATCTGGTCCGCGTATTCATTGAGCAGCAGGAGCAGCAGATCCTCCTTGTCCCGTACGTGGTGGTAGAGGGTCGTCGACCCGATGCCGAGCTCGGCGGCCAGCCGGCGGATGGTCAGCTTCTCCCAGCCGTCCCTGTCGATGAGCCGCCGCGCCGCAGCGAGGATCTCGGCACGCGAGGTCACCGGTGGCCGGCCGGTGCGGCCGGGCGGTGCGGTGGTTCGGGGCACCGCTCCATGATGCTGTCCCGCCGCCGCGCGCGGCACCGGCTATCCGTTCGACACCCCGCAGCCGGCGGTGTTACTTTCGGAACATGTTCCTAAACTCGACTCTCGAAGCCCCCGAAGCCCTGACCAAACAGGAGCGGCGCGCCCGGCCGGGACTCGTCCTGGCCGCGGCGGCCGTCGTGCAGTTCCTGGTGTCACTGGACCTGTCGGTGGTGAACGTCGGACTGCCGCAGATCGCCGCCGGCCTCGGCTTCAGCGCGCTTGGCCTGACCTGGGTGATCCACGCGTACGCGCTCACCTTCGGCGGGCTCCTGCTGCTCGGCGGCAAGGCCGCCGACCGATACGGCCGCAAGCGCGTGCTGCTGCTCGGACTCGGGCTGTTCGGGCTCGCGTCCGCGGCCGGCGGCCTGGCGCAGGCGCCGGGCCAGCTCGTCGCCGCCCGGGCGGCACAGGGCGTCGGCGCGGCGGCGCTGGCCCCGGCCGCGCTCGCGCTGCTCACCGCGACCTTCCCGGCCGGCAGGGCCCGCATCCGTGCCTTCGGCGTCTGGAGCGCGATGAACGCCGCCGGCGGTGCGCTCGGCGTGCTCATCGGCGGCCTGCTGACCGAGTACGCCGGCTGGCGGGCGGTGATGTTCGTGAACCTGCCGATCGTCGCCGTCGCTATGGCGGTGGCCTGGCGGGGTGTCGCCGCCGATCCGGCCCGGGCCCGGGGCGGCCGGCCCGACCTCCTCGGAGCCGCGCTCGTCACCGCCGGCATGTCCCTGCTGGTGTTCGGCGTCGTGCGCACCGACCGCTACCCATGGGGTTCGGCGGTCACCGTCACCACGCTGGCGGTCGCCGTCGCCCTGCTGGCGGCGTTCGTGCACGTCGAGCGGACGACCACGCGCGAGCCGCTGATCCGGCTCGGCCTGCTCGCCCGCCGTACGGTCGCCGGCGCGAACGCGTACAACCTTCTGCTCGGCGCGGCGATGGCCTCGGCCTTCTACTTCGTGTCCCTCTACCTGCAGCGGGTGCTCGGGCACGGGGCGGCGCTGACCGGCATCCAGTTCCTGCCGTTCGCGCTCGCGGTCATCGCCGGGTCGTTCGTGGCGGTCAGGCTCGGCGATCGTCTCGCGCCGCGCACGCTGCTGGTCGGCGGCGGGCTGTTGACCGCGATCGGGTTCGCCTGGTTCGGCCTGATCAGCGTCGACGGGGCCTTCCTCACCGACGTCCTCGGCCCGTCGATCATTGCCGGGCTCGGCTTCGGGATCAGCCTCGGACCGGTCGTCGCCACTGCCACTGCGGGCGTCGCGGCGCACGAAGGCGGGACCGCGTCGGGTCTGCTCACGAGCTCGCGCCAGATCGGCGCCTCGCTCGGGCTGGCCGCGCTCGGCACCGTCGCCGCGCACCGCACCGGCGGGAGTGTCACCCCGCAGAGCCTCGCCGACGGGTACGGACTGGGGCTGACGGTGAGCGCAGCCCTGCTGGTGGCCGCCGTCGTGATCGCCCTTGTCGTCCTGCGCCGGCCGACTTCCGAACCGGTCGAGCACGGTCCGCTGGGACCGTCGTCCGGTGAGCCTGACGCCTAGTCGGCCGGGGGAGCGATCACGTGGTGGACGACGTGATGGATCACGTGCACCTCGTGGACGACGTATCCGCCGATCGCCACCGCGGCCGGCTTCCCGCCTGCCGGCGGCGGTGGCGCCAGCAGGGTGCGGCGCAGGCCCGCGCCCACCAGGGCACTCCCGACCGTGGCCACTGCGGACACGGCCACCATCGCGGCCGGGTTCTGCCGTAACTCCGCGAGCTGCCTGCGTACCCGCACGGCAAGGCCGGCTCGGGCTGGTCGGACCACCGGACGACGCGCCGGCACCACCAGCTCGGTCGACCGCTCGGCGGCCTCGCCGTCCGGAGTCGCCGGCGGCTGCGTCCTGCCCTCGTCCGTCATGTCGGCACCTCCCCGCCCAGCGTCCGCCACCCCACCCCGAACGTCCAGCCACGACCCGCCCAGGGGTACCAGTGCGACCTGTCGAGGTGAAGGATCCGAGGGCTGTGGAACTGCGCGACGTCAGCCCGGCGGTTGATCGTGAGCTGGCCGGGGCGTTGCTGCGGATGCAGCATGCGGCGTACGCGGTCGAGGCGGGTCTGATCGGTGACGAGCGGATACCGCCGCTGCACGAGAACCTCGAGGACCTGCGGAGTGCGCGGCTGCTGTGGCTGGCCGCGTTCGACGGTGATGGCCTGGTGGGGGCGGTGGCCTGGAGCGAGGACCGCGGCGAGGTCGACATCGATCGCCTCGTCGTCGCCCCGCACGCGCATCGGCGGGGCGTGGGATCCGCTCTCGTCCGGGCGGTTCTGCACCGTGCCGGCGGTCGCCGCACCACGGTCTCCACGGGACGGGACAACCGGCCGGCCCGGAACCTCTACGAACGGCTCGGCTTCGCGTGCGCCGATGAGGAGGAGGTGATCCCCGGCCTGTGGATCACCCGATACGTCCACCCCTCCTGACCGGCCGCCCGTCCGCTGGCGGCGGCGGTCGCGGTATGGATTGGGCATGCTGGGGAGCGCCGACGAGGGACAGGAGATCTGCGATGACGATCGAAGCGTTCGCCCGGCACCAGTTGTTGTTCGGTCCGTCGCCGGTGCACCGGCTGGAGCGGCTGACCGGGCACCTGGGTGGCGCGCAGTTGTGGGCGAAGCGGGAGGACTGCAACTCCGGCATCGCGTTCGGCGGCAACAAGACCCGCAAGCTGGAGTACCTCGTCGCCGACGCGCTGGCCAAAGGCTGTGACACGCTCGTCTCGATCGGTGGCGTGCAGTCGAACCACACCCGGCAGGTCGCGGCGGTCGCGGCCAGCGTCGGCCTGCGGTGCGTGCTGGTCCAGGAGTCCTGGGTGGACTGGCCCGACGCGGTCTACGACAAGGTCGGCAACATCCTGCTCAGCCGGCTCGCCGGTGCCGACGTGCGGCTGGTCCGGGCCGGGTTCGGGATCGGCTTCAAGGAGAGCTGGGAGCAGGCGCTGCGGGAGGTGGAGGAGCGCGGCGGCACGCCGTACGCCATTCCGGCCGGGGCATCCGACCACGAGCTGGGCGGTCTCGGCTTCGCCCGCTGGGCGTACGAGGTCTGCGAGCAGGAGCGGGAGCTCGGCGTCTTCTTCGACACCATCGTCGTGTGCTCGGTGACCGGCAGCACCCAAGCGGGCATGGTGGCCGGCTTCGCCGCCCTCGAGCAGGCCGGGCAGCAGGCCGGGGAGCGGGCCGGGCAGCAGGCCGGGCAGCAGGGGCAGCGCCCGCGCCGGGTGCGCGGCATCGACGCCTCCGCGAAGCCGGAGGAGACCCGCGAGCAGATCGACCGCATCGCCCGCCGCACGGCTCGGCTCATCGGCGTCGACGGCGAGCTGGCCGAGGACGCCGTCGAGCTGGATGCCCGCTACCACGCCGGCGTGTACGGCATTCCGGACGAGCAGACCCTCGACGCGATGCGCCTCGCTGCCCGGACCGAAGGCATGATCACCGACCCGGTGTACGAAGGTAAGTCGATGGCGGCGCTCGTCGACCTGGTCGCCCGCCGCGAGATCGCGCCCGACGCCACGGTGCTCTACGCCCACCTCGGCGGCCAGCCGGCGCTCAACGGCTACAGCGCCCTGTTCTCCTGACCGGGGCTGAGGAGGTCGCATGTCGGGTCCGCGGGTCGCCGTCGTCGGCAGCGGAGTGGCCGGCGCGAGCACCGCGTTCGCGCTGGCGGCCGGTGGCGCGGAGGTCGTGGTGGTCGACCGTGTGCTGCCCGGGCAGGCCACCGCGGCCGGCGCGGGAATCATCCAGCCGTGGTCGTCCGGTGCCGACGGGTCCACGTACGAGCTGTACGCGGCGGGCGCGGCGTACTACCCCACGCTGATCGAGCGGCTCGCCGCGGTCGGGGTTTCCGACATCGGCTACCGGGTGGCGGGCTCCCTCGTCGTGCACGCCGATGCCGCCAAGCTCGACGACGCCGAGGAGCTGCTGCGGCGGCGTACCGCGGGTGTCGCCGTCGCGGGAACGGTCGGGCGACTCAGCGGACGGGACGCTCGCGCGCTCTTCCCTCCGCTGGCGCCCGACCTCGGGGCGGTGCACGTGTCCGGCGGGGCGCGTGTCGACGGGCGGCTGCTCCGGTCCGGTCTGCTGGCCGGCGCTCGTCGACACGGTGCGGTCATGGTGGACGCGCCGGCCCGTCTGGCGCCGGCTCCGACCGGTACGTGGGCCGTGCACACACCGGGCGGCGATCTCGGCGCCGACGTCGTGGTCGTGGCGGCCGGAGCGTGGGTGAACAGCGTCCTCGAGCCGCTGGGTCACCGACTCGCCGTCGAGCCGCAGCGAGGGCAGATCGCTCATCTGCTGCTCGAGGGCCGCGAGAGCGCCGACTGGCCCTCGGTGCTGCCGCTCGCCAGCCACTACATCGTCCCGTTCGACGCGGGCCGGATCGTGGTCGGCGCGACCCGCGAGACCGGCAGCGGATTCGACGCTCGGCTCACCGCCGGCGGCGTGCTCGAGGTGCTGAGCAACGCGCTGTCGGTCGCGCCCGGGCTCGCCGCCGCGTCGCTGATCGAGACCCGGGTGGGTCTGCGCCCACTCGCCGGCGAGCACGGACCATTCCTGGGGCCGCTGGCCGACCATCCCACCCTGTTCGTCAACGCCGGGTTCGGGCCTGCCGGCCTGACGATGGCGCCGTTGGCGGGTGCGGCGCTGGCACAGCTGATCCTCACCGGCTCCAGCGACCTCGATCTGCGCGCTTTCGCGCCGCCCGAGCCGTCCCGGGAACGCTGACGGCGGCGCCGCGACCGCGCGGGCCGGGTACGGCGCAGCTCAGAACGAGAGCATGCCGCTGACGAGCGCTCGCCAGGTCACCGGACCGACGATGCCGTCGACGGTCACGGACGGGATGTCGGTGTGCAGTGCCTGCTGGAACCCGCGTACGGCGGCGTCGGTCTTGGGTCCGAAGATCCCGTCGATCTGGAGGCCCGTGCTCGGGTCGCCGGAGAGGTTCCGGAACTGGAACTCCTCCTGCACCCCGCGGACGGCGTCGCCTTGACTGCCCTGCTGGACCTGGACGATCAATGCCGACCAGGTGTTCGGGCCGACGATGCCGTCGACGGACAGGCCCTTCTGCTGCTGGAACGAGCGCACCGCGCTGTCGGTGGCCGGACCGAAGATCCCGTCCACCGTCACCAGATGCCCTCGCGCGCGCAGCAGATACTGCAGGGTCTGCACCGGATGCTGCTGGTCGCCCTTCTTGACCAGTGGCCACGGACTGACTGAACCGGCCATGACTTCCCCCGAGAACCATCGGCGTCGCATACGTCCACGTCGTGCATAGCAGCTGTGGCGCCATCCGCACACCGCCGGACCGCGCGCGGTTCCACCGTCCGACGGTCAGCCGCGCCACGCGATAACTCGTCGCGACGTCGGTGGTGGTCCCGCGATAGTGGCCTGCGTGGAGCAGGTCGAGGTCGTCGTCGCCCACCGGGAGCGCGCGACCCTGCGCGTCGGCACTGTGTTCCTGAAGATCGACGCCGATCAGTCGCGTACCGACGTCGAGGTGGCGGCGATGGCGATGGCGCCGATCCCCACGCCGGAGGTGCTGTGGCGCAAGCCGCCCGTGTTGGCGCTCGCCGCGCTCCCGGGGACCGCGCTCGGCCGCCTCGGCGAGCCGTCGGTCGCGTCGTCGGCGGCGTGGGCGGCGGCGGGTGCCGCCGCACGCAGGCTGCACGACGCGCCGCTGCCGCCCTGGCCCGGTCGGAGCCTGGAGGACATCGCGTCGCAGCTCGACGGCGAGTGCGAGTGGCTCGCCACGAGCGGTGTCCTTCCCACCGACGTGGTCACCCGCAACCGCCGGGTCGCCGAGGCAGCGCTGCGGTCGTGGACACCGGTGTTCACGCACGGAGACCTGCAGGTCGCCCACGTGTTCGTCGACGGTGACGAGATCACCGGCGTCGTCGACTGGTCCGAGGCGGCGCCGGGCGATGCCCTCTACGACCTCGCCAGCCTGACGCTCGGACACGAGGAGCACCTCGACGACGTCGTCGCCGGCTACGGCACCCACGTCGACCTCGACGAGATCCGCGCGTGGCGGTCGCTGCGAAGCCTGCGGGCGATCCGCTGGCTGGTCGAGCACGGCTTCGACCCCTGGCCCGAAGTCGCCGTCCTGAAATCCCAGCTATAACGCTGCGAGTTCGACGGCCGCGAGTCCGGCCGTAGCGAGAGCACTAACGAGGGCTTTGCTGAGGCCGGTCCGCCGCGGGGACGAGACTTCACGATCGTCCCTGCTTGACCGGATCGCTGCTTCTGAAGGTCAGCTGGAGTCACTCATCGTTCGGGTCGCCTGCCAGCGGACGCTGACCGCGCAGCAGCAGCACATCGTGGGCGCCTTTCGGCAGGCCTATCAGAGCCTGCGCACCTCTATGCGCCAGGGCCAGTCGTTGAGCGCCGACCTCCGTTGCAACGCCTCGAACGCCGCACCGTACGCGGCCTTCAAAGGTCTCGGTGCCAGCGTCGGAGTTCTTCTCCAACCCGAGCCGGCGCCACTGCTCGCCCGACCGCCTAGGTCCCGACCCAGCCCGATCGCGGCAACCGCGGCGCTCCGGCACATGACCAGCAACGCGTACGAACCCTGGATTGTCGGTGGCGACAAGCGGCACGTCGTCTGGGAGGCAGTGGCTCGCAATCAGGGCCTTCTCGACGTGGCGGAGGAGTCACCTCCGCCTCTGACTGACGGCTCGCCCTACTACCACCCCGACGCTGTCTACCGAGGGTCGTGAATCGATCGCCCGTAGCAGATGCTCTGCGACGTACCTGGCAAAGGCGCCTCGCAGCGCCGACGCGTTCTCTCGGGAGGTCGATCTGTCGCGGCGCGCGACTCCTAGGGAGTGGGAGGGTTGCCGGAACTAAGGTAGTGGTGATGGGCGGTACGTCGGGGATTAGTCGGCGGGACTTGCTCGATGTCGCGGTCGAGCGGTCGAGCGGTGTCGCGCGGGCCCACGTCAGCAGAGTGGAGCTCGCGCCGGGACAGGCGACGGGTCTGCACCGGCATCCGTGCGATGTGGTTGGTTACGTCGTGGAGGGCACCGTCTGGTTCCAGCCGGGCGGCGGGGCCGAGACGCTGCTCCACGCCGGTGACGCGTTCCACGAGCCCGCGCTCGCGCCGATCGTCCGGTTCGACAACGCCTCCGACACCGAGCGGGTCAGCTTCGTCGCCTGCTACCTGCTGCCCGCCGGCGAGGAGCGGCTGATCGAGATGCTCGGGCCGACCAGCTGACCGGGCCACGGCCCGACGCCGACGATCAGGTGGTCAGGGGGTCGGCGTGGCGGTGGGCCACTGTCCACTTGCCGTTCTCGCGGCGGTAGACCTGGGTGGCCCGGAGGGTGTAGCTGCGTGCGGCACCGTCGACGGACGTGGACGTGTGCTCGAGGCCCACGGTGAATGCCATGTCACCGGCGACGTCGTACGCCTGCAGCTCGAAGGCGTACGAGGTGCAGTCCGAGAAGCTCCGCTCGAGCAACGAGAACAGCTCCTCCACCTCGCGGTGCCCGTACGCGTTGCGCCACGCGCCGAGGACGGTGACCGGCTCGGTCCGGGACCAGATGGCCCGGCGCGGGCCGGCGTCGCCGTTGTGCAGGGCGAGCTCCGCCTCGTACAGCGTGGTCTCGACCCATCCCAGGAACTCTTCGCGCCCGGCCATGCCGGAAGCATGCTCCCGACCCGATGGTCTCAGCCGGCAAACCGCCAACTCCCGGCGCGGGCGGCGCCACGGGCAGACGGCGAGGGCGCGGGATCAGGCCGGGCCGCAGCCGGTGAGACCGCCGTCGACGGCGAGGACCGTGCCGGTGGTGAAGGCGCCGGCACGGGAGGCCAGGTAGACGACGGTGCCGCCGATCTCCGCCGGCCGCCCGATCCGGCCGAGCGGGATGACGCCTTCTATCTGCCGGCGCTCTCCCGGGTCCTCGAGTGCGCCGGCGGTCAGACGGCTCGGGAAGACCCCGGGCGCCACGGCGTTCACGGTGATCTCGTCGCCGGCCAGCGCGCGGGCGTGGATGCGGGCCAGGTGGTGGACGCCGGCCTTGGTCGCGCCGTACGCGGGGTTGCCGGTCATCGGTGCGATGCCGTCCATCGACCCGATGTGCACGACCCGGGCGGGATCTCCCGGCCGTGCCGCGGCGCGCAGCAGCGGGACCAGCGCGGTGGTGAGGTAGTGCACCGCCTTGATGTTGAGGTCGAAGGTGGCGTCCCAGTCCGACTCCGGATACGCCTGCCAGTCGGCGTCGCGGGTCGTGCCGGCGCTGTTCACCAGCAGGTGCAGCGTCCCGCCGGTGCGGCCGGTCACCTGCTCGACCAGAGCATCGATGCCCGCCCGCGTCGCCAGGTCCGCGGGGATGCCGTCGACCTCGCCCAGCGCGGACAGGTCGTCGACCGTCCGGGCCAGCGCCTGCTCGTCCCGCCCGCAGATGAGCACCCGCGCGCCGGCCGTCAGCAACTCGCCCGCCACCGCCGCGCCGATGCCGGAGCTGCCGCCGGTGACCAGCGCCGCCCGGCCGGAGAGGCTGAACAGATCGGCCACCCGCGAAGGCTCCCATACCGCCCGGAGCGTCGGGTTCCTCCGTTCGCCGTTCGCCGAGTTCCCGGCGCGGCTACTGTCGGGCCAGGCCTTTGCACGTGCATTGCCGACGACGACGGCGAGGACGGGTGCGCTTCCGGATCCTGGGGCCGCTGGCGGTCGAGGACGCGGACGGGCCGGTCGCCCTCGGTGGCCCGAAGCCGCGGACGTTGCTGGCTGTCCTGCTCGTGGCCGGCGGTGAGGTCGTGCCCGCCGACCGGCTCGTCGCCGACCTGTGGGGAGCCGACCCGCCGGCCAGCGCGCCCACCGCGCTGCGCGCGTACGTGTCCCGGCTGCGTGCCGTCCTCGACGGGGAGGCGACACTGCGGCATCAGCCGCCCGGATACAGCCTGTCCCTGCGGACCGCGACGGTGGACGCGGCGGAGTTCGAGCGACTGGTGGAGGCCGCGCGGGGCGCCGTCGCTGCGGGTGACCACGCCGGTGCGGTCGTCGACCTGGACGCCGCGCTCGCCCTGTGGCGCGGCGACGCCCTCGCCGAGTTCGCCGACGACCAGTTCGCCACGGCCGAGGCTGCCCGGCTCACCGAGCTGCGCACCGACGCTCTGGAGGAGCGCGCAGAGGCACTGCTGGAGCAGGGTCGGGCGGCCGACGCGCTGGCCGAGCTGGACGCGCTGGTGCGCCGCCACCCGTCCCGCGAGCGGCCTGCCGTCGCGCTCATGCGGGCGCTGTACGCGACCGGACGGCAGGCGGACGCGCTCGCCGCGTACCACGATCTGCGGACCCGGCTCGACGACGAGCTCGGCGTGCAGCCGGCGGTCCCCGCGCGGGCTCTCTACCAGCGGATCCTGCAGCACGACCCGGCGCTCGCCCCGGCCACGCCGCGGGGCAACCTGCCGCGTCGGGCGAGCGGCTTCGTCGGCCGCGACCGGGAGGTGGAGCGCGTCCTCGCCGTGCTGAGCGCAGGCCCGCTGGTGACGCTGACCGGTGTCGGCGGCGCCGGGAAGTCCCGGCTGGCGGTAGAGGTCGCCGCCCGGGACCGGCTGCGGTTCGCCGACGGCGCGTGGCTGTGCGAGCTGGCCGCGCTGCCGGACGGGAGCCCGGTCGGGCACGCCGTCGCGGCGACGCTGCAGATCCAGCAGCGTCCCGGCATGTCGATCGAGCAGACCGTCATCGAATACCTGCGCGGGCGGACGCTGCTGCTCGTGCTGGACAACTGCGAGCACGTGCTGGCGCCCGCGGCGCGGCTCGTCGCCGAGATCGTGCAGCAGTGCCCGGCCGTCGTCGTGCTCGCCACCAGCCGGGAGGCACTAGCCGTCGAGGGCGAGCAGCTGTGGCCGGTGCCGCCGCTGCCGGTCGAGGACGCCACCGCCCTGTTCGTCCAGCGGGCGCGGGCGGTCTCGCCCGACTTCCGGCTCGACGCCGCCGCGGCCGACGCGGTCGCCACGATCTGCGCCCGGCTGGACGGCCTGCCGCTGGGCATCGAGCTGGCCGCGGCGAGGATGCGGGTGATGAGCCCGGCGGAGGTCGCCCGGCGGCTCCAGGACGCGCCGCTGCTCGGCGGCGGCCGCGGTCCGGTCGCGCGCCACCAGAGCCTGGTGTCGGCGATCGAGTGGTCCTACCGGCTGCTCCCGGAACCGGAGCAACGGCTGTTCCGGGCGATGTCCGCGTTCGCCGGCGGCGCCGACCTGGCCGGCGTGCACAGGGTGTCGGACCCCGCGGCGACCGAGGACGACGTGGTCGACCGGCTGACGCGGCTGGTCGAGCGTTCGATGGTGGTGGCCGAGAGCGCGGTCAGGACCCGCTACCGGGTGCTGGAGACGCTGCGGGCGTACGGCCGGTCGTGCGCGGAGGCCGAGGGGACCGCGGCAGAGCTGGGTCGCCGGCACGCCGCGTACTACGCGGAGCTCGCCGAGCGGGCGGCGGTGGGGTTGCAGGGTCCCGACGAGCGGGCGTGGGTGGACCAGGCGCTGCCGGACTACGACAACATGCGGGCGGCGTTCCTGCGGGCCCGTGCCGACGGCGACGCCGACCTGATGCTGCGGCTGGTGGCGGCGCTGCCGGAGCTGGCGCACCTGCGCCGCGGGTACGAGGTATCCGGCTGGGCCGAGGCGGTCGTCGACGCCGCCGATCCCGATCACCCGCGGTTCGTCGCCGCGGTCGGGGTCGCCGCCCGCGGCGCCTGGAACCACGGCCAGTTCGACCTGGCCCGGCGGTTGGCCCACCGGGCCGGCGGCCGCGTGCCCCCGCCGGGGACGGCGCGCATCGCCTACCCGGGCGACGTGATCGCCGACGTGGCGCTGTACGAGGGAGACGTCAACCTCGCGCTGTGGCACTACGCGGGCGAGGCGCGCCGCGCCCGTGCCGACCGCGACCGGATCCGGCTGGTCTGGACGCTCTACTACGTGGCGGTGTGTCAGGCGGCGCGCCGCCAGCCGGAACAGGGGGTCGAGGCGGCGCTGGAGAGCCTCGAGGTGGCCGAGGCGACGGCGAATCCGACGGCACAGTCCATGGCGCGGTATGCGCTGGGTCTGGTGCTGAAGAAGTCCGAGCCGGACCGCGCGCTCGCGCTCTTCGACGAGGCCGCCGAGCTGGCCGCATCCGTACGGAACCTGTGGTGGCAGGGGATCGCGACGATGGAGGCGGCGGCCACCCGTGCGGTGCACGGCGACCCGGTCGCCGCGGCGGCCGCGCTCCGCGAGGTGATCGACCTCTGGGACCGGATCGGAGACTCCACCCAGCAGTGGCTCAACCTGCGGTACGTGGTGCGGCTGCTCACCCGGGCCGACGCCACGTCCGACGCTGTCACGCTGCACGAGTTCCTCGTCGCCGCCGGCAAGCCGTCGCCGCTGGACCGGCCGGGCGCGCGGACGCCGCCCCGCCGCGACCCGGACGGATCCATGGCCATCGAGTGCGCCGCCGTCGCGCACGCCCACGCCG
This sequence comes from Mycobacteriales bacterium, assembly GCA_036558285.1. Lineage (GTDB taxonomy): Bacteria > Actinomycetota > Actinomycetes > Mycobacteriales > CADCTP01 > CADCTP01. Next base: position 28,743 of record DATBFW010000165.1, on the reverse strand, counting down.
CCCTGGCCCGCGTTGTCTGAGGCTGCATCCCGATTGCAGCCGGACTGCAACGCAGCCGGCCCATCCTCCTCGCGACACCGACGCGTACGAGGAGGACCTTTCCGTGACCGACACCATCGACACGATCGACGCCGATCGGGCCGTCAAGGCCCGGCACCGCGCCATGTGGGCGCTCGGCGACTACCCGGCCGTGGCGGTCGACGTCATCCCCGAGCTCGGTCGGATCCTGGTGGCCGCGACCGGGGTCGGCCGCGGCGAGCGGGTCCTCGACGTCGCTGCCGGCACCGGGAACGCCGCCGTTCCCGCCGCCCTCGCCGGTGCCGACGTCGTCGCGTCCGATCTCACTCCCGAGCTGTTCCCGGCGGGACGGAAGCTCGCCGAGCAGGAGGGTGTCGAGCTGACGTGGGAGGAGGGCGACGCCGAGGCGCTGCCCTACCCGGACGCCGGCTTCGACGTCGTGCTGTCCTGCGTCGGGGTGATGTTCGCCCCGCACCACCAGCGGGCCGCCGACGAGCTGGTCAGGGTGTGCCGCCCGGGCGGCCGGATCGGCCTGGTCAGCTGGACGCCCGCCGGCTTCGTCGGCGAGATGTTCCGGACCATGAAGCCGTACGCGCCGCCGCCCCCGCCCGGCGCCCAGCCGCCGCCGCTGTGGGGCGACGAGGAGCACGTCAGGGCGCTGCTCGGGGACCGGGTCACCGACGTCGTCGCGCGCCGGCAGACGCTGGCCGTCGGCGGCTTCGCCTCACCGGAGGCCTGGCGCGACTACTGGAAGTCGGTCTACGGGCCGACGATCGTCGCGTACCGCAACGTCGCGGACGACCCCGAGCGGGTCGCCGCGCTCGACCGTGACCTGACCGCGCTCGCGGCCCGGTTCGACTGCGGCACCGACACCACCGACCTCAACTGGGAGTACCTGCTGCTGACCGCGCGCCGCGCCTGAACGCCGCGCCGGCCGGCCTCACCGTGGGGGGACCACGATGCCGCCGTACTCGGAGCTTTCCGCCACCATCGACAGGGTCTCTCCTGCGGACGGCCCGCTGCCCTCCCGACCTCCGGGGCGCGGTCGCCGGCGGGGAGCGCTGACCACCGCTCTGCTGTGGGTCGCCACCCTCGCCGGCTTCGCGCTGCTGATGTCCGCCATGACCGCGCCGGCGGCAGGGCACCAGCACGCCGTACACGCTGGGCCGGTCGCGGCCGACTACGTCCCGATCGAGGCGGCAGTGGCGGCGCCGACGGCACCGCTGGCCGGGCCGGGCGCGTCGACCGGCGCCTTCACCTCGCGCTGTGGCCGGAACGTCGAAGGCCACCGCAACTCCGACAACTTCATCACCGCACCGGGCCGCAGCAACGGCGCCCACCACGTGCACGACTACGTCGGCAACACCTCCACCGACGGCGCCTCGACCGACCAGTCCCTCGCGGCCGGCTCCACGACCTGCACGCTGGGCGACAAGTCGGTCTACTTCTGGCCGGTGCTGCGCGACATCCGCCACGCGGGAGTGGACGCCGACCGCCCGGGCGGCGGCAGCGACGGCAACATGGGCCACATCCTCACGCCGGCCCGGGTCGCCGTGCAGTTCCTCGGCAACCAGCAGGCGAAGGTCCAGCCGATGCCCATGTTCCTGCGGGTCGTCACCGGCGACGCCAAGGCCGTCACCAAGGGATCGGCCGCTCGGGCCCGCGCGATGTGGAGCTGTTCGGGGACTCCCGGCCGGGCGAGCTCCACGCTCTATCCGCTCTGCCCGGCCGGACAGCAGGTCCAGCGGGTCGGCGAGTTCCCCAGCTGCTGGACCGGCGCCGGCACCGACAGCGAGGATCACCGCACCCACGTCACGTTCCCCGACCGGGCCACCGGCGCCTGCCCGACCGGCACCGTGGCGATCCCTCGACTGCGGATCACGCTGAGCTATGACGTCCCGCCCGGGCGGTCGTTCGCCATCGACAGCTTCCCGGACCAGCAGCGCAAGGCGGTCACCGACCACTTCGACTTCGAGAACCTGATGCCCGAGTCGCTGATGAACCACGTCGTCGACTGCATCAACACCGCCCGCACCTGCTGACCGAACCCTTTACCACGTCGGGACGGCGTTCAGCGGATCTCCACCTCGGCCGTCGTCAGCGGCGCACAACGAGAATCCAGCTCGGCGTAGTCGGCACCGTGCTCGCGCAGGAACCGCTGCCAGGACTCGGCGTCCGCGAACCGATCGACGGTCAGGTATCGCACCGGCCGGTCGAGCGCGCGGTACAGCTCGGTGCTCAGGTGGCCGGCGCTGCGGGCGAACAGCTGCGCCCAGGCGCCGGCCGAGCCGTACAGCTGCTCGAACTCCGCCTCCCGGCCCGGAACCACCTCGTACTCCCACACCCGTACCAGCATCAGAGCTCCGATCGGCCGACGAGCCGGTCACCGTCGATCTTCGTCACGGCGGTGTCACACCCGCAGCGTTGCACTGGTGCGTTGCGATGAACCGAGCTGGAGAGGACGTCGTGGACACCCTGCCTCCGGAGTATCTCGACTCGTCCACGCCGGCAGACGTGGTCGTGACCGACCGGCTGCGGCCGCCGATCGACGACCCGACCCTGGGCGAGCCGCTGGGACAGCCACCCGTCGCGGTGCCGGAGGAGGCAGCCCACCGGCTGGTGACCATCGGCGACTCCCTGACGCACGGGATGTCCAGTGCGGCGGTCTTCCGCACAGACCTGTCCTGGCCGATGTTGGCGGCGGCGTGTCTCGGCATCGGCCGGCCAGTCGTGCCCAGCTATGGCGGGCCGGTCGACGGCCTGCCACTCAACCTGGAGCGCGTGCTCAGCCTGCTGGCGCAGGAGTTCGGCAACAGCCTCGACCCGCTGGAGACTCTTCGGCTGCCGCTGGCCTTCCATCGGATCGCGGACGAGAACGAGGACTACTGGGAGCGCGGCGGCGGGAGCGGGCTGCCTCGGACCGACCTTCGGTACGAGAACCTCGGAATCTACGGGTGGGACGTCAGGGACGCACTGTCGTACACGGCGGGACGTGCCGCCGGCAGGGTGGGGCAGTCGCCGCATGACGACTTTCTCGGCGCGACGCCCGAACACGACAACGATATCGCCGCCAATTCCGTGCTGGCGCCGTTCGGGCTCGCCGCGACCGCGCTGACCGCCGCGGACTGGCATGGACGCAATGGCGGCATCGACACACTGGTGGTGGTCCTCGGCGCGAACAACGCACTGCGAACCGTCGTCGACAAACGGGTCTGCTGGTCCGGCGCGGGCTACGACGACCTCGACCAGAAAGACGCCTACAACGTCTGGCGGCCGGCGCACTTCGCCGTCGAATACGCCCAGCTGGTGCGTGCCCTGCAGCCGATCGCCGCCGCTCGGGTGGTCCTGGCGACCGTGCCGCACGTGACGATCGCGCCGATCGCGAAAGGCGTGAACCCCGTCTCACCCGGGCAGAAATGGCGGCCCGGCTCGCGCTACTTCCCCTATTACACGGACCCCTGGATCGACGAGAGCGACTTCCGCCCCAACAAGCACCGCAACCTGACCCACCAGCGGGCCAGAGCGATCGACTCGGCCATCGACCAATACAACGACGTCATCGTCCAAGCCGTCCGCGAAGCCAGACGGAACGGGCGGAACTGGTTGCTGTTCGACCTCTGCTCGGTGCTCGACGGACTCGCGTTCCGGCGCTTCATCACGGATGACACCGCCGCCGCCGAGCATGACGAGTGGCGGCAGGTGCCGTTGCCGGCTCCGATCGCCGACCTCGACACGCGCTTCTTCCTCTCCGACCAGACCGGCCGGCTGCAAGGCGGGCTGTTCGGACTCGATGGGGTCCACCCGACGACCTGCGGCTACGGCATCGTCGCCCAGGCGCTCCTGGACGTCCTGACCGCGGACGGCGTCGGGTCCACCCCGCTCGACTTCGCCGCACTCCGCCTCCAGGACACGCTCAACACGGACCCGCCCCCGCTGATGTCCCGCGTCTTCGGCCTGCTTGCACCCTTCCTGACCACATTCCTCACCCGCCGCCCACCCCCGAAATGTCCGTGAGGCCGACGCTCGTCCGGGGACTATCGCCTGCGAAGGGCGCGTCGCGTGGGTGTTGACCGGTAGCGGGCCGGGATCTCCGTACGCCTGGCTTGGTCGAGGAAGCGCTGATCATGCGATCTCAATTCCGAGCTATTGCCTCGCTGCGGACCTGGCCTGTGGGACATTAGCTCGACTTTGGATTCTCTGTACGGGGGGAGCGGTCATGCGGGGACGTTCTGTACTACTCATCGCCGGGCTGGTCATCGCGGGCACCATGGTCACCAGCGCTCCGGCCGCAGCGAAACCACTGGATAAGGGACGTTTCCACGACGTCTCCACGGACTTTTTCGACTGTGATGGCACTCCGGCCCGCAGCGATACAGACGTCTGGGTCAATTTCACTTTCAACCTGCGCGGATCGTCACCTTTCCCGTACTACCGCGAGAGTGTTCACGGTACATCCGTCACGACCAACCTGAACACCGGCGGCACGTATACCAATGTGTTCTCGATAAACTCGAAGGACCATGTGATCACCGACAACGGTGACGGCACCATCACCATTGTGACGATCGCCACGGGTGGGTCGCGCTTCTACGACACCAACGGGAAGCTCGTTCTCAACGACCCGGGCCAGACGCGCTTCGCGGTCGACATCGACTACAACGGCACACCGTCCGACCCGGACGACGACGTCGAGGTCCCCGATTCCTTCCGGATCGTGCGCGATTCCACCGGACGCAATGACACGGCGGGGCGCGACTTCTGCGCGGACCTCGTCGAATTCACCAGCTAGTGTCGCGTCTCGCACCCGGTTTGAGTGTTGAGTCATCGAGAAGCCAGGTGTTGGGTGCTTGAGCATGAGTCGTCGAGGTAGGAGCCGACATACGAACGGGTCGCCGGACGCAGCGGGTCTGTCGGCCGACGCTCGCGACCCCGGTCCTCTGACGGAGCCGGACCACGGTGGCGTCGAGCGCCTGCGCGAGGCGGTCTACGGCACCATTGTGCTGCTCAGCGTCCTCGCGGTGCTCAGCGAGCGTGACCGGTCCGCCGCCGCCGCGGCGCTGACGGTCGCGGGCACGTCGTTGGTGCTCTTCTTCGCCCAGGTCTACGCCGGTTCGGTAGCCGAACGCATCCGGCTGGGGCTGGTACTGGGCCTGGCCAGCCTGCGTCGACTCGCAGCCGGCGCTTGGCCGGTGGCCGCCGTGACGGGGTGGCCGCTGGTGTTGCTGGGGTTGGCCGGCCTGGGCGTTATCAAGACCGCAACTGCGCTGACGCTATCGGTGTGGCTGGCCGTGGCCGCGCTCGGCGTCTGGGGCTGGAGGGCAGGCCAGATCAGTCACAGCCGGTTGATCGGTCGACTGTTGTCGACGGCCCTGGATGTCGCCGTCGGACTCGTCATCGTCGCACTCAAGGTTGCCTTCCACTGATCGCTAGGACCGACGACGCGGGATGCAGACGCTGTGGACACGGAGCGGCCAGCGGTTCCGCAACACGAGACATGAAGACCCTGCAGGAGTAGTGCGACGCGACACCAGGGAACGGCGGCCGAGCCGGCGGTCGACGGCGCGTCGGTGTTTGCGGAGCCGGGTGGTGCGTGGTCGAGTGCTGGACGTGTCGTCGGCCGGCCCGCACTCCGACCTCGACACCGGGGTGCATCCCGGCTCGGTCGGCCGGCGGGACTGGTGGAAGTCCGCGGTGGTCTACCAGGTCTACCCGCGCAGCTTCGCGGACAGCGACGGTGACGGTGTCGGCGACCTCGGCGGCATCCTGGCCCACCTCGACTATCTCGAGCTGCTCGGCGTCGACGTGGTCTGGCTCAGTCCGGTCTACCGCTCGCCGATGGCGGACAACGGCTACGACATCTCCGACTACCACGACGTCGATCCGCTCTTCGGCACCCTCGAGCAGCTCGACGAGCTGATCGCGCAGCTGCACGCACGGGACATGAAGCTGGTGATGGACCTCGTCGTCAACCACACCAGCTCCGCGCACGCCTGGTTCGTGCAGTCGCGCTCGTCCGCCGATGACCCCAAGCGCGACTGGTACTGGTGGCGCCGCCCGCGGCCGGGTCACGTACCAGGAGCGTCGGGATCCGAGCCGACCAACTGGGGTTCGGCGTTCGGCGGCTCGGCGTGGACCTACGACGACCGCACCGGCGAGTACTACCTGCACCTGTTCGCGCCCGAGCAGCCCGACCTCAACTGGGAGAACCCGGAGGTGCGGCAGGCGGTCTACGCGATGATGCGGTCCTGGCTGGACCGCGGCGTCGACGGCTTCCGGATGGACGTCATCAACGTGATCTCGAAAGTGGTCGGTCCGGTCGGCGCCGACGGCCGGGTCACGCTGCCGGACGGCGTGATCGGCGGCGAACGCGACCCGCGCTGGCCAGGTGTGATCGACACCGTCGCGTTCGCCGACTCGCCGGAGTTCGTGCTCAACGGACCGCGCGTGCACGAGTTCCTCCAGGAGATGCACCGCGAGGTCTTCGCCGGCCGGCCGCCCGGGTTGCTCAACGTCGGCGAGACCCCCGGCTGCTCGGTGGAGCAGGCGGTGCTCTACACCGACCCCGCGCGCGACGAGCTGGACATGGTGTTCCAGTTCGAGCACGTCGACCTCGATTCGGGTCCGAAGGGGAAGTGGGACATCCGGCCGGTACGGATGCTCCAGCTCAAGCAATCGCTCGGGCGCTGGCAGGACGGGCTCGCCGCGGTCGGGTGGAACAGCCTCTACCTCGGCAACCACGACCAGCCGCGCTGCGTCAGCCGGTTCGGCTCGGACGCACCGGAGCACCGGGAGCAGTCCGCGAAGGCGCTGGCAACCGTGCTGCACCTGCACCGCGGCACGCCGTACGTCTACCAGGGCGACGAGCTCGGGATGCCCAACCCGGGCTTCACCAGGATCGACCAGCTGCGCGACGTCGAGTCGCTCAACCGCTACGGCACCGCGGTGGCGCGCGGTCAGGATCCCGCCGATGTGATGAGAGCGCTGGCGTACAAGGGTCGCGACAACGCCAGGGTGCCGATGTCCTGGGACGGCTCGCCCGGCGCCGGTTTCACCACCGGCACGCCCTGGCTGGACCTGCATCCGCTGTCCGGCACGGTCAACGCCGCCGCGCAGGTCGACGACCCCGAGTCGGTCTTCTCGCACTACCGCCGGCTCATCGCGCTGCGGCACGCCGAGTCCTGCGTCGCGCACGGGACGTTCCGGATGCTCCTCGCCGACCACCCGCAGCTGTACTGCTTCGAACGCCGGTGGGGCGACACCCGGCTGGTGGTCGTGGCGAACCTGTCGTCCGCGGCCGGGGTGGTCCCCGACCTGTCCGAGCTGGCGCCATGGTCCTCGGCCGAGCCGGTCATCGCCTCCGTCCCCGGCAGCGCTCCGGCCCCCACCGACCCGCTCGCCCCCTGGGAGTCCCGCGTCTTCCGGCTGACCTGACGCCCACCGGCGGCTTCCTTCGATCGGGCCCGGGTCAGCGGGTGCCCTGTCATGCTGCCGAGAGCCTCGACGGTCATACGGATGGTGAGGAGCCGCTGGGATGGATGCCGTATCTATCGCCGACCTCCTGCACGAAGCGGGGGAGACCCACCACCAGGTCTTCCGCATCACCGACGGCACGGACCCGGACTGGGCCTCCTGGTATGCCGACTGGTTGATCGCACACTCCGAGCTCCCGACGCTGCTCGGAGCCGAGCCGGTCCGCAGTGAGCTGGTCTATCTCCTCGTCCTGCTCGACAAGGAGTACGTCGAGCGGCAGAGAGCAGAGTCGTGGGAGGACTACTACGCCGAACGCATCGCTCGACACTTCAGCACCTGAGCGACGAGTCGCGCCTACCGTTCGACGGCCGCTGACAGCAGCGTGAGGGTTTCCGCCAGTGCGCTGAGCTGACTTCGCAGCAGCGCTCTGTCGGCCGTCGCGAGGGCCGGATACGGCCGATAGCCGGTCGGGGTCCGGTACCTGCCGATGGTGCGGTCGACGGCCGCGAACTGACGGTCGAGGAGTCGGGTGGCGTCGGCATCGCGGGCGGCAAGGACCGGTGCCAGGGTGGCGTATCCCGCCCGCGCGCCCTGCAGGTTGGCGGCGAGATCCGCCAGGTCGACCCGGGAGTAGCGGTCCTCCGCGCCCGGCAGCTTCTCCGTGATCGCCTCGTCGACGAGCCGCGCGATCCCGGCGGCCATCAGCTTGGGACTGATGTCCAGCGTCGGGACGGCCTTCCGCAGGAGTTCGAGATCACGATCGAGCCGGGTGGCCAACGATGCCGCGTCGGCCGTGCCGCCGCCGATCCACAGGATGTGCTCGAGCCGGTGCCAGCCGGTCCACGCTGGGTCGGCGGCGGAGGCGAAGTCATCGGCCCGCGCGTCGATTCGCCGGTCGAGCTCCGGCAGGAGGAAGCCGACCGACTGGATCCGCTCCCAACTGGTCCTGCTGGCAGCAAACCGCTTCCGGGCCGCAGTGCGGTCACCGGCCCGGATCGCGTCGGTGAACGGGCGGGTCTGCACGGCCAGGGCAGCGGCCTGCGCGCGCAGGTAGGCGTCGTAGGCCCGGACGGCGAGGACGAGTCGAGGGTCGGCGAGCGCGGAGGCAGGGGGAGGCATCGTCGGCGATGCGGCCGCGGCGCGCCCCGGTCCGGAAAGCTGCGCCGCGGTCGACTTGACGTCCGTGGGCTGCGGACCGCTGTCCTGCTGACAACCTGTCGAGAGCACCAGGGCTGCCGCGATCATCACAGCCGGGCGGAGCGTGCGGATCGCTCCTGTCCGAGCCGGTTTCGTCCAGCTCCCGCGCTGCCTTGCCGCCATCGTCCCATTCAACCGGATTGCAGCGGACATGGACATCACCGGTCGATGCTGCGGTAAACCATCACCGCCATGACCGGTGGGGCGCGTATCTTCCGGTATCGCGGTCGTCCGAGCCTCGACGTCGCCGGGCTGGGTTGGAGCGAAGTCAGTGATCTCGGTTGAGGATCATGGTGGCGTCGCCGTCGTGCGGCTCGATCATGGCGCTGTCAACGCGCTGGATCTGGAGCTGCTGCAGGCGATCACGGCGACGATGGCGCGGGTGGTGGACGCGCCGGCGGCCGTGCTGACCGGCGTCGGGACGGTGTTCTCCGCCGGAGTCGACCTGCGACGGATCGTGGCAGGCGGCCCGGGGTACGTGCGGGACTATCTCCCGGCGCTGAGCGCGGCCTTCCTGGCGGTCTTCGACCACCCGCGGCCGGTCGTCGCGGCGGTCAACGGGCATGCCCTTGCCGGTGGGTGTGTGCTGGCCGCGGCCTGCGACGTGCGGCTGATGTCGGGCGGCACGATCGGACTGACCGAGCTGCTCGTCGGCGTGCCGTTCCCGGTGACGCCGTTGGAGATCATGCGCTTCGCGGTAGGCCCGGCGGTGGCGGGGTTGGCGCTGACCGGCCGCACGATGGGCCCGGACGACGCGCGCCGGATCGGCCTGGTCGACGCGGTCGTCGGGCCGGACGAGCTGCTGCCCGAGGCCGTGCGTCGCGCCGCCGCACTCGCACGGCCACCCGCCGCCGTCTACGCGATGACCAAGCAGCAGCTGCACCGGTTCGCCCGGCAGCGCATCGAGGAGCTGCGGCCGGTCGACGACCCGCGGGCCGCGTCCGTGTGGGAGAGCGAGGAGACGCGCGCGGCCGCGGCCCATTACCTCGACCAGCTCAGCCGGGACCGCCGGCAGCGACCCGACTGAGCGCGCCGCGACCCGACCTGGTCAGGATGTGCCGGTCGGGCGGTATGGCTGACGGCGGCGAGGTCGTTGTAGTCGGCGGAGAAGCACTCGACGCCGGTCTGAGGCGCCCGCCGGCCGGTCGATCAGGTCCAGGACAGGAGGGCGCCGCGGGAGTCGAAGGTGGCTCTGGGCCCCCAGGTGATCTCCCAGCGGTTGCCCTCGGGATCGGCGATGAACGCGGAGCGGCCGCCCCACGGCCGGTCGGTCGCCTCGGCGATCGGTGTCGCGCCGGCCGCCACGGCAGTCACGAAGGCCGCGTCGACGTCGTCCCGGCTGTCGACCGTGCAGGCCAGGGTGAAGCCGGACCATCCGGTGGGCTCAGGGCTGCCGGGCGCCGCCTCCGCGGTCAGGTCGCCCACCGGGAACAGTGCCAGCAGCACGCCGCCGAGCAGGAACCCCGTCCAGGACTCATCGCTGCCGGCCACCTCCCGCCAGCCCAGCGACCGGTAGAACGAGCGCAGCACCCCCATGTCCCGCGCGCCCAGCGTGACGATGGACAGCCGGGCGGGAAGCTGGGTCATGCCTCGAATCCTGCCAGAGCCCGACGACGGCGGCGGGCTGACGGCTATCGGCCCCGATTCGCACGGGAATAACCGCTGGCCACGATGCGCGGAACGGACGCCTGGTAAAGGTCGGGATCGGTGGGAGCGACCGTCCCGAGCCCGTCCACGTACCGGTTGAGCATGCAGAATGCCGCGGCGATGAGAACGGTGTCGTGCAGTTCCACGTCGGTAGCGCCGGTGGTCCGGGCGGCGTCGATCAACTCCGGTGTCACGGCCTGCCCGGTCCGCCGCACAGCGGCCGCGATTCGCAGCAATGCCCGGAGCTTCGGGGACACCGGGGCGCTGTCGGGATCGGCGCAGACCTGGTCGACCAGACGCATGCCGGCGTCCAACTGCGCCGCGGCGAACGCCGAGTGGGAGTTGCGGCAGAACGTGCAGTCGTTGAGCGCCGAGACGTACGCGGCGATCAGTTCGCGCTCGCCCCGGGACAGGGAACCGGGCGCCACGAGCAATGCGTCGACGAGTGCCTCGATCGGGCCGGCGGTTTCCGGGCGGTAGGCGAGCAGGCCGGTGATCCCTGGATTCCGGCTCTCGTCCAGGCCGAGATCGATGTGCGCCATGGTGAAAATGGTCGCGGCTGTCGACGCATCCCGCGGGCCGTTCGGCGAAGCCGGGAAAGACGAATTCGCCAAATTCTGTGGCTGGTGCGAGGCGGTCTGGGCTAGACAGCGCGTGTGTCTGCGTCCGCTGTGTTGGTGACGGGCGTCTACGGGGCGGGCAAGAGCACCGTCGTCGCCGACATCGGCGCGTTGCTGGAGGGCCGGGGCGAGCGGTACGGGGTGATGGACGTCGACTGGCTGGGCTGGTTCGACGCCGGCGCCGGCCCGGAACTCAACGAGCGGGTGACGCTGTCGAACGTGCGGGCGGTCTGCGCCGCGTATCTGGACGTCGGGGTGCGGCGGCTCGCGCTGGCCTGGGCGGTCCGCGATCGGGCGCAGCTCGACGCGACGCGCCGGGCGGTCGGGGTGCCGATGGCGGTGGTGCGGTTGGAGGTCGACCAGGCGGTCGTGCACAGCCGGCTCGCCGACGACCCGACCGAGGAGCGGCGGGAGGATGACCTGCGCGTCGCGCTGGACTGGTTGACGGAGGGTCGGGGTGCGGGCCTGGAGGACCTGCTCCTTCCGGGCACCCTGCCGGTCCGCGAGATCAGCGAGGCGATCTGCTCGTGGCTTGGCTGGCTCGACTAGCGCTGCGAACGCCCCGGTGTGCCCGCGGGATCATGACGGCGTGAGCTGGCAGTGGGATCCCTCCCTGTACGAAGGTGCCGCGTCGCACTACGCCCGCGGCCGCGTCGCGTACCCGCATGCCCTCGCGGACCTGCTCGCCGGCGAGCTCGGCCTCGACGGGTCGGGCCGGCTGCTCGACGTGGGCTGCGGTCCGGGTTCGCTGACGCTGCTGCTGGCGCCGCTGGTCGCCGAGGCGGTCGGGGTCGACGCCGACCCGGGCATGATCGCCGAGGCCGAGGACGTCGCCGCACGGGCCGGGATACGGAACGCCCGCTGGCAGGTGCTACGGGCCGAGGACCTGCCGGCCGGACTCGGACGGTTCCGGCTGGTCACCTTCGCCCAGTCCTTCCACTGGATGGACCGGGAACGCGTCGCGGCCGCGGTGCACGGCATGCTCGAGCCGGGCGGGAGGTGCGTGCACGTCCACGCCACCACCCACGAGGGCGTCGACTCGCCCGGCCCGCTCCCGCACCCGGAGCCGCCGCGGGCCGCCATCGCCGACCTCGTCCGCCGCTACCTCGGTCCGGACCGGCGCGCCGGGCAGGGTGTCCTGCCCGGCGGCACGCCCGCCGGCGAGGAGGGCATCTACCGGGCCGCCGGCTTCTCCGGGCCCCGCCGTCTCGAGCTGCCCGGCCACGTGGTCGACCGCACCGCGGACGAGGTGGTCGCCGCCGTCCTGTCGCTGTCCGGCTCGGCGCCGCACCTGTTCGGCCCCCGCCTCGCCGCGTTCGACGCGGATCTGCGCGCCCTCCTCCGCGACACCAGCCCCACCGGCGTCTTCAGCCAGCACATGCGCGAGATCGCCGTCGACCTCTGGACGCCGTGACGGTCACACCCCCAACGCCCGCCACGGTCCCCAGATGGCGAACGTCATCCCGCGGCTGGCCTGGATGTTGACGAACAGCGTGTGCCCGTCCGGGCTGAACGTCGAGCCGGCGAACTCGTCGTCGAACCGGATCGTGCCGGTGCTGCTCACCAGCCGGTTGAGGGCGATGTCGAACAGCTGTCCGCCTCTGGTCAGGCCGCGCAGGTAGTTGTCGTTGACGTTGTCCTCGCAGACGACCAGCGTGCCGCGCGGGCTGGTGGTGACGTTGTCCGGGAAGTCGAGCACGTCCGGGCCGGGCGACTGGTAGAGCAGCTGCAGGATCCTGGCGTGGGTGTGGTATGCCCAGATCTGCCCGTGTCCGTTGCCGTAGCCGTCCGCGATCGGCCCGAGGCTTCCCTCCGCGGGTCCGCCGCCCTGAGTGGAACAGAAGTAGACGATGCCGTTGTCGTAGGCCGCCCCCTCCAGCCGGGAGAAGTACGCCGCGCCCTGGGCCCGTCCCTGGTTGCCCACGTGGGTGAGCGCCTGGTCGTTGGTCGTCGGTGCGGTCTGGCCGGGCGTGTACGGGAAGCTCGGCGCCGGGTCGTCGATGTCCACCCACTCGACCCGGTAGGTCGCCCGCTTCGGTTGCTCCGCCGCCAGATTGACGTTCGGCCGGCCCTTCACTGCCAGCATCTGCAGCCGGCCGCCGTTCCCGAGCCGCCCGGTGCGCAGCGGGTTGCGCTTCGGGAGGTAGCGGTAGAAGCCGGAGGGGAAGCCGAAGTTGTCCTCGGTGAGGTAGAGGACACCGGAGCGCCGGTCGAACGCCACCGCCTCGTGGGCGAACCGGCCGGCCGCGGTCACCGGCTCCCGGTCGGACTGGCCGGCCACCGGGACCTCGAAGACGAACCCGTGCCGCTGGGTCAGCGGGACGTTGGAGACCCCGGTGAAGTCGGGACCCACGTCGGGACCGTTGACCGTCTCCTCGCAGCTGACCCAGCTGCCCCACGGCATCGGGCCGCCCGAGCAGTTCATCTGGGTGCCGTTGAGGCTGGTGAAGCTCCGCACGACCGCGCCGGTGCGGGTCACCTCCACGGTCGTCGTCCCGCCCTGCGCCATCGGGTCGTACGCGTCGGCGGCGTCGCCGAACGCCGGCCCGGGACCGTTGAGCTCGTGGTTGCGGACCAGCACGACGTTGCCGTTGCTGCGGCCGAACGCCGCCATGCCGTCGTGCCGGCCGGGCAGCGCGGTGCCGTCGTCGAGCACGACCGGGAACTCGGTGTCGTGGAAGGACCGGTAGCTGAAGCCGGCCGGCAACCACAGGCGGACCGCGCCGTCGCGCAGGTCCGGGATCGGCCGCAGCTCGCCGCGGCCGGGCCGGCCCGGGTCCGCGGCGGCGGACCGGGCGACGAAGCCCTGGAAGGGGCCGCCGAGCATCGCCCCGCCGGCGGCCACTGCGGCTCCGCGTAGGAAAGTCCGTCGATCGACGCTGACCATGGCGCACCTCCTATAGAGCAGGCAAAGACCTTATCCAACTTTGGCAAGGTGTGCGGTGGGTTTCGATGGCGCCTCCGTCGGGTTCCGCCGGGCGATAGCTTGCGGTGGCATGAAGGCCAGGGGAGGGCGCGGCGAGGCGTCCGTGTCGGTGCTTCGGACTCCGGCCGGGGCCGCGGTCAAGGTCGTCGAGCAGGGCGGCGGCGCGCCGGTGGTGTTCCTGCACAGCGGGGTCGGCAGCGCCGGCGAGTGGCGGGGCGTGTTCCAGCTGTGGCCCGGGGAGCACCGCCTGCTGGCCGTCGACGCGTACGGCGCCGGGGCTCGTCCAGCCGCCGCCGGGGGTCTCGACGGCTACGCCGACCAGGTCCTCGCGGTGGCCGAGCACGCGGGCGAGCCGATCCACCTGGTCGGGTTCTCCTGGGGCGGGGCGACGGCCCTGCACGCAGGTGCGACCGCCTCGGCCGTGCTCGCCTCGCTGACGGTGATCGAGCCGGAGGCGTACTCGCTGCTGACGGACTCGCCCGGGCCGGCGTACGCGGCCATCTCGGAGCTGCGCGACCGATGGCGTGCGCACGTACGGGCCGATCGGTGGTACGAGGCGTTCGAGGAGTTCATCGACTTCTACAACGGACCCGGTACGTTCGCGCGCTGGCCGGCCGATCGTCGGGACCGGTTCCTCGACGTCCAGCGCTCGCGGGGCGATCTGTGGGACGTGCTGTTCGAAGCGCCGCTGACGGCCGAGACGCTGCGCCGGATCCCGTTGCCCGTGCACGTCGTCGAGGGGACGGCGACCTCGATCGTCGATCACGCCATCTGCGACCTGGTCCGGCGCGAGGTGGTCCGCAGCGAGCACACCCTCATCGAGGGGGCCGGCCACATGATGCCCCTCACCCACGCCGCCCAGCTCACCGACGCACTCGTCGGCTGGATCAGCCGGCCCTGACGGCGGCGCACATTTCGGTGGTCCGACCCGGGGTGCGGGGGCGAGCATGTGCGCGTGCTGAGGGGTCGGACGTGAGGCTGCCGCTGCAGGGCGGGCTGCCGCCGGCGGGCGCGCTCGCCGGCGCTGTCGTCGAGATCGCCTGTGACGAGTCCGGGTTCTCCGGCACCAACCTGCTGGACTCGGCCACGCCGGTGATCACGCACGCGAGCGTCGACCTCGGCGCCGGCGAGGCGGGGGAGCTGATCGCGGCACTGCGATCCGGGTTCCGGGGCTCGCTGGAGGAGGTGAAGTCCGGGCAGTTCCTGCGCGGCCCGCGGGCGGGTGAGGCGCTGGACGGGTTCCTGCTGGCGCTGCGCGGCCGGGCGCACGTGCACCTGACCGACAAGGAGTTCTTCCTCGTCACCCGGATCGTCGACCTGTTCCTGGCCGAGCCGTCCTACGCGGCCGGCACCCGGCTGACCCAGGACCACCGTCCGGCCGCCGTCGCCCTCCACCGGGCCGGGTGTTCGGCCGGACCGGACTGGGCAGCGTTCCTCGCGGCCTTCGACGAGCTGGTCCGGCTCAAGCGGCGGCGGCAGCCGGATCGCCGGCTGCTGGAACGGTTCTTCCGGGCGCGGGATGCGCTGGTACGGGGCGGGCTCGGCGCGCCGGCGGACGGTGTGCTCGCCGAGCTCGACCCGACCCGGGTATGGGCCGTCCTGACCAGGATGGCCGACGACGACCGGTCGATCCCGCCGCCACTGGAGCCGATGCTGCCGGCGCTGGCCGAGACGGTGCTGTTCTGGAGCGGCGGCCGGCGCCAGGTGCTGGTGATCCACGACGAGCAGAGCGCGCTGACGGCGGGCCGGTTGCGGCGTCTCCAGCAGGCACTGGCCGACGCCACCGGGGGGTTGCTGCCGGCCGGGGTCTCGCCGCTGGCCGGGCTGGTGACCGTCGACTCCCGGGACGACCCGCGGGTCCAGGTCGCCGACCTGCTGGCCGGGGTGGCCCGGCGGTGGCCGGAGCCGGTCGACGGCGGCCCGCTGCAGACGTTCCTGTCCCCGACGTCGCTGCGCGATCCCGGGCGATGACGGCCGTGCTCGCCGCGAGCGACGCGGACGCTGTCGCCTCGCGCTACGGCCCGGGTCGTCCGGCCGGGCCGATGGTGCCGGTGGCGCGCGGCGAGCTCGGGCGGATCCGGCGGCTGCCGTACCCGCCCATCTCGACCGACACCGGTATCTCCGGTCCGGCACGCGGCTCTGAGCTGTAGGGGCTGTGCCGCTTCGGCGGGCCCGCGGGGCTGGAGGACGAGATGAACGGCAGCTTTGCTGAGTCGGCGGAGCGCCTGACCGTTCCGTCGACCGAGGCGGTACGGGGGACCTTCGCCGCGATCGACCGCACCGTCGAGATGGTCGCGGCCGACTGCCGGACCGTGGCCCGGACGCTGTCCGACCTCAACGACGCGCTGGGCACGATCTCGCAGGGCGCCGGAGCGAGCCAGCAGTGGGGTGGGTTCGGCATCATCGGCCTGCCGATCATGGGTGCCATCAAGGCGGTCAAGGGCATCGCCGGCCAGTACGTGAAGCAGCAGACCGGCACGCCGCTGGCGACCTGGACCGAGCTGGTGGCCAACTCGACCGCTCAGGTCGAGACCTACCTGTCCGGGCTCGGGACCGTGACGGATCTCGCCCGGCGCTACTCGGCGGCCGCGGGTGCAGAGGTCGATCCGCGGCAGGCGGGCCAGGACGAGGAGGTCCTGCGCGGGGTCCGCTGGCAGACCCAGGCGTGGAAGCAGGTGCTCGGTCGGGTGGCGCAGCTCGGCCGGCTGGTCGACGCGATCCTCGCCGCCGACGTCGGCGAGGAGCCGGAGCCGCCGGAGCAGGCCGCTCCGGCCAGGCTGGCCGGATTCTCCGGGACCGTGCAGCGGCGGATCAAGGAGGTGCAGAGCCGGACCACGGAGCGCTCGGGCGACCTGCGCCAGTGGGTGCTCCAGCCGTTCGTCGACCTGCACGACCGCGTCCGGCAGCTGCCCGCGCTCACCGACAAGCTCGCGAACGAGGTGGCGTTGCTGGAGATCCTGCTGGAGCTGGAGATCGTCGAGCTGCGCGTCTGCCAGGGGGAGATCCCGCCGGCGCAGGCGAGGATCGTGCGCCTCCGGGTGGCTGCCAGCGCCCTGCTTCCCGAGCTGGCCCGCCGGCTCGCGGAGGCCCGCGGCAGGGCCGCCGACTACGCCACCTATCTCGACCGGCTGGACCGGGCCCGCCCCGCCGGCGAAGTCACCGAGGCGGCGTACGCGGTCCTCGCCGGGGAATACCGGCAGGGTCTGCAGGAGGTGCGGGCGCAGCTGGCAGCGCTGGAAGGGGAGGCCGACCGCTGGCGGCGGGACGGCCCCGCGCTGCTGCGGGCGTGCGGGGAGTGGCTGACGGTGGAGCTCAGCGTCGTCGCCGCGCGGCGGCTGGCCGAGCAGCGACAGGCGAGCGACGATCGCGTCGACCTGCTGCTGCGGGAGCGCGACCGGCTCGCCGAAGCCGGCCGGCTGCTGGCCGCGCTGTAGGCCTCACCCGCAGGGCCGCGCCTGCCACATCTCCCGGGTGATCTCGTACTCGACCTCGCCCTGGTCGGCCCCCGGCAGCGGCTCCTCCCACGGCGGGAAGTACGTGCGCACGTAGCGCATGCCGATGGCCTCCATCACGCCGCGCGAGCCCGCGTTGGCGGCCATGGTCTGGGCGATGACCCGGCTCTGCCCGACCGAGTCGAAGGCGTGCCGCAACAAGGTCCGGGACGCCTCGCTGGCCAGGCCCTGCCGCCAGTAGCGACGGACGAGGCGGTAGCCGAGGTCGCAGACGGTGGGGTCGTCGGGCTGGTCGGGCCCGTGCGCCGGCGGCAGCATCAGGAGCCCGACGAACTCGCCCTCGTCCTCCCGATCGGGCGGGGTCGTGCCGCGCGCGCCGCCGTCGGACCCGAACGCCATCCAGTAGCCGAGGCCGTCGACCTTGCCCGCCAGCGCCATCCGCCGGGCATGGGAGGCGGCGACCTCGTCCCCGGACCGCGCCCGCCCGGAGATGTACCGGAGCACCTCCGCGTCGGAGTCGAGCCCGACCTCCAGGTCGAGGTGCCGGTCCGCCAGCGGGACCAGCAACAGGCGCTCGGTGCGGAGAATCGGTTGCGGCATCCGCGACATTCTCTCCAGAAACGGACCGAATGTCGAAGTCGCCGCCGGCCGGGTCGTCAGGTACCGCTCGGTAACACCGGCGGGTAGCCTGTCGACTACTCAGAGCCCGTCCTTCCAGCCGGGGTGTTGCGATGACCGCCGCCGACAGCAGATCGCTCAAGACGGATCAAGGTCAGGACGAGACGGCGCGACCGGCCGAGCCGGCGACTGTCTCCGAGCGCGAGGCAAGGCGGACCGCCGAGGCCGCGCGCGAGGCCGAGTGGCGCAAGCCGAGCTTCGGCAAGGAGCTGTTCCTCGGCCGGCTGCGGCTGGAGCTGATCGACCCCTGGCCGACGCCGTCGGCGGAGAGCGTGGCCGAGGCCGAGCGGTTCGTCGCGAGCGTCGCCGAGTACGCAGCGGCACACATCGACAACGCGCAGATCGAGCGGGACGCCCGCATCCCCGACGAGGTGCTGCGCGGCCTCGCCGGCCTCGGCGCGTTCGGCATGAAGATCGACAAGAAGTACGGCGGCCTCGGGCTGTCCACCCACGCGTACTGCCAGGCGCTGACGATGCTCGCCTCGGCGAACTCCTCGGTGAGCGCGTTGCTGTCGGCGCACCAGTCGATCGGCGTGCCGCAGCCGCTGAAGCTGTTCGGCACCGAGGAGCAGAAGAGCCGGTTCCTCCCGCGGCTCGCCGCCGGCGAGATCTCGGCGTTCCTGCTCACCGAGCCCGACGTCGGCTCCGACCCGGCCAGGCTGGCCACCACGGCCGAACCGGTCGACGGTGGCTACCGGCTCAACGGGCTGAAGCTGTGGGCCACCAACGGCACCGTCGCCGATCTGCTCGTCGTCATGGCGCAGGTGCCGCGGTCGGAGGGGCATCGCGGGGGCATCACCGCGTTTGTCGTCGAGGCCGACTCGTCCGGCATCACGGTGGAACGGCGCAACGGCTTCCTCGGCCTGCGCGGCCTGGAGAACAGCCTCACCCGGTTCCACGACGTCTTCGTACCGGCCGAGAACGTCATCGGCCGCGAGGGGCAGGGCCTGAAGATCGCGTTGACCACGCTGAACACCGGACGGCTGTCGCTGCCGGCGGTGTGCGTGGCCGCCGGCAAGTACTGCCTGCGGGTCGCCCGGGAGTGGAGCGCGGCGCGGGTGCAATGGGGCCGGCCGGTCGGGCAGCACGAGGCGATAGCGACCAAGATCGCCTTCATCGCCGCGACGACGTACGGGCTGGAGTCCATGCTGACGCTCTCCTGCCTGCTCGCCGACGACGAGAGCAACGACATCCGCATCGAGGCCGCGCTGGTCAAGCTGTACGCGTCGGAGATGGCGTGGCGGATCGCGGACGAGACGCTGCAGATCCGCGGCGGCCGCGGCTACGAGACCGCGGAGTCCCTGGCCGCCCGGGGCGAGCGGTCGACGCCGATCGAGCAGGTGCTGCGCGACCTGCGCATCAACCGGGTCTTCGAGGGGTCGAGCGAGATCATGCATCTGTTCGTCGCCCGCGAGGCGGTCGACGCGCACCTGGCGGTGGCCGGCGACATCATCGACCCGGACGCCACCATGGGCAGCAAGGCCAGGGCCGGCGTGAAGGCCGGCGGCTTCTACGCCCGCTGGCTGCCGGCGCTCGCGGTCGGCAAGGGCCAGCTGCCCCGGGGGTACGCCGAGTTCGGCCCGCTCGCCAAGCACCTGCGCTACGTCGAGCGGGCGTCCCGCCGGCTGGCCAGGGACACGTTCTACGGGATGGCCCGCTGGCAGGGTCGGATGGAGCGCAAGCAGGCGTTCCTCGGCCGGGTCGTCGACATCGGCGCCGAGCTGTTCGCGATGGCGGCGGCGTGTACGCGCGCCAGCGCGGAAGGGACGGCCGAGGGCCGCGAGCTGGCGGACCTGTTCTGCCACCAGGCCCGGGTGCGCGTCGACGCCCTGTTCACCGCGCTCTGGGACAACAGCGATGCCCGGGACGCCGCCGCCGCGCGGAAGGTGCTCGACGGGCGCTACGCCTCGGTCGAGGCCGGGATCCTCGCCGACGAGGACGACCGTCCCTGGGTCGCGTCCTGGTCGTCCGGCCCGGCCGAGACCACCGACGTCCGCCGCCGACTGCGCCGCTGACTGCGCCGCTGACTGCGCCGCCGACTGCGCCGCCGACCGTCGGGGGGCGGACCGCATACTTGCCCGATGGCGGGCGTGTTCGAGTTCTCCGTGCGGGTCAGGTACATGGAGGTCGACGCGCAGGGCGTCGTCTTCAACGGCTGGTACCTGACCTACTTCGACGAGGCGATGGCGGCCTTCCTCGGCGCCCGCGGCCTGCCGTACGCGGAGATGCTCGACGCCGGGTTCGACGTCCAGCTGGTGCACTGCGAGATGGACTGGACGGCCGGGCTGCGCTGGCAGGACGAGGTCTCCGTCGCCGTGTCGACCGCCCGGCTGGGCCGCACCAGCTTCGCGCTGGACTTCGAGACCCGCCGGGACGGTCAGGTCACCTGCAGCGCCCGGACCGTGTACGTGGCGGTGGGGACGGACGGGTCCGGGAAGCGCGACCTCCCGCCGCGGCTGGTCGACGCGCTAGGGCCGCCGGCACCGCTGCGGACCGAGCTACCACTGTAAAGCGTTTAGGTGGTAGCTTGAGTACGTGAGCATCGAGACGCTGACGCTGGTCGGGGGACATCCGGCGCTGGATCTGGTCAACACCGCCGAGCGCGGTGCGGCGTCGGGGGACCACCTCGCGACTCCGGCGGACGCGGTGGTCTGGGCGGGGCGGGTCGGCATCGAGCCCGGCACCCCGGACGAGGCCGCGCTGCGCCGGCTGCGTGCGCTGCGCGAGGCCGTGCACACGGTCGTCCTCGATCGGCTCGGCCGGCCGCCGGCCGGGGTGGCGGGGGCGTTGGAGCTGCTGGATGCGCGAGCAGCAGCGGCCGCGACCCGGTCCCGGCTGCGGCCGGCCGGCGCCGGGCTGCGGCGCGAGGTCGGCACCGACCCGGCGCACCGGGCCGAGGACCAGCTGGTGGTCGCCGCGGTCGACCTGCTGACCGGGCCGGACGCGGGCCGGATCAAGCGCTGCCCGGTCGAGCAGGGCGGCTGCGGCTGGGTGTTCGTCGACCGCAGCCGCAACTCCTCCCGGACCTGGTGCCGGATGGCGGACTGCGGCACCGCGGTCAAGGCGCGCCGGCTCACCGAGCGGCGCCGGCAGGCCAGGGCGCAGCAGTGACCGCGCTCGTGCCGGCCCGCGCGCCGGCGATCCGGCGGCCGGTGCCGGCGCTCGTCGCGCTGACGGCCGGCGCGTTCCTCTACGTCACGACCGAGACGCTGCCGGTCGGCCTGCTCGACCCGATCGGCGCCGACCTCGGCGTGTCGGCGGCGCGGGTCGGCCTGCTCGTCACCGCGTACGGGCTGGTCGTGGTCGTGGCGTCGATCCCGCTGACCTACCTGACCCGGGCGGTGCCGCGGCGCGTCCTGCTCGGCACGCTGCTGGCCGGGTACGTCGCGTCCTCGCTCGGCTCCGCCCTCGCCGGCAGCTACGGCACGCTCGTGGCGACCCGGGTGGTGACCGCGCTGGGGCAGGCCGTGTTCTGGTCGGTCGTGGTGCCGGTCGCGGCCGGGCTGTTCCCGGCCGAGGTGCGCGGCCGCGCGCTGGCGCTGCTGTTCGGCGGCGGCACACTCGCGGCCATCGTCGGCGTGCCGGTCGGCACCTGGGTCGGCCAGCACCTCGGCTGGCGGTGGTCGTTCGTCCTGCTCGCCGCGGCCGGCGCTGTGGTGCTGGCCGCGCTCGCCGCGACGCTGCCGCCGGACGGCAGCCGGTTGGTCGACCCGACGGGTCCGGGCAGCCAGCCGGACCGGCGCCGGTTCACGGCGCTGATCGCGATGACGGCGCTCGCGACCACCGGTGCGTTCGCCTTCTTCACCTACCTCTCGCCGTACCTGACCGACGCCGTGGGGCTGTCCGCCGGGCTGCTCAGCGTCGTGCTGCTGCTGCGCGGGCTCGCCGGCATCGGCGGCGTCGCGGTCGCCGGGCCGCTGGTCGACGCGCGGCCGCGGCTCGCGGTCGCGCTGCCGGTGGCGGTGCAGGCGGCGGCGCTGCTGCTGCTGGTCCGCCCGCCCGGCCCGGTCGCGGCGGTCGTGCTCGTCGCGCTGACCGGGTATGCGTTCGCCGCGTTCACCACGCCGCTGTCGACCCGGATCCTGCAGACCGCGCCGATCCGGGTGGATCTCGCGGTGTCCGGCTGCTCGACGGCGGTCAACGTCGGGATCACGCTCGGCGCGCTGCTGGGCAGCGCGCTGCTGGACGGGTCCGGCGTGCGGGCGCCCGCGCTGGCCGGTGGCCTGCTCACGCTCGCGGCGCTCGTGCTGGTCGTGCTGGACCGGCCGCGCCGGGGCTCAGACCAGGAGTGCGGCCGCTCCGCCTGACTTCGCGAGCACGTGCTGCAGGGCGGCGTCGGCGTCCGCGAGGGCGAACGTGGTGACGGGCGGCAGCGCCAGCGCGCCGGCGGCCTGCAGGGCGAGTGCCTGCGCGAGCTGCCCGGCGTCCGGACGGACGATGAGGATGTCGTCGTCGGGGGAGTCACCGGCGATCGAGACGAACCGGCCGCCGGGGGACATCAGGTCGCGCACCGCGGCCATGCCGCCGGGCGTGGCGTTGATCGCGAACCGGATGGGCTCGCCCGCCGCGGACTGCGCCGCCCGGCCCCAGTCGGGGTCGCGCCGGTCGACGACCTCGGCGACCCCGGCGGCGGCGAGCCGGGACGCGCTGCCGCCGGCCGTCGCCACCACGCGCGCGCCGGCATGGGCGAGCGCGGTGGCGATCCATCCGCCCGTCACCCCACCCGCGCCGTGCACGAACACCGTGCTGCCCGCGCTGCTGTCCAGCGCCTCGACCGCCTGCATGGCAGTGAGCGCGGGCACCGGGAATACCGCCGCCTCCGGCCAGTCCAGCGCCGCAGGCTTCTCGGCGATCCAGCCGACCGGCACGACGAGGTGCTCGGCCCAGGCAGCGCCGTCCCGGAACGGGTAGACGTGGGTCAGCACCGGGCGGCCGAGCCAGGACTCGAGCTCCGGTCCGGAGACCGCGCCCACCACTCCGGCGGCCTCGACGCCGAGCGCGTGCGGCGGCTGCAGCTCGCTCGGCCACCCGTCGGTCCGCATGATCTCGTCCCAGTCCCCGACGCCCGCCGCGCGGACGTCGACGAGCACCTCGTCGTCACGTAGCTCGCGCGGCGACGGCAGCTCCAGCGCCGTCACCGGTCCGTCGGTCCGCGCCACTCCGGCAGCTCGCTGCGTCATGGCCCAACCCCACCACCCGGCCGACCGCCCCGCCAGCCCCGATCGACCGCTGGCTCGATGTGGCGCCACAGCGGTGCGCGAATGGGTGGCGGCCGAGCAGGGGTACGACGATCCGTGTGAGTTCCACGGAGGACGACCTCGCCGCTATCGGTTCCCCCGACACCGAGGGCAGCGACGAGCCCATCGACGCACTGCTGCGGGAGGCGCACATCGTCGGGCCGCACCAGGTCGCCGGCCTGCTGCGCCGGCACGCCGCGGCGGTGGGCCTGACCGACGCGGTGGCGTACCTGTCGGACCTGCAGCAGACGGTCCTCATCCCGCTGGTCGAGCCGGCCGGGCCCGGACTGGACCGGCAGCTGACCCCGCTCGGCGTCGACTCCACCGTCGCCGGTCGCTGCTACCAGAACGTCGAGATGATCGTCCAGCAGCCGACCATCGAGGGCGTCCGGGTGTGGATGCCGCTGCTGGACGGGGCCGAGCGGCTCGGCGTCCTCGGGGTCACCGCCGCCGCGGTCGCCGACCTCGAGCGGGACGGCGGGCGGCTGACGACCCAGCTGCACCGCTTCGCCGCCGTCGCCGCGGACGTGATCATGTCGAGGACCCTGTACGGGGACACGCTCGTCCGGATCCGCCGCCGCCGCGAGCTCGGGCTGGCGGCCGAGCTGCAGTGGGGACTCCTGCCGCCGCTGACCTTCGCCTGCCCGGAGGTGACGGTGGCCGGCGCGCTCGAGCCGGCGTACGAGGTGGCCGGCGACTCGCTCGACTACGCCGTCGACGCCGGCAGCGCGCGGTTCGCCATCTTCGACGGAATGGGGCACGGACTGCACAGCGCGCAGCTGACCGCGCTCGCCGTCGCCGCGTACCGCAACGCCCGCCGGGCGGACATGTCCCTGACCGAGACCATCGCGGCGGTGGACCTCGCCGTCAGCACTGCTCATCCCGGCTCGTTCGTCACCGCGGTGATCGCGCAGCTCGACACCGACACCGGCCTGCTCAGCTGGGTCAACGTCGGGCATCCCGAGCCGATGTTGCTGCGCGGCCGCCGGGCGGTGAAGTCGCTGCGGAACACGCCGACGCTGCCGTTCGGGATCAGCCGCACGCTCGGCCGGGAGGTCGTGGTGCACGTCCGGACCGAGCAGCTCGAGCCGGGCGACCGCCTGCTGCTCTACACCGACGGTGTCACCGACATCCGCTCGCCGGGCGGCGAGTTCTTCGACGTCCACCGGCTGCTCGACCTGCTCGCCGCTCACCTCGCCGCGGGCCTGCCCACCCCGGAAACCATGCGGCGGCTCGTACGCGCCCTGCTCGAGCACCAGCAGGGTCCGCTGAGCGACGACGCCACGATGCTGCTGATCGAGTGGCGCAGCGGCAACGAGCGAGCCCTCCTGCCGTCCTAGCCGGCACCGGTCGGCGGAGCTCGGGATGGTCAGGGCCGGCGCGGGTCGGTCCTGGCGTCGGCGTGTTGGTCCGACGCCCGGACGACGTCGCAGGAGACGAGATCGCCGGCCGGCTCGGTGGCGGCGCCGCGGTCAACGGTGACGTGGGTGACGCCCGGGTCGCCGGTCAGCTCCCGCAGCACCGTCTCCGTGGTCGGCGGCGGCGTGATGATGCGGAGGTGGAGCATGCGAGGCTGGCCTCCACTGACCGGTCCAGCCGCTCAGGTGGTAGCGCTCCGGGTCTAGGCGCTCATGCCGTGCGCGGTCATGGACTGGTGGGCGTGCTCGTGCAGGGTCTGCTCGTCCGCGCCCGGCGGCCGCCGGATCGGCAACCTGGTTCGGTCGATCGCTCCGCCCGGCATGGCGCCACTCCCTCGTACCCTCCGACACCGTCAGTACGACGAAATCAGACGATGTGGCCGGGCTGCCGTCTTCATCCCGTTGGGATGAAAGCGTCACCGTGGGCTACCGCTCGGCTGACTGCGTGCGTCGACCTCGAGGGCGACGTAGGCGACGGGGCCGGCGTCCGACCCCTCGACCACGGCCCGGGCGGATCAGTCCACTGTGGACAGCAAGGCGAGGCAGAGGTCCGGCTCGACGAACGGGAGCAGTCGTACCTCGGTCTCCGGGGTGCCGAGGCCGTCGAGGGTGCCGCGCAGCAACCCAAGGTGAACGGAGCAGACGACGTCGGGGTCGGCGCGCGCCGCGGTGCGGAACGGGCAGGCGTGCAGCCGGATCTCGCCGGCGCTGCGGTCGCCGACCAGCTCCGGGTCGAACCCGAGGTCGGCGAAGATCCCGGTCACCACGCGGGCCGGGTCCTCGACGCCGGTGGGGGAGCCGTCCGGGCCGGCCATGAGCTCCGCCGCCCAGGCCAGCCCGGCCTTCCGGGCCTGGGCGACCCGCTGTTCCGGGGTGTCGGCGAGCTGCGCGGCGAGCATCCGGGTCAGCGTCGGATAGCCGCCGGACTCGGGCGTCCTGACCGGGCTGTAGACGGTACGGGGCCGCCCGGCGCCGGCTCGACGCCGGGAGCGGCTGTCGACCAGGCCGGCGCGGCGGAGGACGTCGAGGTGGTAGCGGACCGTGGTCAGGTGCAGCCCGGTCCGGGCGGCCAGCTCGTGCGCGTCCGCGGGAGCGTCGGCCTCCTGCAGCAGGCCGAGCAGTCGCCGTCGCTGCGGGGACGCCAACGCTGCCGCCCTCTCCGTCGGCGGCCCGGCACCTGGCCCGGCAGCGTGCATGGCATCCCCTCGTCTTGAGGCTGTCCCCGCCGAGTTTAGTGGATCCTCGTCCTCTATATTGGCGACAGGCACCCCGCGTGGCGGTGCTTGTCGAGGAGGAGGCCATGCAGGTCGACGCCCGCCCGTGGCCCGACGACCGGCCGCTCAGCCTGACGGATGAGCACGGTCTGCTGCTGCGGCAGGTGGCCGCCCGCGCCGAGGAGCTGCTCGCGGTGACGTCCGTCGGCGGTTGGCCGGGCCGCGAGCTGGAGGCCCTGGTGACGTACCTGCGGGTGGAGGTGCTGCGCCAGGCGCACGACGAGGAACGGCTGCTGTTCCCCGCCGGCACGTCCTCCCCGGCCCTCGAACGGCTCGGCCGCGATCACACCGTGCTGCACCTGTTGACCGAGACCCTGGCGGCGGCCGCCGGCGAGAGACCGCGGGTGCCGGCCGAGCTGGCCGCCACGACGCGGGAGCTCGTCGCCCATCTGGAGCGCCACCTCAGCGACGAGGAGGCGGTGCTGGCCGACGAGGACGAGCGCGGCGGGACGCCGGGCTGCGGAGGGCTCTGACGACCCTGCTGGGAGGAGCCGTGTCATGGCGAGCACACCACCCGTCCGGATACGCCGCGTGTACGACGAGCCGGCGGGCGACGACGGAGTGCGGGTCCTGGTCGACCGCCTCTGGCCCCGCGGCCTGAGCAAGGCCGACGCGAACCTCGCCGAGTGGTGCAAGCAGGTCGCCCCGTCGACCGAGCTGCGCACCTGGTACGGCCATGACCCGGCCAGAACCGAGGAGTTCGCCCGGCGCTACCGCGCCGAGCTGCGCGAGCCCGAACGGGCCGCCGCGCTGGCGCACCTGCGGGAGCTGGCCGGCAGCGGGCCGCTGACCTTGCTGACCGCCGCCAAGGCGCTCGACATCAGTCAGGCGGCGGTGCTCGCCGGACTGCTCAACGGCTGAGCAGACCGGGTCGGCCGTCAGTCCTTCGGCGGGCGGCGGTGCGGGAGCTGGATGTCCTCCTCGGCCGGCTGGCCGGCCTCGAGCTCGCGGCCGCGCTCCAGCTCGGCGTTCACCTCGGCGCCGAACAGCAGGACGTTGTTGGTAATCCACATCCAGACCAGGAAGGTGATCACCGCACCCAGCGACCCGTACGTCTTGTTGTACGAGCCGAAGTTCGCGACGTAGAAACCGAACGCGGCGCTGGCGATCACCCAGAGCACCAGGGCGAGGAACCCGCCGAGGGTGAACCAGCGGAACTTCGGCTGCCTCACGTTCGGCGCCACGTGATAGAGGCCGGCGATCATCAGGCTGACGATGACCACGATGATCGGCCACTTCGCGATGTTCCACGCGGTCACCGTGGCCTGCCCGAGCCCGAGCGCGTCGCCGACCGCTTGCGCCACGCTGCCGCTGGCCACCAGGGCCAGCGTGATCGCGGTCAGCAGCAGCACGCAGACAACGGTGATGACGATCTGCAGCGGCCGCAGGATGTAGAACTTGCGGCCCTCCTTGACCTCGTAGATCGCGTTCATGGCCCGGATGAACGCGCCGATGTAGCCCGAGGCCGTCCACAGCGCGCCGAGCACGCCGAGCACCAGCGCCAGCCCGGCCTTGCTGGCCTGCTGCTCGACCACGCCCTCGATCGGCCCGCGCAAGCTGTCCAGGGCGCTCGGCGGCACGCCGACGTCGCGGACGATGTCGATCAGCTTGTCGACCGTGTCGGGACCCTGTCCGAACAGGCCGAGCAGCGAGACGAACACGATCACGCCCGGGAAGATCGACAGCACCGCGTAGTAGGTCAGTGCTGCGGCCCAGTCGGTGACGTTGTCGTCCTTGAACTCGGCGAACGCCCGCTTGGCCACCCCGAGCCAGGTCCGCCTGCCCAGGTCGGTAGGGGAGCCCGGCTTGCGCGGGTCGTCGGGGGCGAGCCGGTCGCTGTCCGGTTCGTCGGAGTAGTCCTTGACGCCCGGGCCGCCGGAGAAGTCCTCCGGATCCCGCTTGGCCGGGTCATCCTTGCGGCGCGAGAACAGCGACATGAGGGATCTCCGCGGTCGGTGGGCCGGTCCCCCTCGCTGTGCCCACCCCCGGGCGACCCATGCCGCCTCAGCGGCCTTCGGTGCTCTTCTTCGCCGCCGTCTTCCTGGCGGGGCTGCGCTTGGTCGCCGCGGCCTTCCTCGCCTGGGTCGGCTGCGGTGCCGCGACCGGCTTGATCGCCTGCTTCGCCGGGCGCTTGCGGGCCGGCCGGCGGGCCGGCGCGACGTTGCCGCGGTCGTGCTTGGCCTGCTCGACGCTGCGCCGCAGCGCCTCCATCAAGTTGTCGGCGCCGCCGGCGTGCGCCGGCGCCGGCTGCTCCAGCTGTCGGCCGGCCACCTTGGCCTCGACCAGCTCCTTGAGCGCGGCCTGGTAGCGGTCGACCAGGTCGGGCGGGTCGAGGGTGCCGGACAGCGTGTGGATGTATGCCTCCGCCGCCTGCAGCTCGCGCGGCTGCGGCGCGATCTCGTCCCGCAGGAAGCGGAACCGCGGCGTGCGGACCTCGTCCGGCCACAGCAGCAGGTGCATGACCAGGACCCCGTCCCGCGGGTGCAGCACGGCCGGCGTCTCCCGGGTCCGCAGCGCCACCTTGACCAGCGCGACCTTGCCGGTGCGCTCGAGGGCGTCCCGCAGCAGCACGTACGCCTTGGCGCCGGAGCCGGTCGGCTCGCAGTAGTAGCTGCGGGACAGCCGGACCGGGTCGACGGTGTCGGCGTCGGCGAAGCTGAGCACCTCGATCGCCCGGCTGGAGGCCAGCGGCAGCTCGGCGAAGTCCTCCTCGGTCAGCACCACGACCTGGCCGTCGGGCAGCTCGTAGCCCCGGGCGATGTCGTCGTACGGGACCTCCTCGCCGTCCAGGGTGCAGACCCGCCGG
>DATBFW010000164.1:0-2539 GCA_036558285.1 Mycobacteriales bacterium | reverse complement strand
GATCGTGAAGAAGGCGAACGGCGAGAACAGCCGCAGCACCGCGACCGGTGCCGAGTCCGGACGCAAGAAGGTCAGGAGCGTCACCAGGTTCAGCCAGCCGTACAGGATCAGGAACAGCACGAACGCGGCGCCGGGGAACTGGGCCCAGCGGCCGAGCGCGACCCCGAGCAGCGGGCCGCCGAGCGACGGGACGACGATCTGCCCGACCAGGACGGCGATCCGCGCGGACGGGCTGAACGGCCCGTACACCGCGTCGCTGACCGGGTGGAAGTGCAGGAACGCGAGCAGGGCGAGACAACCGCAGCAGAACGGCACGATCGCGACCCAGCACAGGGCGGCGGTGCGGGCCGGCCGACTAGTCGGGGTGACGCCGGCGACCGGTTCGCTGGCCCGCATCGACCGGGTCAGCCAGTACGTGGCCATCATGCCGAACCCGCCGAGGAAGCCCGCCGGGTACGGGTTCACGCTGTCGATCTCGGTGACCGCGGTACCCGCGCCTTCCATGGTCGTCCACGCGGCTATTGCCACACCGAATAGGAAGACCGGGTTGAGGACGAACCGGCGCAGCTCCCGGGTGGCGAGCGGGACGAGCGTGGCCCGGCCGGCCACGGCTCCGGGCCGGCCGAACTCGAGGGTCGCGGTCATGACGCCATCTCCCCGGCGGTCTCGGGCTCCGGTGACCCGCCGCGCAGCAGCAGGTAGGCGTCTTCGAGGGACGGCTCGGCGTGCTCGACGTCGTCCCGCACGCGGGTGCCGACGTTGCGGTACCGGCCGGTGCCCGTCCGCCACGAGATGCTCGCGGCCGGGTCCGGCTCGTCGGCCAGCCAGACCCGCCCGGCCGCCTGGCCGGTCAGGTCGATGACAGAGCCGTCGTAACGGACCCGGCCGCGGTCCAGCACGATCACGCGCTCGCACAAGGCCGCGACATCCTCGGTCTGGTGGGTGGACAGCACCACGACCGACGTCCGCGCGAGCTCCGCGAGCACGGTCCGCAGCGTTACCCGCTGCTCCGGGTCGACGCCGGTGGTCGGCTCGTCCAGGATCAGCACCGGCGGCGAACCGAGCAGCGCCTGGGCGAGCGAGACCCGCCGTCGCTGGCCGCCGGACATGGCCCGGATCCGCTTCGAGCCGAGGTCGGACAGCCCCACCAGCTCGAGCACGCGGCGCACTTCCGCGTGCCGCTCCGCCGGCTGGTTCCACTCCTTGAGCAGCGCGATGTAGTCCACGAAGGCGAAGGCGGTGAAGCCGCGCGGGAAGCCGACCTCTTGCGGCTGGTAACCGAGCTGGCGGCGGATGTCGGTGCGTTCGGCCGGCACCTCCGGGTCCAGGTCCAGCACGCTCACCTTTCCCTGGCTGGGCGGCAGCGCGGTGGCCAGCAGGCGCAGCAGTGTGGTCTTGCCGGCGCCGTTGGGGCCGAGCAGTCCGGTCACGCCGGGCTTGAGGTCCAGGTCGACGCCGGCCAGCGCCCGGGTGGCGCCAAACGTGCGTCCGACGTCGCGCAGGCTGATCGAAGCGGTCACCATCGTTACCTCCACGGTCGAAGCTGACGCAACTGGCGCCGGCGCAGGAGAAAGATCGAGAACGAAGCCGCGGCCAGCGCCAGGAAGCCCGCCTGGGCCCGGGCCTGGAGCAACGCGTCCGGCGAACCGGACCGCGCCGCCAGCAGCCAGACCACCGCGAGCCAGGCCGAGCTGACCGCGATGGCCGAGCGCAGCGGGCTGAACCAGGTCGACGCGGCGAGGACCACCGCGACGAAGCCGACGGCCGGCAGCAACCAGGCGAACGCTGTCTCCCCCGGTACGACCAGCCCGAAGAGCAGCACGGCGGGCAAGGCGAGCGCGAGAACCGCGATCGTGCGCAGCAGGATCAGCCGGAGCGCCGGGTAGGGCGTGACGAGTTCCGGTTCGAGGGCCGGGTCCATCCACGGGTCGTAGCTGGACGCGACCACGAGACAGGGCACGACCGGAGCCACCGCCAGGAAGAGCCACTCCCCGCGGGCGTGCCCGATCGCCGCCGCGAGCGCAGCGAACGCGAGGACCACGGCCACGCCGGTCAGCCATACCCCGCGAAAGGCGCTGGCCACCGCGACCAGCCGCGCCTCGTGGGCGGGCAGGCCGGCGCCGCGAAGCAGCCGCTCGAACAGTGACGGCCGCGGCACTTCGACGGCGTCCCGGGTGCGGTCCCACACCGCGGCGAAGTCGATCACGCGGGCCGCCGCGGCGACCGCGGCGGTGACCCGCGCCCGGCATGGCTCGCAGGACAGCAGGTGCTGCTCGGCCGAGGCCCCTTCGGCCAGCGAATCGGTCCGCTCGACGTAGCGCCGCAGTGCGTCGTCGTCGAGGTGCCAGGCGGTCATGACGGTCCTTCCGCTAGGGCGGCTCGCAGGTACGCCTTGGCTCGGTAGAGCCTGGTCTTCACGCTGCTCACCGGTACGTGCAGCAGTTGCGCCGCCTCCTTGGCGGACAGGCCGTCCAGCACGACGGCCTGGATGACGGCGCGCATCTCCGGCGACAGCCGGGCCAGCGCCTGGCCGATGTCG
>DATBFW010000163.1:0-19403 GCA_036558285.1 Mycobacteriales bacterium | reverse complement strand
CGAGTCCTGCTGGGTCTTGGAGAACCGGTGCACCTCGTCGA
The DNA here is from genome assembly GCA_036558285.1 of Mycobacteriales bacterium. Classification (GTDB taxonomy): domain Bacteria; phylum Actinomycetota; class Actinomycetes; order Mycobacteriales; family CADCTP01; genus CADCTP01. The sequence goes on along the minus strand of DATBFW010000163.1, from coordinate 19,362 downwards.
TGAACAGCACGGTCTGCCGGCCGGACATGCCGAGGTCGCGCTTGGCCTCCTCGATGACCGCGCGGACCTCCTTGACGCCGGCGTTGAGCGCGGACAGCGGGACGAACCGGCGCTGGGTGGCATGCGAGACGACGTACGCGATCGTGGTCTTGCCGGTGCCGGGCGGGCCCCACAGGATCAGCGACATCGGTGCGTCGCCCTCGACCAGCCGGCGCAGCGGCGCACCAGGGCCGAGCAGGTGCCGCTGGCCGACGATCTCGTCCAGCGTGCGCGGGCGCATGCGGACCGCGAGCGGGGCGGTCGCCGCCTGCGCCTCTTCCGCCGCGGCGTCGAACAGCGTCACCGCCCGACGGTACCGCCGCCCCCCGACGATCCCCCGCCCCCGCCCCGGCTGCCACGCCTGGTGGTGGGGCCGGGTGGGTGGGGGGTCGGGGATGCTGGGGGTGTGTTCGCGGCGATCGGGCGGTTCTGCGCGCGGCGGCGGTGGCCGGTGCTGGCGGCGTGGGTCCTGCTGGTCGTCGCCGGCGCGGTCGCCAGCGGGCCGGTGTTCGCCGGGCTGGACGCCAGCCGGGCCAGCGACCGCCTCGAATCGGTGCAGGCGTTCGACGTCATCGGCGACAACGCCACATACGGGGCCAGGATGCTCGGCCTGGTCGACGACGTGCCGATCGCGGACCCCGCGGTCCGGGCCAGGATCACGGCCGCTGCGGCGGACGTCGCCCGGATCCCGCACGTCGGCCGCGTCGTCGACCCGTACGCGGGCGCCCGCGCCGGCCTGGTCGCCACCGACGGCCGCGGCGGCGTGGTCGTGGTCGATCTCGACCGGCGGATCTCCGGCGCCGAGCGCGACGCCGCGATCGACGCCGCCGCGGCCCGGCTCCGCGAGCTGCCGGGCGAGATCCCGGGCGCGAGCGTGCAGATCGGCGGCAACCCCCTGCTCAACCGCGAGATCAACGCGCAGGTCAAGGCCGACACCGAGCAGGCCGAGGTGATCTCACTGCCGATCACGCTGATCGTGATGGTGGTGATCTTCGGCGGGCTGCTGGCCGCGCTGCTGCCGCTGGTGGGCGCGGTCGCCGCGGTCGGCGGCGCGTTCCTCTGCCTGCTCGGGTTCGCCGCGGTGATCACCCTCGACCCGAACACGGTGCCGGTGACCACGCTGCTCGGACTCGGCATCTCGATCGACTACGCGCTGCTGATGGTCAGCCGGTTCCGGGAGGAGCGGGCCGCCGGCGCGGGCGTGCCCGGCGCGGTCGAGCGGACTGCGGCCACGGCCGGGCGGACGATCACGTTCTCGGCGCTGACCGTCGCGGTCTCGCTGTCGGCGCTGATGATCTTCGACGATCCGACGTTCCGAGCCATCGGCGCGGCCGGCGTCGCCGTGGTCGTGGTCGCGCTGCTGGCCGCGCTGACCCTGGTGCCGGCGCTGCTGGCAGTCGTCGGCGGCCGGATCCCGGTGCGGCGGGCGCTGGCGCCGGCCGAGGGGTTCTTCTCCCGGCTGGCCCGGGCGGTGCAGCGGCGGGCCGGGCTGGTCGCGGTCGCGGTGGCCGCACTGCTGCTCGCCGCCGGCGCGCCGCTGCTCTCGCTGCGGCTGGAGAACGGCGGCGCGAACCTGCTGCCGGACTCGTTCGAGAGCGTCCGGTTGCAGCAGAACCTGCAGGTCCGCTTCCCCGGCGGCGGTACGGATCCGGTCACCGTGCTGGCCCGCGCGACTCCGCAACAGCTCGACGCGTACGTCGCCGGCCTGGAGCCGGTGGTGGACCGCGCGGACGTGGCGGCGGTGGCTCCGGCGACCCGGTTGGGCACCTCGCCGTACGCCTCGGTCGACATCACCCCGACCGGGTCGTCGCAAGGCGAGGCGGCACAACGGGTGGTGCACCTGCTGCGCGAGCACCGCCCGCCGTACCAGAGCTGGGTGACCGGGGACGCCGCCGTGCTCATCGACTTCTCCGGATCGCTGGCCGAGCGGCTGCCGTGGGCGTTCGGGGTCATCGCGGTCGCGCTGTTGGTGCTGCTGTTCCTGATGACCGGTTCGGTGCTGGTGCCGGTCAAGGCGCTGGTGATGAACACGATCTCGCTGGCGGCGACGTTCGGTGCGCTGGTGTGGGTGTTCCAGCAGGGGCACCTGGAGGACGCATTCGGGTTCACCTCGACCGGGGCGATCGAGACCTGGGTGCCGGTGATCGTGTTCGCGTTCGCGTTCGGCGTCTCGATGGACTACGAAGTGTTCCTGATCGCCCGGATCAAGGAGCAGTACGACGCAGGCTCACCCAACGACGAGGCGGTCCGGGTCGGGCTGCAGCGCAGCGGCCGGATCATCACCTCGGCGGCGCTGCTGATCGTGATCGTGTTCTGCGGCTTCGCGGCCGGACGGATGCTCGGGATCAAGGAGATGGGCTTCGCGCTGGCGGTCGCGGTCGTGGTGGACGCGACGCTGGTGCGCTGCCTGCTGGTGCCGGCGACGATGACGCTGCTCGGCGACCTGAACTGGTGGGCGCCGGGACCGCTGCGGCGGCTGCACGCGCGGTTCGGCCTCTCCGAGCTGCCTCCGCCGGCGCGCGCCGACCGGTCCGAGCGACCTCCGGTCCCCGCCGAGGTCCGCCCCACCACCCCGACCCCCGATTGACCCGGGTCGGGGCGCGCCGCACGGTGTGTGGCGAGCCACCGACCTGACCGACCCCGCGGGCAGGCGGTCAGAGGCCCGGCGCCATGTAGGCGCGCCAGCTGGACTGCCCGGGGCTCACGGCTGCGGCGCCGCGACGGCGGGCGCCACGCGGGCCGGCTGGAGGGCCCGCCGCTCAGGGGCGGGGCGTCTTGTAGGCGGGGAGGGTGACACGTGCCAGCTGGTGGTTGCCGGCGTCCCGGGCGACGGCCGACGCCGGGCTGGTCGGCATCCGCGACACCGCGGTCAGGGCGACCAGGCCGGACCCGCTCGTCCCGGTCACCGTGACGGTGCGGGCCGGCTGAGCGGGGCGCGGTGCGACTCCGGGCCGGCCCATCACCGCCGGCGTCGCCGGCGCGAGCGTGACCCGCACCGAGCGGACGCCGCGGGTGCCGACCGCGGCCAGCACGCCGTCGGCGCTGCCGCGCGGTATGCACCGGGCGACCAGCGCCACCGGCTTGGCCGGGACCGAGTCGGCCGGGCCGACCGTGGTGGTGTCGGTGCACGTCGGCGCGCCGCCGGAGCGGACCACCGTGGCCAGGTAGCGGGTGCCGCCGCGGACCACCTCGTAGCCGCGGACCTCCACCTTCGTCGGCCGCCCGTTCACCCGGATCGACGCGCTGCGCACCGGGCCGGCCTGCACGAGCTCGACCGGGCCGCCGAGCCGGCGGCCGATGAGCTGCCCGTCCACGTACCAGGTCTGGGCGGGTGGCTGGGTCGGGCCGAGGTCCAGGGTCGGGCGGGTCAGCTCGACGGTGCCGGTGACCGGGGAGAGCCGGCCCGGCAGCACGGTGCCCGACCGCACGACCGCGCCGTCGTCGGTCAGCACGACCTGCAGGCCGTCGGACGGCACGGTCACGCCCTGGGTCAGGCTGTCCTGGGCCACGGCCAGCGGGCGGAACGAGTCGCCGATGCCGGCGAGGACGCCGTTCGGTGGCGTGTCGGGGTCGGCGAGCAGGCGGACGGCGCCGGCGGTGGTGCCGATCGCGAGCAGCGGCACGGCCCGGCCGAGCGGTTCGGCGGACCGCAGCGAGGCGGTGTCGCCGCTGCCGACGACGTGCGCGACCCAGGTCTGGCCGGTGCCGTCGGTGCCCTGGAGCACGACGGTACGGACGCCGTCGAGGTCGCCGGCCCACAGCGCGGCCGCCTGCGTCGGGCGCTGGCGGTCCGGTACGCCGGACTGCCAGGCGCGCAGCGCGGACCGGAGCAGGTCCTGGTCGCCGGCGAGCGGTCCGCGGACCGTCCACGGCAGCTGGGCGTGGCCGGACCCGCTCGCGGCCGGCACCGGGCCGTCCGCGGTCGAGTCGCCGCGCAGGGCGGGGACCAGAATGGCCGCGCCGATCCCCGCGACCACGACGACCACGGCCGCGATGAGCCAGCGGCGCCGGCCCGCGGCGCGCGCCTTCGCGGTCCCGGCCTCCGCCGCCGCGGCGACACCGGCGGGCCGGGCCGCCGCACCAGCACCGTTGCGGGACGCCCCGTCGGTCTCCGGTGCCGCCTCGCCCGCCCTCTGGGGCGGCCGGCCGCCGGGCTTCTGTGCTGTCCTGCCGGGCTTCTGGTCTGTCCGGGCCGCCGGACCACCTGCGCTCTGGGAGCTGGCGCGACCCTGCCGAGACGCAGCCGCCTTCCCTGACCCGCCACGACCCGGTGCGCCGGTCTTCTCCGCCGCACTGCTGCTGGCCGGGGCATCTCCGGCCGACCCGGACCGCACGCCCGCAGCGACGCCGTCCGCGGCCAATGCGGACGCGACCCCTGGACCTGCGGCCGGAGCGTCCGAGGCCCGCACGTCGGCAGCCGGTGCGTCCGCCACCGGTGCCTCCGCCACCCGGGCATCCGCCACCCCGGCGTCCGCCACCCCGGAGTCCGCCACCCCGGCGTCCGCCACCCCGGAGTCCGCCACCCCGGAGTCCGCCATCCGGGCATCCGCCATCCGGGCATCCGCCACCCCGGAGTCCGGCGTCCCGGCGTCCACCGCGCCGGCGTCCGTCGATGCGTCCGTAGCCGGCGCGTCTGCGGCCAGCGCCTGCGTAGGTGAGGCGTCCGTGGGTGCGTCCGTGGCCGATGTATCAGGGGATGCGTCCATGGCGGCCGCGTCCGCCGCCGACACATCCGCCGCCGAGTCCACGAGCGGTGCGGCCGGCACGGACGAGCTGGCTGCCCGCTCGGCCGGAGCAACAGAGTTGCCTGCCGCGGCAGCAGGAGCGTCCGTGTCGTTGTCCGACCCCGCAGGCTCGCCGCCGGCGATCGGGACGGGATGCGGCGGCGGGCTCAGCGGGACGGGTAGCGGTGTCTCGGCGAGGGCGGTCGGGAGCAGGTCCTCGGGCCGGCCGCGGCGACGGAGCAGGCTGCGCAGGGTGACGAGCCCGGCCTCGCCCTCGGCCGCCGCCTGCGCCGGCGGCAGGCCTAGCCGGGCCCCGACCGCCGCGTCGTCCAGCCCCTCGTCGTACCGGAGCACGAGCACGACCCGCCGCCGTGGCGGCAACCCGGCCAGCGCCCGCCGTACCGCCTCGCCGGCGTCATCGGTCGGCGCCGCCGTCCCGCGCGAGGTCAGCGCGACCGCCGGCGTCACCCCGCGCCCGCGCAGCGACCCGGTCGCCACCACCCGCCGGGCGTGCTCCTCGGCCGCGACGGCCCCGCCGAGCCGGTCCCACCGCCGGCCCGTCTCAGCCAACGCCTTGTCCGCCAACCGCACCGCCCGCTCCGGCGAACCGGTCAGCAGGTACGCCTGCCGGCGCAGGTCTCCGGCCCGCGCCGTGGCGAAGTCCGTGAAGCCCTGCTGGTCGCGCATGATCTCCCGCCCACTGACTCGTACGCCTGCCGCGTATCCGCGACCACCAGAGGGTAGGGGGTGAGCCGATCCGGTCACACCGAAGGCTCCACTGGGCGCACCAGGACCGCACCTGGTCGTACCACCCGGCGAGGCTCGTTGACCGGGAAAACGCGGGATGCTTAACGTCCACCACGAGATCAGCCGAACCGGAGGGCGCATGACGCAGGCACTCGGCAGCGCGGACGGCGTGACCATCTCGGGCCCGACCGAAGACCGGTACGAGCAGGTCCTCACCGACCGCGCGCTGGCGCTGATCGCACAACTGCACCGCAGCTACGCAGCCCGCCGGCGGGAGCTGCTCGACGCCCGCGACGAGCGGTACGCGCAGCTGGCCGCCGGCGGCACGCTGGCCTTCCTGCCCGAGACCAAGGACATCCGGGAGGACCCGGGCTGGCAGGTGGTCGAGCCGGCGCCCGGCCTGGTCGACCGGCGGGTGGAGATCACCGGCCCGACCGACCGCAAGATGACGATCAACGCGCTCAACTCGGGCGCCAAGGTCTGGCTGGCCGACCAGGAGGACGCCAACACGCCGCACTGGGGCAACGTCGTCTCCGGGCCGCTCAACCTCGGCGACGCGATCGCCGGCACGATCGACTTCACCTCGTCCGAGGGCAAGGACTACAAGCTGCGCGACCTGTCGACCACGATCGTGGTCCGGCCGCGCGGCTGGCACCTGCCGGAGAAGCACATCCTCGTCGACGGCGAGCAGACCTCGGGCAGCCTGGTCGACTTCGCCCTGCACCTGGAGCACAACGCGCAGGCGCTGCTCGACGCCGGCAAGGGACCCTACTTCTACCTGCCGAAGGTGGAGAGCCACCTCGAGGCGCGGCTCTGGAACGACGCGTTCGTGACCGCGCAGGAGTTCCTGGGCCTGCCCCGGGGCACCATCCGGGCCACCGTGCTCATCGAGACCTACCCGGCCGCGTTCGAGATGGAGGAGATCCTCTACGAGCTGCGCGAGCACTCCGCCGGGCTCAACGCGGGCCGCTGGGACTACCTGTTCTCGGTGATCAAGAAGTTCCGCACCCGCGGCCGCGACTTCATGCTCCCCGACCGCAACTCGGTGACGATGACCGCGCCGTTCATGCGGGCCTACACGGAGCTGCTGGTGCGGACCTGCCACAAGCGCGGCGCGCACGCGATCGGCGGCATGGCGGCCTTCATCCCCAACCGGCGCGACGCCGAGGTGACCGAGGTCGCCATGCAGAAGGTCCGGGAGGACAAGACCCGCGAGGCCAACGACGGCTTCGACGGCTCCTGGGTGGCGCATCCGGACATGGTCGAGCTGTGCCGGGAGGTCTTCGACTCCGTCCTCGGCGACCGGCCCAACCAGATCGATCGCAAGCGCGAGGACGTGCACGTCACCGCCGAGCAGCTGCTGGACGTGGCGGCCACGCCGGGCGAGATCACCGAGGCCGGGCTGCGTAACGACATCAGCGTCGGGCTGCAATATCTGGAGTCCTGGCTGCGGGGCGGCGGCGCGGTGGCGATCTTCAACCTGATGGAGGACGCGGCGACCGCGGAGATCGCCCGTTCGCAGGTCTGGCAGTGGCTGCACAACGACGTGACGCTCGCCGACGGCCAGAAGGTGACCCGCGAGCTGGTCGAGCGCATCATCGACGAGGAGCTGGCCAAGGTGCGGACGGAGGGGCCCGGCCGCCAGTGGGACGACGCGAAGGCGCTGTTCTCCGAGATGGCGCTGTCGGACGACTTCTCCGAGTTCCTCACCCTGCCGGCGTACGAGCGGATGCCGTAGGGAGCGCTGCCATGGCCGGTCTGTCCGAGCTCGCTTCCCGCCTCCGGGCGGAACTGGGTGCCGCGAAGGTCATCGACGACCGGCAGGAGCTGCGCACGTACGAGTGCGACGGGCTCGCCCACTACAAGGTCGTTCCCGGGCTGGTCGTGCTGGCCGAGACCACCGCGGACGTCGCCGCGGTGGTCAGGGCGTGCAACGACGCCGGGGTGCCGTTCGTCGCCCGCGGCTCCGGCACCGGCCTGTCCGGCGGGGCCCTGCCGCACGCCGACGGCGTGCTCGTCGTCACCTCCCGGATGCGCACGATCCTCGACGTCGACCGGGACGGCCAGCGCGCGGTGGTCGAGCCGGGCGTGATCAACCTGCACGTGACCCGGGCGGCCGCGCCCAGCGGCTACTACTACGCCCCCGACCCGTCCAGCCAGCAGGTCTGCTCGATCGGCGGCAACGTCGCGGAGAACTCGGGCGGCGCGCACTGCCTCAAGTACGGCTTCACCACCAACCACGTGCTCGGCGTCGAGTTCGTCGAGCCGTCCGGCGAGGTGGTCGAGATCGGCGGCAAGGCCCCGGACGCGCCCGGCTACGACCTGCTCGGCACGATCGTCGGATCGGAGGGCACGCTGGGCATCGCGACCCGGGTGACCGTCCGGCTGACCCGGGCGCCGGAGTCGGTGCGGACGCTGCTCGCCGGTTTCGACGGCACCGATGCCGCCGGCCAGGCGGTGTCGGCGATCATCGGCGCCGGCGTGATCCCGGCCGCGGTCGAGATGATGGACGCGCTGGCGATCGAGGCGGCCGAGGCGGCCGTCCACTGTGGATATCCCGACGGCGCCGGCGCGGTGCTGATCGTCGAGCTGGACGGCCCGGCGTCCGAAGTGGACGCTCAGTTCGCCCAGGTGCGCGAGCTGTGCGAGAAGGCCGGCGCGTTCGAGATCCGGATCGCCGCCGACGACACCGAGCGGGCGCTGTTCTGGAAGGGCCGCAAGTCCGCGTTCGCCGCGGTGGGTCGGATCAGCCCGGACTACATCGTCCAGGACGGCGTGATCCCGCGGACCGCGCTGCCGGAGGTGCTGCGCGCGATCGCCGATCTCTCGTCCGAGTCGGGCGTACGGGTGGCCAACGTCTTCCACGCCGGCGACGGCAACCTGCACCCGCTGGTGCTCTTCGACGACGCCGTGCCGGGGCAGGCCGAGCGGGCCGAGGAGGTCTCCGGCGCGATCCTCGACCTCTGCCTCGAGCACGGCGGCTCGATCACCGGAGAGCACGGCGTGGGCTCGGACAAGGCCAAGCACATGCCGCGGATGTTCACCGCGGACGACCTCGACACTATGCAGCTGGTGCGGTGCGCGTTCGACCCGGACGGGCTGTCCAACCCGGGCAAGGTGTTCCCCACCCCCCGGCTGTGCGGCGAGGTGCCGGGCCGGCACCGCGGCGCCCACCCGCTGGTCGAGGCCGGACTGGCGGAGCAGTTCTGATGACCGGGCCGGCGGGGGTGCTCGACGCGCTGCGGCAGGCGGCCGGCGGTCACGCCGAGCAGGCCGGCGACGGCGACGCGGTCGACCGCGTCCCGGCCCGCTTCGTGGCGGCTCCCGGCTCCACCGCGGAGGCGGCCGCGGTGGTGCGGATCGCTGCGGCCGAAGGGCTCGCGGTGGTCGCCCGCGGCGCCGGGACCAAGCTCGGTTGGGGCACTCCCCCGCGCCGGCTCGACCTGATCGTCGACACCCGCCGGCTGGACCGGATCGTCGAGCACGCCGCCGGCGACCTCGTCGTGATCGCGCAGGCCGGGGTGCCGCTGGCCGCGCTGGGCGAGCGGCTGGCCGGCGACCGGCAGCGGCTGGCCGTCGACGAGGTGGTGCCCGGCACGACGATCGGCGGCATGCTCGGCACCGGCGTGACCGGGCCGCGGCGGCTGCAGGCCGGTGCCGTGCGCGACCTGGTCCTCGGCGTCACGATGGTTCGCGCCGACGGCGTGGTCGCCAAGGCCGGCGGCAAGGTGGTCAAGAACGTCGCCGGCTACGACCTGGCCAAGCTCGTCACCGGCGCGTACGGCACGCTCGGGCTGGTCACCGAGGCCGCGTTCCGGCTGCACCCGGTGCCGCCGGCCGCGGCGTACGTCTCGGTCCGGGTGCCGGACGCGGCGGGGGCCTACCAGGCGGTGCAGCAGGCGCTGCACGCTCAGTTCGTGCCGGCCGCGATCGAGCTGGACCGGCCGGAGGCGGGCGGTCCGGTCGAGGTGGCCGTGCTGGTCGAGGGCACCGAGGCCGGCGTGGCCGCGCGGGCCGAGCAGGCGGTCGGGACGCTGGGCGACGGCGCGGCCCGGATCGACCGGCCCGACTGGTGGGGCGCGCTGCCTGCCGGATCCGACCGCAGCGTGCTGGTCAAGGCGACCACCGAGCTGACCGGGACCGGCCGGCTGCTGGAGGGCATCGACCGGGCCGCCGCCGCGGCCGGCACCACCGCCGCGGTCCGCGGCAGCGGCGGCGTCGGCGTGCTCCACGCCGCGCTGCCCGGCACGGACCCGGCCGCGGTCGCGGCGTTCGTCAAGGCGCTGCGGGACGCCGCGCCGGCGTGGCAGGGCAGCGTCGTCGTGCTGGCCGCGCCGCCCCCGGTCCGGTCCGAAGTGGACAGTTGGGGACCGGTGTCCGGGCTCGACCTGATGCGCCGGGTCAAGGAGCAGTTCGACCCGGACGCGCTGCTCGCGCCCGGCCGGTTCGTGGGAGGGATCTGACGTGTCGGTCGACGCCACCCACGGCACCGGAGACGTCCCGGCGTCCACCAAGGGCGAGCCGGTCCCGCTGGGCATGCCCGCGTTCGACGCGCACCGGCCGCCCGACCCCGAGCTGATCTCGGACTGCGTGCACTGCGGCTTCTGCCTGCCGACCTGCCCGACGTACGCGCTGTGGGGCGAGGAGATGGACTCGCCCCGTGGCCGGATCCAGCTGATGAGCCAGGGGCTCAACGGCGAGCCGCTGTCCGACTCGATGGTCGAGCACTTCGATCGCTGCCTCGGCTGCATGGCCTGCGTGCCCGCGTGCCCGTCGGGCGTCCAGTACGACAAGCTGATCGAGGCGACCAGGGCCCAGGTGGAGCGCAACCACACCCGCTCGCCGGCCGACAGGGCGCTGCGCGAGGCCGTCTTCGCGCTCTTCCCGTACCCGCGCCGGCTGCGGCTGTTACGCGGCCCGCTCGCCGCGTACCAGCGGACCGGGTTGCAGAAGCTGGTGCGGCGCAGCGGTCTGCTGCAGCGGCTCGCGCCGACGCTGGCGACGATGGAGGACATCGCCCCGCCGATCGGCAGGTCGCCGGTGCTGCCCGAGCGGGTCGAGGCCCGCGGCCCGAACCGGATGACCGTCGGCATGCTGACCGGCTGCGTGCAGGGCGCGTTCTTCCCCGGCGTCAACGCCGCCACCGCGCGGGTGCTGGCGATGGAGGGCTGCGACGTCGTGATCCCGCGCAAGCAGGGCTGCTGCGGGGCGCTGTCGGTCCACAATGGACGCGAGCCGGAGGCCAAGGCGTTCGCCCGCAAGCTCATCGACGCGTTCGCCGGCGCCGGAGTCGAGCGGGTGGTGGTCAACGCGGCCGGCTGCGGCTCGTCCATGAAGGAATACGCGGACCTGCTCGCCGACGACCCGGCGTACGCGGACCGGGCGGCCGCATTCGCGGCCACCGTCAAGGACGTCTCGGAGCTGCTCGCCGAGCTCGGTCCGGTCGCGCCACGGCACCCGCTGCCGGTGACGATCGCGTATCACGACGCCTGCCATCTCTCGAATGCGCAAGGCATCCGGGCCCAGCCGCGTGCGCTGCTGACCGAGATTCCTGAACTGGAGCTCAAGGAGATCGCGGAGGCCGAGCTGTGCTGCGGCTCGGCCGGCATCTACAACCTGCTCAACCCGGGACCGGCGGCCGAGCTCGGCGACCGGAAGGCCGCGAACGTGCTGGCCACCGGCGCGGAACTGCTCGTCACCGCCAATCCCGGCTGCCTCATGCAAGTCGCCGCTGCCCTGCGCCGCAACGGTGGCCATATCGCCCTCGCACACACCGTCGAAGTGCTCGACGCGTCGTTGCGGGGCCACTCAATTAAAGAACTGACAAATAAATAGGAATGACCGAACCGGGGTGACCCGGATCACGTATCGCCGTAACACGGGGGTCCTGTCGCTGGAAGGTGGACGCCGATGTATCGCCAGGTCCTGGATCCGGTAGCCGACTCGCTCGGCTGGAGCTCGCTGTTCGCGGCGTTACCCCTGGTGGCACTTTTCGTGCTGCTCGGTGTGCTGCGGCTGCGGGCCTGGGTCGCCGCCCTGCTGTCCCTGCTCGTCGCGATCATCGTCGCGGTGTTCGTGTATCCGATGCCGTTCGACCAGGCGGTGTTGTCCGCCACCGAAGGCGCGGCATTCGGGTTCTTCCCGATCCTCTGGATCGTCATCAACGCGATCTGGATCTACAACATGACCGTGGAGACCGGGCACTTCGACGTGCTGCGCCGGTCGTTCGCCTCGGTCTCCGACGACATGCGCATCCAGGCCGTGCTGATCACGTTCTGCTTCGGCGCGCTGCTCGAGGCGCTGGCGGGCTTCGGCACGCCGGTGGCGATCACCTCGGTCATGCTCATCGCGCTCGGTTTCCGGCCGATGAAGGCCGCAGCCGTCGCGCTGGTCGCCAACACCGCCCCGGTCGCGTTCGGCGCGCTGGCCGTGCCGATCACGACGCTGTCCACGGTCACCGGGCTGCCGCAGGACGACCTCGGCGCGATGGTCGGTCGGCAGACGCCGCTCGTGTCGATCATCGTGCCGCTCTGCCTGGTGTTCATCGTCGACCGCAAGCGCGGCATCCAGGACACCTGGCTGGCGGCGCTGCTGTGCGGCGTGACCTTCGGTCTGTTCCAGTTCCTCGCGTCCAACTACATCTCCGTCCCGCTGGCCGACATCTTCGCCTCGCTGGCCTCCGCCGGCGCGGTCGTGCTGCTGGTGCGGGTCTGGCACCCGGCGCACACCTACGTCGAGCCCGAGACCGAGGAGCCGGTGGCGGTCGGCGGCGGCGTCGCCACCGCGACGCGCACCGAGACGGTCGGCGGCACCGGCGGCACCGGCGGGACCACCGGCGGCACCACCGGCGGCGACGTCCCGCAGCGGCATCGGCACTTCGACGAGCCGGTCGCCGAACTGCCGCCGACGTCCGGCGGGACCCAGCTGCCGTACAACCGCACGGAGATCTGGAAGGCATACTCGCCGTATCTGATCGTGGTCGCGGTCTTCATCGTCGCGCAGCTGCCCGGGATCAAGCCCGAGCTCGCCAAGACGACGAAGATCTTCCACTGGCCGGGCCTGAACCTGTTCGCCTCCAGTGGCAAGCCGTCGACGATCCCCAACTTCACCTTCAACTGGTTGGCCGCGAGCGGCACGCTGCTGCTCATCGCCGGCCTGATCACGATCCCGGTGATCGGCATCTCCTTCCGCCGGGCGCTGGCCGCCTACGCCAACACGTACAAGCAGCTGTGGACGGCGATCGTCACGGTCATGGCCGTGCTGGCGCTGGCGTACGTGATGAACGCCTCGGGGCAGACGCAGACGCTGGGCAACTGGATGGCCGGCGCCGGCGGCGCGTTCGCCGCGCTGTCGCCGATCCTCGGCTGGCTCGGGGTGGCGGTCACCGGCTCGGACACGTCGTCCAACTCGTTGTTCGGCGCCCTGCAGGTCAGCGCCGCGAACAAGGCCGGGCTCGACGCGGTGCTGATGGCCGCCGGGAACAGTTCCGGCGGCGTGCTCGGGAAGATGATCTCGCCACAGAACCTGGCGATCGCGGCCGCCGCGGTGGGGCTGGCCGGTCGCGAGGGCGAGCTGTTCCGGAAGGTGTTCGGCTGGAGCATCTTCCTGCTCGCGATCATGGTCGTGATCGTCGTGCTGCAGTCCACCTCAGTGCTCGGGTGGATGGTCGTCTGACCACGGCCGAGGGCGGGGACCGGACCGGTCCCCGCCCTCGGCGTCTGCGCCCTCAGCCGATCAGCTCGGCCGGATCAGCGTTCCCGGAACCCACCGAGGAATCGCCGGAACACGCCGCCCTGCCGAGGCAGCGGCTCGGCCGGTGGCACCGGCGCCGTCCGCCGCCGCGCGACCGGCTGGTCGTAGTCGGTCTGCACGATCGCGTCGACGGTCTGCTTCTCGTCGAAGTCCTCGGAGCCGGGGATCGACGGCACGAAGCCGACCAGCATGCCGTCCTGCATGACCTGTGCTTCGAGCCCGGCGGTGCCGTCGGAGTCCCAGATCGCCTGCCGCCCGTCGGGCAGCGAGACCCGCACTCCGAACTGGTAGATCCCGGCCCGCTCCATGGCGGCGTCGACGCCCTGCTCCCGCAGCCGGTCGGTCACCCGGCGCGCCTCGTTCTCTTCCATCTTCTGCGACAACGCAGGGTGGCCCGATCCGGTTCCGTCAGGGTTGCTCGACGGCCAGCTGCAGGTACGGGTTGGCGGCACGCTCCCGGCCGACGGTCGTCTCCGGTCCGTGCCCGGGGAGCACGACCGTCGCGTCGTCCATCGGCAGCACCACCCGGGCCAGCGAGTCGAGGATCGCCGGGTACGACCCGCCGGGCAGGTCGGTGCGGCCGATCGAGCCGGCGAACAGCAGGTCGCCGGAGAACAGCAGCGGCTCGTCGGCGGTCTGCGCGGTGAACACCACCGAGCCGAGCGTGTGCCCGGGCGCGTGCCGCACGCCGAGGCGGAGCCCGGCCAGCTCGAGCGTCTCGCCGTCGGCCAGCTCCCGCAGGTCGGCCGGCTCCGCCGTCGGCAGGCTCGGCATGCCCATCAGCGGCGTGCCGGGCGGGGCGCCGATCCAGCGCAGCGGGTCGGTCAGCTGCGGGCGGTCGTCCGGGTGGATCCACGCCGGCACGTCCCTGGCCTCGCAGACCGGCACCACCGAGTAGGTGTGGTCGATGTGCCCGTGGGTCAGCAGAACCGCGACCGGATGCAGCCGGTGCCGGTCGAGCAGGTCCGTGAGCGGGCCGGTCGCCTCGATGCCGGGGTCGATGACGACGCACTGCTCCCCCGGCCCGGGCGCGACGACGAAGCAGTTGGTCGCGGGCGGGCCGGCCGGGAAGCCGGAGATGAGCACCCGGCCAGCCTAGAGGCCGTCCGTCAGCGGCCCGGGCGCGGCGTCGACCCGGTGAGCACCTGCGCCTCGGCCACCGCCAGCGCCCAGCCGGTGTTCGCGGTCAGCGTGTCCGGGGCACCGGGGATGTCGATCGGGTTGCCGCCCTGCTCGTAGTGCACCGCCCAGGTGCGGGTCACCGTGCCCGCATACCGCGCGGAGGCCCGGCGGTAGGTGTGCGTGCAGTCGCTGCCGCCGGCCGACCCGTACGGGGTGCCGGCGCCGGCGCAGCTGACCGACCCGCCGTCGCCGGTGGTCCAGGCCGTGCCGTCCGGCCGGGCGGCGGCGACCAGGCCCTCGGCCGAGCTGCCGCGCAGCTCGCCGAACGTGCCCGGGGCCAGCCACAGCCAGGTCTCCAGCCCGACGATGCCGCGGGTGTCCGGGCTGTGCCGCACCTGCGCCCCCGGCGGCGCCAGGTTCCCGTACGCCTCCTGCGCCTGGCGAGACGGTCGTGGCCGTCATCGTGGCCAGCATCGTGGCCAGCACCGTGGCCAGCAGCAGGAGCAGACGGCGCATCAGCAACTCCCCAGCGCGGTGTGGTTCACGACGAGCCAGCCGGTGGCCGACCGGCGCAGGGTGTAGCGGGCCCGGTAGCGGCCGGTGCCGCTCTCGTCGGTGGCCTCGATCGGCTGCCCGGTGTCCAGCCGCACCGGGTTCCACCCGGAGATGTCGTAGCAGTCCTCGATCGTCGCGGTGGCGCCGCGGACCGTCGCCTGCTGCGGTGTGTGCCCGACGTCGCCGCGCAGGCTCAGCTTCTGCACCTTGTTGCGGGACACGGTCGCCCGCACCCTGGACAGCTCCGGGTCGGCGGCCGCTGTGCGCAGCGAGGCCAGGCTCGGGTCGGCGGCCCGGTTGGCCGCGATCACCGCGCTCCAGAACCGCAGGTACGACGCGAGCACCGGGTCTCCGGCCGCGGTCGCCGAGGGCGTGGCCAGCGGCGCGGACGCCGCGGCCGGTCCGGGCGGCAGCTCGGTCGAGCCGTCCGCGCCGCCACCGCAGGCGGCGACCGGCAGGGCGAGCGACAGCGCTACCGTCACCGTTCGCAGCCGGCGACGCACGCGCCGTTTCCTCCCGCATTGCCGGTGTCGTCCGAGAGATCCTGGTTGCGGGACCTTACCGTATTCACAGGTTCGGCGGGTCGGACTCCCGCCGGGACGGATAGGCAGGCGTCCTACACTGCCGCCACATCCCGGTTCGAATCCGCCCGGCAGGAGCACCTGTGCCCACGACCAAGCAGCGCCGCGAGACCGCCCGCCGGCGCCTGGAGCGTCAGATCCAGCGCCGTCAGGAGGCGGCCGCGGCCCGCAAGCGACGCAACCTCGTCATGGCTGCCGGTCTCGGCGTGGTCGTCGTCATCGCCGCGGTGGTGCTGGTCGTCACGCAGGTGGGCGGCAACGACAGCACAACGGCCGCGGCGCCGACCCCGAGCGCGACCCCGAGCGCCTCGACGGCGGCGGCCAAGGGCGACTGCACCTACACCAAGGCCGGCACCCCGACGAAGAACGCCGGCCAGCCCGCCAACGCCAAGGTTCCCACCAGCGGCACGGTCAACGTCGACGTCGCCACCACCCGCGGCGACATGACGTTCGCGCTCGACCGGGCGAAGGCGCCGTGCACCGTGAACAGCTTCATCTACCTGGCCGGGAAGAACTACTTCAACAACACGCCGTGCCACCGGCTCACCACCGCCGCCAACTTCGGCGTGCTGCAGTGCGGTGATCCGGCCGGCTCCGGCAGCGGCGGCCCCGGCTACTCGTTCGGCGACGAGCTCGACCCGAACGGGAAGTACACGAAGGGCGTGCTGGCGATGGCCAACAGCGGCCCGAACACCAACGGAAGCCAGTTCTTCATCGTCTACAAGGACACCCAGCTGGCGCCGAACTACACGATCTTCGGGACCGTCACCAAGGGCCTCGACGTGGTGGAGAACGTGGCCAAGGGCGGCACCTCCTCGGGCGACGACGGCAAGCCGAAGACCGCGATCTCCCTGAAGACCGTCACCGTCGCCAAGTAAGCGCCAGCGGCGCGCGGCCGGGTGGCGCGATCGGCGGGGGTCAGGCGGGGGGTGCGTGGGCGGCGCTGCGGGCGACCACGTGCTCGGCGTCGACCCTGCGATCGGCGACCGCCGCGTACAGCTCCTCGAGGTGGCGGTGGCCGAGCTCCAGCGTCGTCACCAGCAACGAGCCGTCCTCGACCGCACCCTCCAGCGACACCCCGCCGGCGGCCGCGAACGCCACCTCCAGCGCGTGCCGCCCGCGCTCGATGACCACGTCCCGGCTCTGCTCGGCGAACCACTGCTGGATCCGCACTGCCGCGTTCGGCGTGCGCACCGAGATGAGCCAGTCCCGGGACGGGCCCGGGTTCTCCGACTCCGACGTGAGGATCTCCACCAGGTCGCCGTCGGCCAGCGGGCTCGACAGCCGGACCAGCCCTCCGTTGACCCGGGCACCGATCGTGCGGTGGCCGACCGAGCCGCCCAGCGCGTACGCCAGGTCGACCGGCGTGGAGCCGGACGGCAGCGGCACCGCGTCGCCGCCGGTGAACACGAGCACCTCGGGGCCGGCGCCGAGGTCGTCGCGCAGGGTCTGGAAGAACTCCGCCGCGTCGGCGACCTCGCTCTGCCAGGCCAGCAGCCGGCGCAGCCACCCCATGTCCCGCCCGCCCAGCGCGCCCAACGCGCCCGGCCGGTCGGCCGCCTGCAGCTGCGCGGCGACACCGTGCTCGGCGACCCGGTGCATCGACTCGGTGCGGATGAGCACGTCGACCGGCTCGCCGCCGGGGCCGAGCACCGTGGTGTGCAGCGACTGGTAGAGGTTGAACTTCGGCACCGCGATGTGGTCCTTGAACCGGCCCGGCACCGGCCGCCAGAGCCCGTGCACGAGCCCCAGGACGGCGTAGCAGTCCGCGGGGATGCCGTCCGGGACGAGGACAAGGACCCGGGCCGCGTCGAGCAACTCGGCGCCGCTGCCGCCACGTTCCCGGCTGGTCCGGTACGCGGAGTAGAGGTGGCGAGGCCGCTCGGTCACCCGGGCGTCGATCCGGTCGGCGCGCAGCTCCGGCGCCAGCTCCGCCGCGACCGCCGCGGCGAGCCTGGCCCGGTGCGGCCGGCGCTCCCGGTCCAGCCGGGCGGCCACCTCGGCCTCGGCCGGCTGCAGCACGGCGAAGCAGAGGCCCTCCAGCTCCCGCTTGAGCACGTGGATGCCGAGCCGGTCGGCGAGCGGGACCAGCACCTCCTGGGTGGCGCGGGCGATCCGCTGCTGCTTGTGCGCCGGCTGGTATCGCAGGGTCCGCATGTTGTGCAGCCGGTCGGCCAGCTTGATCACCAGCACCCGCAGGTCGCGGCCGCCGGCGACGATCATCTTCCGCAGCGTCTCGGCCTCGGCGTCGGCACCGAAGCGGACCTTGTCCAGCTTGGTGACGCCGTCGACGAGGTGTGCGACCTCGAGGCCGAAATCCTGCTGCGTGCGGGCGAGCGTGTAGCCGGTGTCCTCGATCGTGTCGTGCAGCAGGGCGGCGGCGAGCGTGGTCGTGTCGAGGCCGAGGTTGGCGAGGATCATCGCGACGGCGAGCGGGTGGGTGATGAACGGCTCGCCGGACTTGCGGCGCTGGCCGCGGTGCTGCTCCTCGGCCACCGCGTACGCCCGTTCGAGGGTCGGTACGTCGGCGTCGTCGCGCTGCTGCACGTGCACGCTGACCAGCGGCGGCAGCGCGCCGCCGGCGCCCGGCAGGCGGCGTCCCGCGCCGACCCAGCCGCCCAGCACCCCGCGCACCCGCCGGTGCAACGGAAGGTGCCCGTCCCCCACCTCCGGCCCGCCTGCCGAGAACCCGTCCGGCCCCGGCTCCGGGCAGGCCGGGGCCGCGGCAGCGACATCGGAGCCGGCGGCCGGGCTCACGGTGGTGGTGCCGCCGCCCGACCTCGCGGCCGCCGCGTCGTTACGAGCGCCGGCCGAGGTGGCGGCCGCAACCCGAGTCGGGCCAGCGGCCGGCACGTCTGCCCGGGGCGCCGGCGGGGTGTCGGTGCGAGCCTCGGCCGACTCGGCGGCGGCGACGCGGGGCGCGCTCGTGACCGAGGTTTCCGCTGGGGGCGCCGGCGGGGTGGCGGTGTGGGGCGCGGCCGTGGGGCTGGCGGCGGCCCGGGGCGCCGGCGGGGTGGCGGCGCGGGTGGGCAGCGCGGGGTTGGCGCAGGTGCAGCGACCGGTCGAGGAGGACCCGCCGGCTTGGGCGGGGTCCGCCGACCTCTGGTCGCCGCTCACCGGCAGCTGCCGCACGGCGTTACGGCGCCGGCCCCGTCCGTCTTGTCGGTTGGCGCGCCGAGCACGAAGACCGGCAGGCCGAGCGGCACGGTGGCCGACCGGCGCGGCCGCCCGACTGCGGCGACGATCGCGAGGTCGAACCCGTCCAGCTCGACCGGGCCCAGCGACGACGCCTCGCGCAGGACCGCGACCGTCCGCTCCCGCAGCGTCAGCACGCCGGTCCCGAGCCGGCGCACCCGGGCAAGGTGCGGCTCGATCGCCTCGGCACCGGTCCGCACCGACACCTCCCGCAGCACCTCGACCGCCCGGTAGAACACCAGCGACGCCTCCCAGGCCGCCCGGCCGAACTGCCGCGTGTCGGTCCTGACCTGGTTGCAGCCGAGGTAGCGGCAGGCGTGGTAGAGGTCGCCGGCCTCGGTGACCACCCGGTCCGAGGACCGCCCGCCGGTGGCGAACGGCATCGCCGGGCAGAGGTGCGGCGAGTCGGCCATTCGCTGCAGCTGGTTGCGGGCCGGGTCCTGCACCACCTTCCACCGGTCGGCAGCCGGGTCCCAGTCGGCGAACGCGGCGGTGGTGTCCGGGCTGTGCACGTTGCACAGCGACACCGAGCCGCGCCCGCCCGGTCCGTCGTTGGCGTAGACGTACACCTGCGGGACGTCCATCGCCGGGCAGGCGTGGAAGGGCTTGGTCGACGCGACGCCCTCCTCCACCGCGGCCACGTGGGT